>DAFX01000052.1:0-48987 GCA_002495535.1 Euryarchaeota archaeon UBA433
GTGCTCGATGCTCGGTCGCTTTCTGCAGATTTGATCGAACGTGATCTGTCTAAGCATGTGGAAAAACAATTGGTGACTTCACTGGGTGACCTACCAAGATTGCGTCATTTTTACGGGCGCGAAAAAGAACTTGATAATATGGCGAATCTGATTGAGGCCAGGGCGACAACGCTGCTCGTACCGGGAATTGCTGGCATCGGAAAGACAACTGTCGCGTCCAAACTGATTGAACGCTTCATGCACCGCCGGAATTTGCTTTACCACCGTTGCCAAGATTGGGAAGGTTCGAGGTCGTTCTTCGAATCAGTCGCAGATTGGCTTGCCAACATTGGTGATTCCACCTTCGCCGACTACCTTGCTGCCACGCCTGTTCCCCAACCTGCGGACGCCGCCCGATTGTTGGTGGATGCCTTGGAAGGAACCCCTTCCCTGATTGTCATCGATGACTTCCATAAGGTGGCAGACGCCACCCTCCACCAAACTTTCCAAGCCATGTCATTGGCGTTGTTGGGCAGTGAAGAGGAAATCGCATTGGTGTTGTTTTCTCGTTCGTTCAAACCTGTTGTTCCAACCAAGGACGCAGAAGGACGAATTGCAAGTCTCGTGCTTCCACTTGACGGGTTGGACTCCGATGCAGGGCGAAAGTTGCTGAGTAGTTTTGACGAACTTGCCGATGAACAGTGGCTTCACATTCACGGATTATCTAGAGGCCACCCCCTTGTCCTTGAACTGATCAATCGGGGTGCATCTGCGGGGGCATTCCACGAAACATTGGAAAATTATGTCACGGTGGAAATCTTCTCGAAACTTAGCGCTGAACAGAAGCGTGTTCTCTCCGCACTCGCCATTTACCGAGAGCCTGCCGAACTCGCAGCGCTGGCAGAACAAGACCTCGATACCGATGAATTGGATGCTTTGGTTGAGCAAGGTTTGGCTCGCCAGGCCGATGCGGAAACCTATGACGTTCACGATCTCATTCGGGAATTTTTGTTGCGAAGCCTCGATGAAACCACGAAGAAATCCTTCCACGCGAAGTGCTGCTCCTGGTATGCCAAACAATCGCCAAACCCAGATTTGACAATTGAGCACATTTACCACTTGATCCGTTCTGATGATCATGAAGCAGCATCCGCACTCATCTCAACAGACGGTCGAACCCTCGTCTCTCAGGGCCACATGGAATTGCTCCCCTTGATGGAATCCATCGATGGGAGCGACCTCGAGTCGGAGGTGTTCATGCGGGTCTCCCAACTTCGTGGAGAAGTCTTGGTGTTGCTCGGACGTTTCGATGAAGCACTAACGGTGTTCGCTCAGGCTCAGGAACTGGCAGCGGCATCGAAATCAACAATGGTCGAGGCAGAAATTCTTGCCGCCCTTGCCGATATTTCACTTAAGCAAGGCAATGCAGACAAGGCCCTTGGTATGCATCGTGAAGCCCTTGAAAAATTCATTGAACTTGAGGACGCCAAAGGGGCAGCCCGTTCGTACAACAACATGGGTTACTTGCTTCGAAGGAAGAACGACCGAGTCAAAGCTTTGGAAGCTTACGGTGAAGTTGAAGCCATCCTCGCAGAATCCAACGGAACAGACTTGATTGGCTCCCAACTTATTCTAGCCCGCTCCTTCCTCGATCTCGGCGAGATTGATCGTGCCCGTGACCACGCCCTCGAAGCGTTCGAGCGAACTGATGGCGGTGAAGACGCAGTGCTTCACGCCAGGGCACAGGCCGTGCTCGGCCGCTATTATGCGAAGGTGGGAGATGCAGACGTTGCATCTCACCACTATTCGACAGCACTGGAGACCATGAGCGTCGCCGGTGATTTGTTGTCCCTTGTCGAAATTACCATTCTCTTGGGAGAAGTGGTGCAGGATGCAGGCCGTGCAGAAGATGCCATGGAGCATTATCGTGAAGCATTGGTGATTGCAGAAGCCAACGATTTACGGATGCAAATCGGTGAATTACTTTCCAGACTTGGCGGTGTAGCCCCGGACAAACCTCGTCGAATGGAATACCTCCAGAGGGCTTTGGCCGTGTTCAGAGAGTTGGGTGCTAAATCACGAATGCGTGAAGTGCAAGCCCAAGTTCACAATGCGGTCATGGGTCGTTGATTCACCCGTGTTGAGGCCGATCGTATTCGATCGATGTGACACCTTGGTAGTGGACGACCCAAATGCTGTTGACTCCTGCCAAGGTGAGTTGTCCTTCATGGACCCCCGCCCCAGTTCCGGAAATTGAAATGTTTGTATCGAGTTCCCCAGTGTCATGAATCAATTCGATGTTGGTGTCCGTGAGGACCAGCGTGAACCTTGATTCATCGGCTTCAGTGGCGCGCCATTCCACACGCTCAGCATAATCTACCGAGCCCATACGACTGGCCTCATCGGCTCGTTCCACAGCCGCTGCGAGATCGTCCATGTTTGCCTGAATCGCATTCTCATTCCACCGTTCACGGGTCGCAGTTTCGATGTCCCATGCCCACAGACTGAACATGGTGAGCAGAAGTACCCCGAGAAGGAAGGTGAAAATGTAGCCAAGTTCGGTTGCAGCACCGCTTGTGTCCTTTCGTAATGCCGTTCGCCTCATGAGATGGCCTCCGTCATGTGAACATCAAGTGAAGAGATTTGCAACGTGAATTGAATTGCTTCCCCATTGGTATGCCAGACTGCTTCGCTCGTACCATAACTTGGATCTGGAACCCAGCCCACATAATCTGATAACAAATCAATCCGGCCTGGGTAGACGGTCCAGTCTTCACTGGATTCTAGGCCGTCTGCAGACGCCAAAGCAATGGCAGTACCGTATGGTTCAGACCATCCTCGTCGAATTTCATAGGCGGTTGTAGACGCAAGGGACGATCGGTCGACAAGTTCGACATCGAGGTGCATAGCACCCGCTCCTGTCGCACTGTTCGCCGTTGGATGAAGTGATGGGACAGTGGCAGCAAATCGTGGCCCAGGTCCTCCTCGATCAGACGGGGCGACTACAACGAATGACTCAAACTCGGGGTGGTTCGTCAGGACCGCACCACCCGAATACGCAACTTCCATGCCCATGATGGAAGAAGAAAAGCCATAGGAAAGCCTTGAGAGATGGAATCCCCAAACAGTGCCGATGGTGGCATGGTTAGATATTCCCTGACCGCCAATGAGGGTGATTTGCATGCTTGATGGATGAGTGCCTTGTTTCCACGCGTTCTTGAGATCGACTTCACTTCGTCCGCTCATCGTCGTCCAGGGAAGCGTCATGGCGATCCAACCACTTGCCTCAACACCAATTTTGAGGCATCGTTCTGCACCATCGTGTTGCATTTGTATCAATCCGTGGTCGCCACTCAAACGGAGGCTTCTCATTGTGTGGCCCTTGGTGATGAGAAGTGAAGACGTACCTTCTGACAGGTTCACCAGGCTATGATCGTTATCGTCGTACATGGTTCCGTTTGCTTCCGTTGCTCCAGTCATGTTCCATTCGAGGGTTTGACCCGCCCGCGTAAGGTGGACCTTTTGCTCTAATGTCGAATCGTCAACTTGGAAGGTATGGAGTTGGCCAGAACTTGCTCCAGTGTCATCTGCTGCAAGTAAAAAGAGGCCCGAGGTGTTTGCTCCATCGCCGAGTGTTGCCGCCCTCCACGTCATGAAGACATCACCTTCAGCTTCGACGAGCGGTGCTCCATCGGATCCTGCAGGTGGCCATGCAAACCCAAGACTTTGGTTTGGAGCCACCGAAATACCACCGCCTCGCCATGTGACGGTGGCTGAGTTGCTTCCCGGGTTTGTGAACACCATCTCCCCTGCTAAGGACGGCGCGATGAAGGAATGGCCAAGGAACTGCCCATCTCGACTTGGCAGGGACGCAATGCCGTGCTCGGAGGTGCTGGATGTTTGCACAATGAGGCGAGAATCATCGCTGGTGGACACATGGACCACGCCAGGTGAGGTTTTCACAACGGTGTGGGTGAACGCCACGCCCACCTGATTTTGTCCACTGGGGAGGGCGTAATGAGTTTCAGTGCTCGTATCGTTGGAGATGCTGATCTGGTTTGCTTTTGCGCTCATAACGTGTAAAACGCTCGTTCCTGCCGGCAGAGGTACAGACCAAGAATGGCCGCTTTTATCGATTGGACTGGCGTCATTAGGAGTCACAACTGCTGTGCCTCCAGCGCCTCGCTCGACAAACACATTGAGTTCGTGGCTTGAGGCGAGGGTGAATGCTCCCATACTGAGGCTATCGATTTCTTGCATGCCATCGACCATGAGTTTGATGGTCCGTTCAACGGTCCCATCTTGGAGCAGGTCGATGTCGACTGGTCCAAGCGGTATGGCAAGCCCGGGCGCTACGGTGAACGTCACCTTTTCGGCCCAACTTGGAATGGTGTAATAGAAAGGATTTGAAGGGCCTAATCGGAGGTCATCGATGCAGAGTGCCGTGTTGACTGTCTCTGGGTGACGCACTTCCAATTCATCGTCGAAATTGAGGGCACCTCGCATTCTAAAGGACATTTCTTCATGCCATGTTGCTGCGTACCACATGCCGCTTTGCATGTGCTGCCATTCCAAATTTCCATCGACTGGAATCAGTTCGATTGAGGTTGAATCACCAGGCATTCCTTTTTCGCTCAAAGCAGAAGTTTGATGCGCAAGTAAGGACATTTGCGCAGACATATCGTGGCGCTCTACCGACCCTTCGAGTTCTTCGATCACCGGGATCATTGACACCATCATCATGCCAATAATCGATAGCACACCACCAAACATGAGTACGGTTGCTACAGCCGCAGACACAGCTTCCTCATCCCGTTGGAGGTGTGTCTTCATCGGCTCACCTCCACTCGCTGGACATCCACTTCGAGGAAGAGTGGAACCCCGTGCGTGTCCACGGTGAAACCATCAGCGCCACTTGCACGTTCGTATGGCCCAAAGCCGACGTATGTGTCCAGCGTGCCCGAGGCTCGATTGAGGTTGTATTCATCGAGCCAGTGGTCATGGTATTGAGGCGTGATCAAGTCGTTTAACTCGTTCAATACGGTGAATTTTAGATTGTATGCTTGGCCTGAGAATAGAGTTATTGGGCCGAGCGAAAGCATGTTCATACCAATGTTATTTCCAGTGCCTAATGACCCGTTGATGGTTACGTCAGAAAGCATCATGGAAAGCCGGTATTCACCATCAACCAGTTGGTCCAATCCAATGCTTGGGTACTCTGAAACCCGCCACGGTTCGTTTGGAAAGTGTTCCACTCTTGCGTTGTTCATGAGCGCCAGTTCATGTTCGCCCGTGCCGAGCGATGTGGTGATTTGAATCCCTGATAGTGCGTAACTCAAACTTCTGTGTATTGGATGGTTTTCTTCGTCAAACACGGTGATGATCATCCAGTGGGCTCTCGATGAATTATGTTGCAATATCACTTCATCATGAGTACCAGAAAACGCCATTGACTCGAGGCCTAAAGGCGATTCAATCGAAACAGACCTTGCCGTTTCGTTGATGGAAAAAATGCCCAAGGTTGACTGGTTGAGGTGGCGAACTGTTGTCTGTTCATTGGGCACCAAATCGGCAGCCATGGTCCAAGTTTCGACCTTGTCGATAGGGCGTATATACGTCGATTGTAGGGCGAGTGTATGGCGGATTCCCGTACCCTCAGGGGCAGCTCCAGCGACATCAATTCGATCTTGGAATCGCTCTGAGATCCCCACCGCACTGTTCCAGTTCGTGTTGTCATCAAAATCAGAAAGATACGGGTTGAGGAAAATCCAGACACCACCCATGATTGTGATGACCATGGCGAGAAGCATCACGACCCCCAAAACTTCGCTGACTGCACGGTCGTCCCTTCTCAAGGACGGACGCGAGACCAAGCAGGTTTCGGTGTTCACAGACCACACAAGGTCCGGTACCATTTAGCCCTTCACCTTTCATTGGGTCCAAGCGCCCAAATATTTGGGGTTCAAACTTCGATGGAGCCATTGGCTTTAGTCGGAGACTCCTCCTCTGATTGGCCGATATAGTGTGTGTATTCAGGCCCGTCTTGGAGGGATATTGTGATGTCGCCAGAGAACACTTCGTCGATGTGGTACAGAACCGTTGATTCCGCCAGATGTGGGCGGTTGTTTTTTTCCGAAAGGTGAGTGAGGCTGATGCTGCGCGTGGCTGGAGTGCACACCTCTGCAAGAAAAGCGCCGGTCTGGTCGTTGGAAAGGTGACCACCTCGTCCACTGATTCTGTCCTTGAGCGAATAGGGGTAGGGTCCATTCATCAGTTTGTCATGGTCATAATTTGCTTCGATTGCGATGTGTTCACAACCCCTTACATGAGTGACCAATTCGTCAGTCCACGAGCCAAGATCAGTGATGATGGCTGCACGTTCTCCTCCGTGGCTTGCAACAAATGCGACGTTGTCAGAACCAGAATGAGGGACGGGCACAGGGAGGACGGCCAAATCATCCCCCACGCGCACCATGTCAAGGGCGTCGAAATACGATGTCAACTCGGGATCTAACCCCAACTCTTCAGCCGTTCTTTTATTGGCCAAGACATGAAGGTTCCAGCGTTTTTGAGCGATGCATGCACCTCCTCCATGGTCGCCATGGTGATGGCTGATGAAGATGCAATCGATTTCAGTTGGTTCAATGCCCAATCGATTCAGGCGCTTCTGTAATTGCGCTCCGCTGAACCCTTGATCGATGAGGACCTTCGCACCTTCGGTTTCCAACAAGGTCGCGTTGCCGCGACTGCCGGTTCCGAGGTGTGTGATGCTCATTGCCATCTTCGTTCACCAAGACGGGAGCGCGTTAGGGACTTGAACCAAGCGCTATGTTTTGATGCGCTCCGTCTATTTCTTGGCGTATGGGCGTCACTCACTCTCGCTTCAATAGGGTGTTTTTTGCCTTCATGATACGGGCCTTGAAAACACAAATGTCCGAACATCGTTCCATCATCCTCATAAGTGTCGATTTGAGGTTGAAGGTTAGCGAAGCCTATGGCTTGGCCCCCGGTGTTCACATGCGACGAAGCTTAACCACCCTTCTCACCACACTTGCCGTTGTCGCAAGTCTTGTCTTTATGTCGCAATTTCCCGCAATTTCCTCGGTTTCGAGCGTTCATCCAAAAACGACAGAGGGCGAAAAGCCTCCCTCTACCGATACCGATGGGGATAAGATTCCTGATGTCCATGAGAATTTATTCGAATCGTGGATGAATTGGACCACTGTCGACGGCCGGGATATCGCGATGCCTGGTATGAATCGAGAGGATGCATCCGATGCGTTTGTCGATAACGATCGCGACGGGCTCAACGCAACTGAAGAGTATTGTTGGCCATACCCTGCGAATTGTACCGCTTCAGGATTCCCACGGGGCTTGACCGGAACGGTCGACGGTGAAGGTGAAAGGAGCTACCTCGATCCGAGGGTTGCCGATACCGATGGCGATGGGATGCCCGACGGTTATGAGGCGTACATGTGCCATCGTACAGGTGGTTTTGATGTCTTCACCTTGCGTTATGTGTGCCCTGCGTTCGACCCTCTTAACGCAAGCGATTTGACCGACGACCCTGATGAGGATGGATTCGACGTCAATCGCGACGGCGTACTGTCGGTCACTGAACGTTTCACTTCCCCCGAAGAGTACATGCAAGGTTCGCCATCGAATCACACGACTGAACTGGATGGACTATGGTGTTCAGCAAGCCTTCCAGAGGGCTCAATTCTCGTCAACTGGCCGTTCATACCAACGGGTGCAAACGCAACCTTCGACAACATCTTGGCCGCATGCACGACAAACGCAACCAACGTTGTCGATGAAGACCTGTGGTTGGGAACCGATCCACTGCTTGATGATTCTGACCGTTACCACTGGGACGGGTTCTCTCTCCGCCGGCTCTTCCCTTCATTCGGCGATGGTATTCCAGACGGTTGGGAAGTTCACTTCGGCCTCGATCCGCTTAATCGTACCAATGCACTGCTCGATCATGACAACGATGGTTGGGATGCCAATCGAGATGGGGGGGTTTCTCAGGATGTCAGTCGAACCATGACTGCCATCAAATTAGGCGAAGCATTGTCGACGCTCGAAGAGTATCTTGTCCACGAAGATGATGGAAATTCAGTGATTGCAGGTTTGAAATCAGTGCAATATGGCAATGCGAACAACACCGCATCAATGATGCCTCTTTCATTTACCAGCGATGCTGATTCGCTCAGCGTGATGCATTATGATGTCCGGGACATCGAAACTGATGGCTCAAATGTCTATGTGACCACACGTTATGGTGTGACCTTCCTCGACATGGCCCAAGAATCGAGCACCGATCAATGGATGCCTCAAAGTGTCGAACTCAATGACGCCTTGCTGCTCAAAACTGACGATGATGCGTTTGCTTTAGCCCTAGCGACAAGCGTAGGAATGGCAGTCGCCCCGCTCCAAGCTGACGGTTCGTTTTCAGAACTCGCTGACTGGTCTTGGAGCATGGGCCCCAGTTTGAACGCCCTTGCTAAACTCGACATTCAGGGCCAAAACCACCAACTGGTCGCTCTTGGCGACTCGGGTGCAGGTTCGGTTGTGGAGATCACTTCTTCTGGAGCCATTGTTGACAGTTACGAACTTTCCACCTCGCTCAGCACCGTCCTTAGCGAATCCAATGCCAGTGTAACTTCGGTGGCCCACGGCGCTGCCGGCGGAGGAACAATGGTGCTGTATGTAGGAACCGATCGTGGTTTGGTCCTAGCGGAAACTGCAACGGTCCGTGATGAATTCACGGCAAGTTGGCGATTCCACTACACCACTGAAAGCACCCCAATCCCAACGAACATCGACGAGTTGCGTTCCTTATCGCTCGGCATGGTAGCTAATCCCGCTGAAGTGCGCACGCTTGCTCTCGATGGGCCAAACGCGAACAACGCTCAGGTTCTTTGGTTCGGTACCCCTTCAGGACTTCACAGAATGAACTTGCTCGATAACAGCATCACGCACAGTGGGTTGCTTGAGCATCCGGGCTTGGAAGGTAAATTTACCCGTGAGCTCAACAACATTCACGCCGTGTTCCCAACCGGCGACGAACTTCTTATCGGGTCACAAAAGGGCCTCTGGGCCATCTCTGGTGATTACACAGCGGTGTATGGATTGCAGAATCAAGAACCTGTCTTTGGAGAAATTACCACGCTCAACTGGTTGTCTATGGACGGCAACATCACGATCCTAGCGGGGTCTGCACCCGGGAACTATGCCAATCTCGAATTGATGAACCCCGGTGCAAACGATTCTGATAACGACGGGATGCCGGATGGATGGGAAGTGGCCAATGGCTTAGACCCGACCGACCCTTGGGATGCATTACTCGACATGGATGGCGATGGTCTTGATTTGGACCAGGCCAGCGACGGATTCCTGGAACGCCTTTGGACCAACCTCGATGAATTCCGCTATGTCAAAACCACTGCAGAGGGATACAACTCCACCAACCCGAGAGAGGGAGATACCGATGGTGACGGGCTTGGAGATGGCCAAGAGTACTTCGGTTTCTTCTACGAAAGCACCACCCTATGGTGCCATTACACCGTCCAGTTGGAATATGTGTGCGACGACGCAGCAAGTTCCACAGCCAACGCCACCTACCTCGGTCTCTCTTCAAGCGATGTCGGAACGGACCCGACAAACTTCGATTCGGATGGCGATGGGATGCCGGATGGATGGGAAATCTCTCATCGCCGATGGGTTGGTTCAAGTTTCACTGGTGGAAACAACTGGTCCCTCGATCCAAACCGTGCCGAAGATGCCAATTGGGATGCAGACCGAGATGGTTTGCCCAATCTTTGTGAGTACCAATGGTCCCTTGTCAAAGGCGCTGCCATGGAAGGGTTGTTGCTTGAGAGCCACGGGGAAACTGCGGAATCTGCAGAAAATTGGTCAACGGCTGACCCCAACAACATCGATTCAGACGGCGATTCTCTGCCCGATGGATGGGAATCAAACGGGGCTTGTAATTGGGACCCATCGCGCAAAGGTGTCAATCCATTGAATGGCTCAGATTTGTTTGAAAACCCTGACGGGGATGGATACGATATCAACCGTGATGGCGTACTCGATCAGAATGAAGCTTTTGTCAACTGGCTTGAATTCCACGTTCGCTCTGATTTGTTCTCCGCCAACATGACGATGACAGGCACCCCACTTCCGGATGGTTTCACAACCGATTTGTTCCAAGACATTGGCGATTACGGTGCACCAGAAGCCACCTTTGGTGAGCGTGCCTCAGGTGCCGTTACAGCGGCCCAACCGGTCACCAGCATTGGTGCAGCAGATCCTTTCGATGCGGATACCGACAACGATGGGATGCCTGACGGTTGGGAAATTTGGTTTGCCCGTTGGGACATCCTAGCAGATGCTTGGACGCTCAATCCATTGGATGCGGCAGATCGCTGGCAGGATGCAGATGAAGATGGTATGGCAAACTGGGAAGAATACAACGCGATTGCCCCAGAATACAGCGAAACGGATGCCAACCGTTCATCGCCACAGTGGTTTGTCACCACTGTTGGTCAAGCGTTTGCATTGCAACAATGGCCTAGTATCTCCACTACAGAATCCTTCGGTTCATTCCTGACACAAGAACAGATCAACATCAGCGGATGGACATCTGATCCAAACAACGTCGACACCGACGGCGATGGTATGCTGGATGGTATTGAACACCTGTTCACCGCGTGGAACCTCTCTGCTCAAACTTGGACTCTGAACCCTCTTGTGGCAGGTGATGGCAATTTCGATGGCGATGAGGATGGGCTGATTGACGCTCAAGAATTTGCATTGGCGACCACAAACCCTGACAACGGCATTGACCAACCAAGCGATGCACCGTTGCTCCATATTGATGGTGATGCCCAACAAGCATCAGAAAAAGCGCAACGTGTGTTCAATATTCTCATCACAAAAGAGACGCGTGGTAAGCGGATTTTGACAGATTTCAACGGGTGGCAACAAGGTGAGCCTCCAAACGCCATCATTTCGATCCTTTTGGGAATGACCGATCCAACAAATCCAGATACGGACGACGATGGCATGTACGATGGATTCGAATATTGGTTCACTGAATGGGATCTCGAGGAAAACCGCTGGAGCATGAACCCTCTGATCGATAACGATGTCAACCTCGATACCGATGGTGACAGCTTTGATTGCAATGCTGATGGGACCATTTCAGAAGAAGAGCAATTCACCAATTTACGTGAATGGGAATCGCGAACTTGGGGGAAGTACAGCGAACGCAATACGGTGCCAACTGCGCTGGGCATCATCGATTTCGGTGAAGATGCCATGGCGGCTTACATGGAAGAAACCGGTATGAGTTTGACCCAAGCGAAAGATGCCATTTACAACGATTTCATCGCCAAGTCACCAGAAAGCGCGGACAGAATGAATAAAATCAACGAGTTCAATTTTGATAATTTCAATCGAACACTGATTGGTGTCGCCGATCCAACGAGCGATGATTCTGACGGAGATGGAATCCCAGATGGTTGGGAATTCTGTTATGCGGTTTACGGAATGGAAGATCCCACTACCCAAAATCACTGGGCCTCCAATCCAATCAATCCGTGGGATGTGGCATACGATGGCGATCGTGATGGCTGGTACGATCGAACAGCCTTCGATATTCCAGCAACTCAGGGTACATGGTCTGACAGAATGTTGACGCCATCCACCTCCCTCATTCAACCTGGCATCGGTGACCTTCCGTTCACCAACTGGATGGAATGGGACAATGAAACTCGCCCAGATCTAAACGATTCAGATGGGGACAGCATCACCTACTCGACGACCGTTGCAAACGGAGCAGTGATCGCTCACGACCGTGATTTCAATCTTTCAGACGGTCGAGAGGTGTTCAAGTACGGAATTAACCCGAGCGACAATGATACTGATGGTGATATGATCCCTGATTGGTATGAATACGCCAAAGGCTGGAATGAATCCAATGACAATTTCAGTTCATGGATGCAAATTCGGGTTGTTTGGATCGACGCTGCGACCGGTGGTCCTTGCGATACCGACACCAACTCTTGCTTGCCGCTTTCTCAACAAGGGGCAGAAGGCATCCTCAGTCGGCCAGACTTGACCTTCACTTGGTTCACGATGGATCCAGCAGATCCGCTTGATGCCAACCTTGATCCGGACCAAGATGGAAACTGGGACTGCACTGGTGCAGGCTGTGTCTACGAACCTTACACGAATTTCCAGGAGTTTTATGCCGTTACGGATACGGAATTTAGTTCTCCAAATGCTGTTCGTTTGAGTGGACTCATTTATGATGGTCAGATTGTGTTGGAATGGTGGCAATTCCGAGCCGCTATGCTCATGCTTGATGAAACGGGTTCGAGCACAGAAAACTACCTTAAAATGGACAAATCCTTCGCCAATGATATTCGATTTGCCTACATTGTGGATGACAAAGACACGAATTTCCTTTCACTTGATGCAGGGGACGATGAGGTCCACCTTGCCGGCAACTGGACAGATGCTTGGGAAATTTACTACGAAGGCTCTCCTTTCTCTGCACCGGTTCGAGCTGTTGGTGAACATGAGTTCGGTTGGTATTTGTTGGACTACGATAACGATCACATCGCTGAAGGATCCGACCCAACCAATTGGGATACGGACGGCGATTGGATGGTTGATTGGTTTGAAGTTCACGACGATGAGGAAGATGGAATACGAGGCGATTCCTCTCCAATTCGCTATGATTCACGTCAAACTGGATAACCATTGCCGGATGACATGACTGCGTATTGTCTAAAGCCTGAGGCGCATGTGCTCATGCATGGGACGCGTAATGCATGACAAGATTCCATCCGGGCGCGGCGTGATGTTCCTCCTGTTTGCGATCATGGTGCTTTCACCTATGTCGCCACTTGCGGACGTTGTTGTTGAGCCAGCAGAGGCTTCAGGCGTTGCCCGTCACGTCTACGAATTCGCCGATGGTTCCACTGAATATGTGGCCTTGTATCAGGGTGGAAATCCCGACATTGGTGCTGAGGTCGCTCTCCCAAGAGGTGCGAAGATTACCGATGTTTCAATGACCCTCTCAGGTGCGTCAGCCACTGGTTGGTCGCAAATTGTAGATGACGACCGCTCAGATTGGATCACCGGACTTTCATCCTCTGCTGATGCACGAAGCGGTGACTTGAGTTTGGCATTTGAGAACACCAATGAGGTGTTCTTCCCTCACGGCTATGATGAGGTTGAAGACCCGAATTCGGATGCATGGCTCGATAATGGATCTTACGCATTGAGGCAGCCACACACATCAAACGCTACAGAAAGTCGATTTTCTCAACAGACGCTCAAAACTGGTGCAAGTCTGGTTAAACAATCTCAGGGAGCTATTTTGAAGCACCACGACTGGTTGTTTATGTCGACCTGGAGTTCTTCAAATTTCAACAACATCGTTCAACGACTCTATCCAAACAATTTGACACGAGAGTCCACCATTACTCTTGACGAAGCGGATTGCACCATCGCAACGCTTCACCCGAGCAGTTACTATGGCAGCTATGGATTTAGGGATTGGACAATCACGGATGATGAACGAATGTTTGCCATTCTCTCTGGCTATCGCTACCATTACAGTGCATCAGCACCGACACAATACCATCGTGTATTGGAGCTTGATATCTCTCGCGATGACACATGGACCTGTATCGATTCGTATGACGTGTCTCCACAATATTCGGATTACACCGCCATAGCTTATGATCGTGCAACAGAAGAAGTATGGATTGTTCACAACACACAACGACGCATCGTCCCCTATACGTTCTCAGAACAAGCGGATGGCCAGTACACCCGTGGAAGCAACATGTATTCCTACTCATCATCCTCTGGAACTTCCTTTGAGTGCGGCAAAACGGGCCAACAAGTTCGTGGATTGGAAGTCAATCAAACCACGTTCTTCATGCGATGTCAACAAGGCTCAACGAGCAACGACAAAGATCAACTTGAGGCGTGGTCAATCTCTGGATCATCGACCTCGCTGGTTCCTCAACTTGGTACCCGTTTGATTTCTGCTCTTGGCTATGGTCTTCAATTCGATGGCAACCATTTCGTAACCGTTGATTGCGGTTACTCCACATGGTCGTCATCCACCTTGTATTACCGTGAATATGGAACAGGTTGGCAGTACAAAACAACCCCTGCCCCAGGGACCACCACATGGTTTGGTCCAGTGACGACCTCGAGTGACGATATTGTCGCAGCCAACATGCAGACCTATTGGTCAGCAGCCTCAACGGGTGACCGTGTCGACTATTGGATCTCAGCCGACAATGGGACACATTGGGAGGCCGTGGTGTCAAATGAAACGATTCACTTTGCTTATCCGGGACAAAATCTAGTTTGGAAAGCACAACTGATCGGTTCAACAGCAGTTTCTTGGTGGGTTGACGTGGAAATGGCAACTTCCTATGTGGCGAGTGGGTCCTGGACATCAGACCCGTTTACGGCCGGTACAAAGGTGGGTAAAGTTCGCCCTCAATGGGTCTCAACCGAACCTGCTGGTACTTCGCTTCAGGTTCAAGTCTCCAACGATAACGGCACCACTTGGCTGCCCGCAGTCAATGGACAGGAAGTCAGTTTCACGGCTGATGAAGCCGGTTCAACCGTTCGTTATGCTGTCAGCATGTCAACAAGCAATCCAAGCCTAACTCCAACCGTCGATTCTATGCTTTTGGAATACGAAGAGGGCTACCCGGATCGCCCACGTCTTGATATTGGGAACGATTTGATTTGGGATTGGGAGTCGTTGTTGTTCCTCAACGAATCTGCTGTTGAAGCGAGCGACAACTCAGTTGTTTCAGTTGATGTCAAGTTCGCTCCAACCCTCATCGATGCGTTCAACACCGCAGTTCCAGAAAACGGAGAAGGTGATGTGGTGATTCCAATTGCTGTCAAGGCAGCAAGTTCCGGGCGTGTGAAGATTTCCAATATCGATATCGCTTACAAGATGCAAACTCGGGCTGTCGATGCCTCCCTCGAAGGTGGACTGGTTGCCCCTGACGGTGTGTATCGAAATTTAGTGGCCCGCGTTGCGCCTGGTGATGATGTCGATTACGTGACCGATGCTTTGGTTGCGCTCAGCAATTCCTATGGTGAAAATCCTGCGTTCAGTTGGGAACGTGGTGATGTTTGCTCTGTGGTCAGTGATGGCGATGGCATTGTCATGTTTGACACAGCAAATTGCACATCAACCACCGATGCTGATGGCGTGGTGTCCATTCGAATGCCGATGACTATCGATTGGAGTTGGGATGATGAAACCGGCACTCAAGCCTTGATTTCCGTTGAGGACGACCTCGGTCTGGCCGTCGCTGCTTGGGAGACTTCCTCGCTTGATTTGGTGGTTGAGAATGACATTCAACTGGATGGTGTTCGTGTCTATGAAGAAACTGGACGGGAACTCTACAACCTCGATTGGGTTCGTGGTGGGTTTAACCTCACTTTCACTGGAGGCATACACTTCCAAGATTCCCAACTTTCACCTCTTGCAGGACAGTTCAACCTGACGATTATCGGTCAAAATGTCACCTTTGACGGTGATCCAATTGGCGAACCAGTTGTGCTCGCTACTGAGCAAAACCCTGCTTTTGGAGAATACAACATCACCTTCACATCACCAATTGAATCTTCAGAGGATGGTATGGTCTTCTATGTGATCGCAACGGATTTGCCCGACGGTTCGACCTATGCGAACCCGGGTTACAACTCCATGCGCCTCATTCTTGATGGGAACTCTCCACTGGTTTTGTCATCGACACCCGGCGATGGTGAAGAACGCCATGCTGGTCCTCCTGCGCCAGGTGGTCAATCCCTGAGCGTCGTGATTCAGGATTCAGTCGAGCCTCCAAACCAAATCTCGTTGCATTATTGGATTGGATGCAAGGCGAGCACAGCCATCGGATGCAGTGATTACAATTTTGATGGTTTGCCAAACGAAGACGAATATGAAATCAAAACTCTTTCTTCACCTGAAATCCGAACGGGTGGCCTCAATATTTTCCAAGGCCTTATCGATGATTCCATGCTAGATCACGGCCAACGAGTTTCCTACTATGTGACGGGGAAGGATCCCTCAAACAACGCGTTAGCTATGGGCCAAGGACCAGTTTGCCCCGATTCAAATCAACCATGTGGCTACGCTCCTGGCGAGACTGAGCCAAACTGGGACAATGATCTGGGTACTTACAAAATCCGAGTTGAATTCGAACCAGAACTCGACTTGGATAATTCAACCATCTTGGGCCATGATGACAAGGCTGCTTTACATCCCGGAATTCCTTACTCGGCACAAATTGTCCTCTCAGACCGCAACGGCTGGCAAGACATACAGTATGTGCAACTCGCTCTCGGTGGGGATTATGATGACGATGACACATCGGTCTTCATTTCGTTAATGGCCGACGAGAACGGTGAGCCACAAGCCATAATGGAATCCGGGTCAGATAATATTGCGGTCTCCAACCTGTACTCCTCTGTATCCTTGGATGAGAACAACAACAGCATCATCAAAATTCTTGCTCGATTCCAATTGACTTGGACCTTCCCCGAGAGTTTTGACACCAACGGAGAAACTCGGATTATTCCTAAAATACTCGTCACTGATTTGCCGTGCAATGAAGGTGAAGTGACGCCTTGCTTCGAAGCCAAGGCAGGACTCGGCAATGACGCATGGAGCCTCGATAATGACTTCCGTTTCGACACGATGGACGGTCACATTCGTGCAGTCGAACTTCGAGATGGAACGAATCACTACAACGACGAGTTCAAAGAAACGCTGATCGGTGCGGGGCAAGCTCTCCGTGTAAGTGGGCGGGTCTTGTTTTCAGAAGATGAAACTCCGGCACCTGCTGGGGCTTTCGATGTCGTCTTTGGGGATTATGATCATGTGTGGCGCACCTCCACTCGGGATGCTGGCGAATTTAGCCTCGATTTGCTGATTCCATCTGTTCGCTCAGGTCACCTTGACCTTCGTCTCGATCTTGATGACCTCCCCGGATTTGCAATGGATGAAACATCGATTATTCCAAGGGTCAGGCTCGCTGTGGACAGTTCACGACCGACCATCGCAGCGATTTCTCTTGATGAGGTGTCCTCGGGTTCACCACTTTCCATTGGTGAAGCAGGTGACCTTTTGGTGATGTTGGAAACAATCGATGACTACGGATTCGACTTGGAGGAACCTGCCGTCTTGCACTACAGAGTTCGAGCAGGTGAAGCGGAAATATCTCGTGGAAGCGTTCCACTCCCGGACACCACGCCATTCGGTGGACAATTCTTCTGGACAGGTAACCTCGATCTCACAGATGCGGGTGCTACGGTGCTTTTGCCATCGTATGTTGTAGACGTTTGGGTTTCAGGTTCGGATGACGCAGGAAATCCATTCGATACATTGGATAATTCGATCAATTCTCCAATCGCTTCGTGGCCATTGGCTTTGGTTGGCCCTTCCATGGATTTGGGCCACAGTGACACAGTTCTGTCGTGGAGCAACCCTTCGCCTGTTGAAGGCGAAGCGGTCTCATTGAACGCAGCAGTGCTGAATCAAGGTGGTAAAGGTGATGTTTCCTTTGTTCTACAACGAGCCGTTGAGGGTGGTTTCTGGGCTGAAGTCGTTCGTATCGATGTTGTTGCCGCTGCCGGTGCCATAACTGAAGCGAGTTTGCCAACCGTTGCTGATGTCAGTGAAGGTGAGACCGTGGAATACCGCGTGGTCGTTCTGGTTGACGAAGTCGAAATGGATCGTCGAACTGTCGACCCATTGATCGTGAAGGGTGAAACCGTGCGTGATGGCGACGCTCTTGCCCAGCAGGCTTCGGAAAGCACGTTTGCAATTGTGTTGTACCTCGTGGCATTGGTTTCCCTCTCGTTGGCGATGTGGATGCTTGTGCTGAATCGTCGTATGCGTGCTGAAGAACTTGAAGGTGGCATGGTCGATGAGACTGATGCCGTCATGGAAGATTTGGACGCTGGTAAGGCGTTACCCGCGATTGAAGTCACGTCAGAACAGCCACCTGCACCAGCACCACCAGTCACACCTTCGGCCACCTCAGAAACTCGGGCGCCCCCGCCTCTCCCTCCTACGGGCTTGCCAGAAGGTTGGACTCAAGATCAGTGGAACCATTTCGGTTGGAAGTATGTCGAATCGATGATGAAATGAGGTCCAACTCATGAGTGACGAAAAGAGTCCTGGTGTCGAAGGCATGGTCACCATGCAAGAGCGCGTGGTCAACCTCATCAATCAACTGAACATGCCGTTGATCGAAGTCAGTCTGGTTGTTGGACGCCATATTGCGGGCCTGTCACGTTCACTTGATGCCCACATCGAATCAACTGGGCAAGAATTCAGTGAACGGATCACAAGTCCATGGCCAATTGAAGCGGGAACCACAGGGGATGTCAGTGCAACCTTTGATCTAGAAAAAGTGTTCAAAATCATTGATGAAGATCGTATGGATATTCTTTCAACGCTCATTCGTGTGACCCTCGTGGAAATCGAGGCCACACTCGCCGAAGGTCTTCTGGCCTTACGCCCTTGGGAAGCGCTCTCAAGAACGCAACTTGCCCGTGCACAAGGGCCCGGTCAACTCTTTTCACCGTTGGAGATTCCAGAGGATTGGTAAGGTTCATCAAAGATAAGTTCTGAGGTTATAGCATGAAAAGGAAGCACTCTTTTGGTTTTACATTGGTCGCACTTTTGTTGTTGCCAGCGCTATCTGGATGCTTTGGGAGCTCGAATATTGTCAACGACCTGCTGGATAACCCCGGTATACCTGGAGGCCTCACACTAGCGTGCCTTGACAGCAGCCAGTACACCAAACTCGTCATAGAGATTGATTATGAGACCGATTACAAACCCGAGGCATCGAGTACGGATATGCTCATCGAACGGATCGAACAAGTGTGTGACAAACCAAATGGCGTTGAAATCGATTTCAATCCGACCACTTTTGGCCACGGTGACACGTGGACTGCACAGGATGTACGAGACAAGGGCTGGGCGAACAAGGATTCAGAGCCGAGAGATTCATCCGTACTTACCTGGCAAATCATCTTCCCTTCCGGAACATACAGTGACGATAGTGTGCTTGGGGTGGCAGTGGACGCCTCAACCATTGCCATTTTTGGAGACTCTGTGGATGATGCAGCCGGTTTCTTTGGGCGCCCCTCGGCTGAAGAAGTTGAAAACAGCGTGACTATCCACGAAGTCGGGCATTTGCTTGGATTGGTCAACCTCGTCTACACCTCGCCGGCCGATCACGAAGACAGCGAACACAAAGGCCATTCCAACAATGAAGATTCAGTCATGTACTGGGCCATCGAATCCCGCTCTGTTGGTTCGTTCATTTCGGGGGATCTCCCCACAGAGTTTGATCAGGACGATTTGAATGACCTCAGTGGTTTGGCAGATGGAAGTATTTCCATTACCGACCAATTATGGCAACCTTAAGCATCGGTGTCTGAACCGATTTTTGTGGCGTGGGACCATGCGTCATAGATGGAATACAACCACAACCCAAGCCACAACACCAGGGTGAGCGCAAGTGGAATTTGGAGAAGAAACCAATCGAATCCCTTTCGATGTTCACGGTTGAAGTGTTGACCGAGGAAGAGGAAGGGTACTGCTGCGAGCAGTGCAGTCACCAATGGACGCAATGTACCCCAAGCCCCTACTCCAAAAGTGATCTGGCGCCATACTTCACGGATGAAACGTACTTCACGTCTGTCACTGAGTTGGTTTTTCTCAGGAGCGGGGAAATGTACAACCATATCTTCCATTTCAGCCCCCCTTCGGAATGACGGTACGCTCTCCCATTTGTCAAGATGACGCATGATTTCGTGCAAGCAGATGAATAACCATCACCTTTAGCGGCTTCCGTGGGGCGCATTTTGGTGACTGGTTTCGAACCCTTTGGGGGTTCAGAAGTAAATGTCTCAAAGGATGTTGTTGATCTTCTTCCCTCATCGCTGGTGCTCGATGATCCTTGGGCAGAGATTCGTTCTTCACCACTGAATTCGAAAGAGGTGGAATTGGAAACTTGCATCTTGAGCGTGGACCAGAAGGGCAGCCAGACGGTGTCACAACGCATCCAACGTGGTGAACGATGGGATGCAATCCTCCATGTTGGGGTGTGTGGAACCTGCACCGTCCCTCGGTTGGAACAAGTAGCCGCAGATTTGTTGGACATGCGCATTCCAGACAACGCAGGCCGACAAGTCAAATCTTCAACTCTTTCGGGAAAGGGAGACCTGATGAGTTCTGCTCCAATCAGCATATGGATGCAAAACTGGGATACTGATGCTACCTCATCAGTCGATGCGGGCTCTTATCTGTGCAATGAAACACTCTACAGGACGCTTGAGGTGATCGCCCCAGTTGATACACCATGCCTCTTTTTACACCTTCCTCCGGAAGAAAAATATTCGATTGAAAAAAGTAGATTTCTCCTACAACAAACGCTTGCTCGTCTTGCCTTTAGACCGGTTTTAGACGTCGTTGGGGCCCTTTTCATTAAGGATGGAAAATTCCTCCTCGCTAGACGTGCCCCACATGAAGATCATGCAGGGACATGGGAGTTTCCAGGTGGTAAGGTGGAGCCGGGAGAATCCTTGAAAACCGCCATATGTCGAGAAATCGAAGAAGAATTTGGCTGGAAAACCGTAGCCGATGCCCCCATTGGCACCTGGCATCACGAATTGGCTTCGTTTCAAATCGCCCTCCACGTTATGCCCTGCTCAATTGAGGGCTTGCCTCCGCAGTTTGATTACCAAAAACGATGGACATCTCACGATGCAATCGAGTGGCATACGGTGGAAAGTTGCGAGCAATTAATCTTCACAGGTTCCGACCAATTGATTGTAGAGGCCCTCATCTCAGGGGATCTCCTGAGTTAAACCCAGGTGCTTGCATCACCATCTTTCGCCATGGCTCGCTCATCATCAAGGGTTCTTGGTACACGGTCTCTGCCCTTGTGCCATGTTGCGGCGTGCAACCAATCCAAGAGGTTAGGCGACACAAGTCGCACCTCAATCACGCCCCCAAGCGGCGATTCATCTGGAAGTGGGAACGCCACCTTATTGGCCAATGCAGCTTGGCGTGAAAGGGAGAAGGTCGTGCTGTCTCCTTCGAGTAATCGACCCATCGCATCCAATGCAGTGTCCAATATTCTCTGGGTGTGGAGCATGGTCAAAAAGCATCCAAGCGGTACATCATCCGCAGACCAAGTGCTGTGGTTAGCCGAACCAAATTCAGGATGTTCTGCGTCTTCAGGGAGTGGGAATTCTGGGAAGAGCGTGTGCATTGCATCCGCTACTTTGTTGGGGTCGTCCGCCCCCTCGAGCTTGGTTTGGACCATCACTTGCACCCCCTCATTGATGCCATTCAACTTCACAAGGGGTTGGTCCATGTGTTCCGCAGAAGGCAGGTTGCACATGAACATGCCTTTTGCTATCGAATGAGGGGAAGAGGTGAAAATCCCTCAATACTACCCGGCTTCATGGGGGCAGAATTCAAACCAAAAATCGCCACCATTTTACCAGTGCTTAACGAACAGGCATACATCACTGAATGCCTCGATTCGCTGATCAATCAAACGTATGCCGCAGCCAATCACTCAATCTTAGTGCTCGATGGTGGATCCACAGACCAAACCACCCAACTGGTTCACTCTGCTATTCAGAGATCAGCGGATTGTGACGGGCCAGCCATTCAACTTTACAACAACCCTGGGAAATTCGTCGCACAAGGGCGTAACCTTGCGATGTCGCTCCTGCCTGAAGGCACCACACACGTGCTCGAATTGATTGGCCACAGTACTGTGGGGCCCGAGCATCTTGAACATCTTGTGAACGAATGGACCACCATTTCAAACGATGAAAGCAAACCTCTTGCGGCTCTGGGTAGTCGAGTTGTTTCAAGAGTTGGAGAACTCAAGCGGGTTGAATCATGGATTGAGGCAACCCTCTGTTCCCCCCTCGGGAGTGGAGGCGGCCAGTTTGACTCGTTCACAATTGCTTCCCCTACACGCATTCCTGCCTTTGTCCTTCATGATCGACACGCTCTTGAAACGGTTGGAGGTTGGGATGAGTCGTTCATTTCGAGCCAGGACAGCGACCTTTCCATGCGTTTACTCGAGGCTGGGTTTGCCCTGTGGAGAACTCCACGTACGACGGTTCACATGACCAAGCGTACGGGGCTGACAAGGTGGTGGCGAATGGGGCATCGTTACGGCTTTTGGCGGACAAGAACCGTATTGAAACACCCTGGAAGGATCAGTTTGAGAGAGTACCTTCCCTGGTTTGGTCTCCTTCTCACCTTCACGTTGCTGATGGTGAAATCAGAGTACGCGTTTGTCCCATTTGCGATGTATGCAGTTGTGTTGAGCCTCGAGGGTGTTCGAATGATGATTCGATTTAAACGTCCTTCACTTCTGATTGGTCTCCCGCTTTGCATGATGATGCTTCACACGAGTTTTTCCATCGGCCTCTTGGACGGTCTGTTCCGGAAGGGTGGAGCTGCTTCTGACCGATGAACAAAGCGAAGCACACGACGGCAACATACATGAGTTAAGATGCAGACCAAGGCGTGGGTAGAATATGGCAAGTGAGCGAAGTGCTGTATCTAAGGGCGTGGCCGCCCTGCCACTTTTGCTCATGGCCCTGATCCATATGACCGTCACGCCACTGCGTGATATGTTCAAAATTGAACCAGCACTGATGTATGGCTGGTATGCAATTGCCCTTGCCCTTGGCTTGGTGCTTTGGCGGAAATCATCCCAAGTGAAGGACCATGAATACCATCGATCCCAAGTGATGAAACAAATGAAAAAAGTCTACCAGGCAGAGGAAGAGGGCGTGTGGCAAAGCAATGCTGCGTTAGGGTCTGAACTCTCTGCAGAGGCGCAACTCAAACTGAAGGGCCAAGTTGCCAGCATCGATGTTGAAGCACCCGAAATGACCGTCGATGAAGACGATCGGGTTGACGTAACAATGCTCATGGATGCAGGCCACATTCAGAAAGCAAACCGTCGCGTGAGTGGTGAGGAAACTTTCGGTGAACAAGGAACCGATTCAACGATTGGAGCCGTCCGAAAGCAATCGCCTATGGACGCCCTCCTCGATTCCATTTCCAACCTCTTTGGGCGTGGAGATGCAGCGGAGCGTCGAGCGGCAAGGCGGACGGCACGCCTGGAAGCTGCAGCAAAAGCGGATCCCGTTACCGCTCAACGACCAGTTGCACCAATCCGAACCACAACGCAAAGAGATGACACAACCCTCAGGGTCACCTCCGTCAGTGACGAAGGTGGGATTGACACAACTGTGACCGCAACGGGTGAAAGCGTGGCAGATGCTGCACCACTTACGGAGGCGGAGAAAGTCTACGCTTGGGATCAACCTGAACAATCTCAAACTCAATCGAGCATCGAATCCATGGCCATGCTTTCCACGCCTGTTTCTACCTCAGCACCAATTGTTCAACCCGCAACTGCCCAGGTCAATCGCTGCAAAGGTTGCCAAAACCCCGTCACACCAGGTGAGCGTTTCTGCCCTCATTGTGGCCTTGATATCTGATTGTTGGATAACGAGAAGTTGAAAGAGGTCCTGCGATAGGCCAACGCATTGGGTGATGGTGATGTCTGACAAGCGTGACTATTACGAAGTTCTTGGGGTTGAGAAGAACGCCAGCGCTGGCGACTTGAAAAATGCCTTTCGCAGTCTTGCAAGGAAATACCACCCCGACCGCAGCAGCGAAGAGAACGCTGAAGACATGTTCAAAGAAATTCAAGAAGCTTATGCGGTCCTCTCTGACCAAGAAAAGCGAGCCCAGTACGATCGGTTTGGTCACGGCGGCCCCTCTGGCTCTCCATTTGGTGGCTTTGGTGGTGGCGGTTTCAACATCAACTTGGAAGACATTCTAGGGGGTGACTTCTTCTCGAACATTTTCGGCGGTGGCGGCGGTGGGCGATCCGGCCGTCGTCGTGGCAACGACATACGGATGCTTCACACCGTCTCCCTTCAGGATATTTTTTCTGGCAGCAGTGAGGAAATTGAACTGGACCTTCCAAGCCCTTGCGAAGCATGTGACGGCTCAGGTGCCGAAGGTGGCATCACGGAATCATGTTCGGATTGCAGCGGGCAAGGGCGTGTGCGTATGCGTCAGCAAGTCGGACCGTTCGTCCAGGATGTCGTTCGCGAATGCCCAACCTGTCATGGAGCCGGTCAAACGGCTGCCAACGCCTGTTCACCATGCGACGGAACGGGTCAGTCGATAAAATCCACAACATTACGATTCTCTATCCCCGCTGGAGCCGAAGAGGGTACGCGACTGCGCATGCGTGGGCGAGGTCAACCAGCTCCCCAAGGTAAAGGTCAACAGGGTGATTTGTTTATTGAAATTGAAGTGGAACCACATCCGTGGTTTGAGCGATCTGGGCCTGACCTCATCATGTCGCTCCCCCTAGGATACGCCGACTTAGTGCTTGGCACCACAATTACTCTGGAGCACCTCGATGGCAAAGATCTCACCATCAAGGTTCCAGCCGGAACCAATTCTGGTGAAACACTTGAAATCAGAAAGCGAGGCCTACCCGGTCGCCGTTCAGGCGGCCGTGGCGATGTCATTGTGTTGGTGAAATTGCACATGCCAAAGAAGGTGGACAAGAAATCCAAGAAAGCACTTCAAGAACTGAAGCCAGCATTGGCCCCCAAAGATCTGCTTGAGCGAATCAAAAAAGATGCGCACGACCGCCGCTCTTGATCACTCTTCTTCTGAGGTGTGGATACGAACAGTTTGTGGTACTCTTGCAGCCATCGCCTCGCCATTCCAACGACCATTGAGTTCCACGTCTACCGTTTCGGCCGTGCCTTCCAATTCGAGTGTAAGGAAGGTCAGGTTCCCCTCTCGCATCGTATCGACAAATATTTCTTCACCACGGTGAAGGAACTTCGGTTCAACATTCACGACCTTCCAAGGTTCGCCCTCGGGGGCATCAAATCGTAAAGCTGCGAGTTCCCACTGACCGTCGAGGACATGAATTCCCACCATCAAGGGATGTGCTGACGCTTGCTTGGCCAGCCGAGGGTCAAGACGCCAAATAGCCATAGCCAACCCTTCAGTTCTGTGCTCACTATCTGTTGGCCCCCATGTGTTGCAGGCGGTCGCCCAATCGAGTTGTGCGATGGCCTGAAGCGATTTATCCAGGGACTTTCGAAGGGCAGAAGGAGCTTTTTCGCCTGCATCCATTTGCGATTTAAACCACGCTAACTGTTTTGTTTTGAGGGATAATTCCCGTGCTGTTTTCCGATTGGATGCAAAAATCAAACCGAAATAGGCGCAAGGGGCAAGGAAGAGGAGGCCCATCACCCATCGGGCCACTTCGCCCCACATCACTGTGGATTCATCCGGTGGGAAATAGGGTTCCTCTCCTTCGTCAATCACCGTATAACCTGTCGAGATTAGGTAGAAGAGGCTGGGCACATGACTGCCCCATGAATGGTCTGTGACGTTCGCTTCATCGATATGGCTGATTCGTACAAAGTGAGTGCCAGGTGCGAGCTCTAACGCGGTTTGAATCTTGCCATTCACTTGAGTTACAGTTCGCTCATCGACGATTTCCCAATTTGTTTGGTCGATGTCCCACATTTCGAGTTTGAGGTTATCGAGTTGATCGCTCATGACCTTCACCTGGACCAAATGGATGGATTCCTCGTACCCCGAGATTTCAATCTTAAACACATCTGCTGTGTCATGGATGGAAAGTGTCAGTTCCGCTTCAAGAGCACCATTTGGCGCCTGTAGGATGGGCCATGAAGTGTTTGCAACAGTGCTGCTGGAAGGGCGGAGTGATGGTGCTTCCATTTGAGAATCAAGATCGTCAAATTCGAAGTGGGTCAGTTCAAAGGCAAAACGTTCTGCGGTTGCAGTGACCCTGAATGCAGATGCATTTGGATAGGGATAGAGGTAGGTTGCATGAACATGTGCGAAGGTGACCTCTTGTGGTGTAAGCCACGTTCCCGAAACAAGTTGTTCGAGTTCTGCGGTGATGTTTGCATGAAAAGCCTGAACGACGACGGCTTGTGTTTCAGTTGTGTCCACGACGATGGTTTTGCTGTGATGCCCTTCAACAATGGGTGTCGTGCTGATGTTTACCAGTTCTGAGCCATGTTCATTTGAATACAGGACTCGCTTTATCGCGAATGCAGTTTCTGGAGTTTCACTTGAAATCTTCAACATGAATCGTCCATCATTTTCAGCGTGCCAGTACATTGCTTCCGTCTCGGTATTTGCGGGCAACTGAGTTGCTTGTGTAAGGGATTTATCGAACAGCGATTCTGTTTCTGTTTGGTAAAATACCTTGACGTCGATGCCTGAAGTTGCGTGGGCAAGTTGCAGCTCAAGACTTTCTCCACCTTGTGCAGGGATCGAAACATATTCTGGAACATTTTGTTCCAAAATTCCAGTGATGTGTTGTTCAGGGGTGAATTCCGTTGCAGCGATGGCGTGCAAGCCCTTGTTCAAATCAACGCAACTCGGTGACGCTTGACATACCCAAGGTGATTCGAAAGCCATGTTCTCTTCGGGACTCGGGCGAACAGTTGGGTTTTGTTCGTCGATTTTTTCAATGAGTGAATACGCTACAAATTCTTGAATGGGTGAGGTGATCGACAACCGAACTGTGCCATCACTTGCAGCTTGCACATTGAGAACGGAAGTCACAGTTGTTGTTTCGCCATCGATGTCGAGCGTGACGGTGCACTGGTCACAATCGATCATCAGGCTGGTCCATTCACCCTGTCGAATCGCCCAAGTGCGCTCATAAGTTTGGTCGGGGGCCGTGAGGACGCCAATGATTCGCCCGTCGAGGACAGATTCGCTGTTTTCGACAGGTTCAGCAGAAGCGGGAGGTGTCGCAACCAGCATCGTCACCGAGAGGAGGATGCAGGAGATGGCCACCGCACGAAACACTGGTTGTATCCCGCCCATGGCTGTTGCTGATGGGGACTCGCTTTGAACTTAAGGCACAAAATGCTTCCAATCTTTCAAGAAGCAAAGGCCGCAGGCCACGACATGGGCGAGGGTTTAGGGCGCAGTGTCATCGCTCGTCACCGTTTTGCTCGAACTTGGGCGCTTGGTGACAGAAAGCATCCGCTGGCCTATACGCCTGCCCTCGTTCTTCTCGAAGGTGATGAGGACATCGATGAAACTCTTGCACCCTTCAGGTCCACCAGCACCAAAGACATCCCTTCCATCTTGTCCATGAAGAGTCGTCTCCCACTCTCACCACCTACTTTCGATCAACCATCTCCCTCTTGGGAAGTTTCAGTTGGCCACGTTTTGCCTCCTTCGCTTGAAGAAGCAGATGCAGGAGAAGCGGCCGGGGTGGCGCAGTTGCTACCAGTTTCATGGCAGCGGCTCAATCATGATGAAGCCTTGACGGATCCAAACTTGCTTCCTGACGTCGTTGTCTTGGTTGATGCGTTGCAACTCGCAGCCCAACCAGGTCGTTTGATTGAGGCGATTACGGTGCTGAAGCAACGGTTTCCTGGGGCCCTTCTATGGACGCCAGGACTTGGTGGTCCTGATAATGTGGCACTGCTGACCTGGTTCGGCGTCGATTTGTTTGACCTTTCACGCAGCAGGCAAGCCTGTGCCGCAGGGGTGCTGCTGACTGGACAAGGTCCTCGGCATACCGTGGCCACCATGGACGAAAATGCGGATATGTCTCATCAAATCGAACACTGGAAACTGGCTATTGCCGAAGTTCGTTCTGCTCTGGCTTCCGACCAAATGCGCTCATTGGTCGATAAGCAATCGCTCAACAGTGCACGATCTGTTGAACACCTCAGACGTCATGACGCTCACTGCTCGAACATTCCAGGCTTGCTTTCATCCCACGTTGCTCGAACACATGGCTTCCCGTGTCATAGTGCTTCCATCCAAAGCGATCCTCTGATCGCAGATTGGGAGTCGTTCATGAACGAATCATACACCGCTCCGGATGGATTGGATACGATTCTAGTCCTGCTCCCGTGCTCGGCAAGAAAGCCGTATCGGTTTTCAAAATCTCACGGCCGCTTCATTCGGGCGATTGGTACGAGTGCTTGCCATGAAGTGATGGTCACATCGCCGCTCGGCTTGGTTCCACGAGATTTGGAAGAAGTTTGGCCTGCTGCCCATTACGACTTACCGGTCACCGGCGATTGGTCCGGGGACGAGGAAGCACGAATCGAGCGAATGTTCCAGCGGTTGGTTGACCGCCACGCCTACAAGCGCGTCATCAACCATTCAGGAATGGCCCTTTCGCATGCCACCATTCCAGTCATTGACACACGAGGTGGCGAGCGTGCTGGAAGTCACGATGCACTCGAAAGGCTCAGCGCAGCCGTCCGAGATGCAGTGGATGAATTCAGTGCCCGTGGGCGCAAAAACGAACGGATGCTCCTCGATACCTTTTCGAGTGTTGCCCGTAAAACGATGAACAACGATCGGTGGGTTGGATCCTTGAAAATCCGAGGTAAACCACCTCGTTATCGCCTCGAAAAAGACGGGAACCAAATGGCGCTTTGGTCAATCGATCGAGGTGGCTTCTCCCTTTCGAAAGCGGTGATTCGAGATTTGGCGGCAACAAAGGCACTTCCCGAAGTCCACTTGCGACCTGATGTCAAATGGAAGGGTGACATTTTTGGTACAATTGTCGAACGTCACGACCCCGCAATTCGTTGTGGTTCCGATCTGTTGGTGCTCCAAAACGGTGAGGTTGTTGGCCTCGCCAGAGCGCATGCACCGGGATGGGAATGGCCAAGCACCCCGGGGCGGTTGGCGAAGTCCCATCAGCGACTTTGAATGTACACGTTCGGGGGTTCAGTCCACTGGTTTGCATCATTGTTTCGCGTTGGGAACAAGCGGAGCGATTAAGAAGGGGTGACAAGTCGCCGTTTTCCTTGGAGATGTCCTTATGGCACGTATGTACAAGTCACGCAAAGGAAAGAGCGGCTCGAGCAGACCTTTTGTGAGCGAAGCACCAGAGTGGTCAAACACCGATGCTAAAGCGGTCACTGAACTCATTCTTGACCTCGGTAAAGCAGGTCACACCACCGCTCAAATCGGTACAATTCTTCGAGATCAACACGCCGTTCCTAACGTCCGACTCGTTCTTGGAAAGCGCATCGGCGCCGTTCTCCTTGAGAACGACATCGGTGGCACCTACCCAGAGGACATGATGAACCTCATGCGACAAGCTGTGGCCATCATCAACCACTTGGGCAGTGGCAATCACAAGGACCTTCACAACAAGCGTTCACTCGAGATCACAGAGGCAAAGATTCGCCGATTGGCGAACTACTACAAGAGCGAAGGCCGCTTGCCAAGCGATTGGCGATACAAGCGAGACGAACTCCGACTCATGGTTGAGTGATTGCTTAATTGGCTCTGTCGCTTCGGCAGACTGATGAACAACGCTTCATTCCGCTTAACAAGTGGTGGCCATGAATAATTTGTTAGCCTCCGCTCCATTTGAAGATGCAAAGTCTCGACTCGAGTCGATTTGCAACCAAATTCGTAACGCCTCAATGGTTCACATTCACGCACCAGCCGATGCGGTAGGCGTGTTGAGTTTAGCATTCATAGAGGCCGCTTGCCTTGACCTTGACTTGCCATATGCACGGAGGTTCATGCCTCCCCACAAAACCATCGCAAGGGATGAAATTGTTCATCCCCAACAGCAGGAGGGTACCTGTCTTTTGTTCCTCGATCCGTTTGAAGAAACTTGGGCTATTGGGGATCTCAAGCCAAAATCATTCTTGCACCTCACACCAGTGGCTGTACGAGTGCGCCTCGGGTCTAAGAAAAGTGAACGACATGGGGCGTTGGATGTTGTCGCGCAGTGTGCAGCCATTGCTTCTCAGTTGGCACCGAATGGACAACGAGTCCGACGTTTGCGCCCCTTTGCCGGAACTGGTTTGTGGCTGCGAGATGCCTTGGATACGACCTTTGATCCCGTTCACACCGCTTTGCGTGACCTCCTGAGCGGGGAGGGTTCGCTTCGTGTGGTCGCTCTGCCAGATGTCGCCTCTCCGTCGACTGAAATGATTCCAAACCTCTCACCAAGAATGCTGAAGCGCCTGACAAAAGCCTGGCCCAAGATGGATGTGGATGTTCGTACACAAGCCCTCTCAGAATTGGTGTTGCCATGCCTTACCGATTCCAACCTTTCCACCCCTCGGCTCGAAGAACTGGTATGGCATCGTTTGGTGGTGGGCGATCACCCCGTGGATGTTGTCAGTCAAGTGCACATTGCAATGAAAGGGTGGCCTGAGGCGAGCGATGAAGCCAAATTACACGCTTCAAAACTCTCAGATTTTTTCCTCGTTCACGGTTCATTGGTGCCTGCAGACGAATCGACGGATTGAAACGGAATAGCCTTCTGGGTTGTCTATGGCCATTGAACGACTTCTTACTGGAAGCATTCGCGACCAAGTGCAAGAACTGATGTCAACCGAAGACCTCGTCATTGAGGCGTTCCGTGACTTGGTCAAGGATGAACTCAAAGCCCACATACGCAATAAGGTCGACGAAGATCCAGAACTGAAAGCTGAAATCAAAGAGGCGGTTGCGTACTATTTCCATACCAAGGCAAGAACGATTTACGCTGAATTGAAGGCCACAAGAGCAGCAACTCGACTCGGTTTGCGTCTGCTGCCTGATGACTTGCAAGGCGAAGTAGGTGAGGCGGTTGTTTCACTGTTCGAGAAGGAACTCGGTGCTCTTCTAGAAAAAGCCCTTTGAGCTAATTTTCTCACGAAGCATCGTTGAAGTTATGAGCCATGTCGGTTTGGTCAGGGTGAGTGATGTTGATGTCTTGGCGCCCTTTGCTTTTTGCCACGGTATTTTTGGTTGCTATTATGGCTCCAATGAACTCCAATTTGGTTGGCTTTGCGGAAGCAGAAGACACCGTCGTTTGTTGCGATTCAGTCGGCTTAGATCTTCATCTCATCGGGTCCGAAAGCAGCGGTACTTTGTCACCATTTGTGCAAGATCTCGGCGATACAACGATGACCAAAACCATCGCAAATGCTGTGACCTCTGAAGAGACTGTAGGCACCTGGTCCCTGCCTGAAGTGTGGCCTGGAACCGTGCCAGCATCCACGTGGACGCTTAGCATGGCGTACGAGGTCACCAATGCAGCAGGTGCCCAAATCAATGCTACAGCTTCCCTCCAAATCGGTTCGCAAACTTTCTCTGCCACTACACCAGCGGGAAATTCCTTTTTGGCTCAGGGTTCAGGCACACTCAACTTCGACATTGATGTTGAAGCAACATCAATCTCCTCAGCTAGCAATGTCGTCCTCACCATCACAGCAAGGACTGTTGTGTTTAGTTTACCAGCAGGTGACGCAAAACTGGAATTCCAATGGGGCAGTGAAGACGCAGATTCAATCATCGAGGGCGAGATGCCTCTGCTATCACTCAATCTTCTTGAACCCGAAATTGAAGGCTCTGAGGTTTATTTTTCAGTGGTCATTGACTCCTATTGGGGGACCAAAATTCTCTCCAATTCCGACTCATTGAACATGCGTGTCAACGGTGTTCTCTTGAGCGGTGATCCAATCGAGACCTCTCAAGGTGACGGGGTCCGAGTCACATGGACATGGCTTGATGCAGTTGGTGGCGAGGAAACAGTAGAGGCTCAAGTGGAATTGGTCCTTCAAGCAGGAAGTGAAACGCTCTCTGGAAGTGCCTCTTTTATCATTGAAACATTCGACTCGGACAGCGGCACAGGGACGTATTATCCACCAGATGAGCCATTGCAAACGAACGGTGATGGAAGCCCCCTCGAGATCGTGGGCACCTTCGAAATTACAAGTGAAGATGGTCAAATCCGATTGACACGGGAAACGAGCATCACACTTGGTGGTGAAATGGCCTTCTGGATGCGTTGGGGTCTTGACCATATTGGCGACGAGGTGACCGACCTTTCACCGGTTCTCACGAGTTTCCAAGAAGGATCTGTGACCGAGGAAGAGCGAGTCAGTCGAAGCATCGAACCGAATGAAATCAACGAATTCGAACGGCAAATGCTGACAGGGGCCACCACCTCATCGGGCCTCTGCTCTTACTACCTCAGCGTCGGTCTCGGGATGGATGGGGAAGAACTGCTGGGGAGTTTCCGAAACTTCGAAACCATCTCGATCGACCTTGATCTCAATGGCGAGCAGGACGTTGTCAACCACCCGGTCACACTCGTGTTCAAGACTTCGGAATTCGTTCCCGTCAACCAACAAATGACGTTGCTAAGAAACTTCATCACGGTTCAACCTGCACCGCTGTGGTCTGATTTGACCTTCTCTCTTGACGGTTCATCTTCCGGTCTTTCTGCCTACCTCGGGCCAAAGGTGCTTGAATCAGATGAGGTCCAACTTTCCCATTCTCGGTATCCGTGGGGCGAAACCATCTCAATAAGCGGTGAAGATCTTGACCAAGATGAAGATTTCACCTTCAGTTTTATTCCAACCAATGCTCCATTAAACGCACCTATGCCCCTCTTGGCTGGCGTCATTGGTGCTTTATTTGTCGGTCTCATTGTAGCCTTGCGAATGACTCGCAACCGTGCCCGGCGAATCTTGATGCTTGAAATGGCCTTGTTGCCTCTGATTGCCTTCATTCACTTCTTTGCATACCCGCCGCTGTTCCTAGGCGGTGCTATCGGTTTCACAATTGTGCTTTGGTGGATTTCAGCCGCTGCGAGCCCACGAAACCGCCCCTCTGCTGAAGCGATGGAATTGATCAACACCCCAAACATCCCGTGTCCGGCTTGTGGGACAAAAAACGCTGTACTTAGTGAAGAACGTCCTCTTCGCTTTGCGTGCGCAGGTTGTGAGCGCGTGATCAAACTCGTCGCTTGATCACAGGCCAAGGGAACTTAGAGAGCCGACCAGAGAAGTCGCTTGCTTGTAATCCGATGGGGAGAAATAACCAGAGAATTCATTGTTCTCATCAACCGCTACAACGGCTTGGGGGGAGCGTTTTTTGATTTCAGAAAGAACATATTTGAGCGTGTCTTTTAGATCAACTTGTAAGAAATCCATCTCCATCCATTCGGCGCATGTGGCCTGACTGGCATCGACTGATTCGGTCATGGCTTTCAGAAATTGATTGTGACCCAGGACGCCCTTCACGTGGTCCGAATCATTCAGCACCACCACAATACCTCCAGGTACACTCAACATGCGCCGAGCCCCTTCCTGTAAGGTGTCGCTGACCCCTACGGTGATGTGTTCGTCATCTAAATTCAGGTCTGCAACGGTCTTTGGCATGTCCTGATGAGGCAAGATGCCCTCTATCAGCATTCCTTTCAAAGTTCTCAGGAGTGACTGAAGAGAATCACTGTAGGGCTGAGTACCCTTCCGTAACCAATTCGTTCCAGTTGAACCATAGTACCTTCCGGATAATTGTGCTGCTCCATTTTTCCATGAAGTTCTATGAGTTCACCATCTTCTGCCATGATGAGGGTTCCATCAACGCTCTGCGCCTCACTAAGCCAGTGAACAATGGGACGGTTGTCTTGACGGTCAATGGACTGGATTTCACCCGTCCTATCGGTTATATGGAGGTCGGCGAATCCTTTCAATCGGAGGGAACCTTTCCCAAGATCTTGAGATTCCAACCACACATGAGGCGGAGTCAAATCGAATGCCCTCTTGCCCTGTTCGGGGTGGTTTGGATGCACGTCGACTTCAATCGATGTGGGGTGTTCCCCAGAAAGGGTCACTTGTTCGCCATTGCGAATGAAGGCAAGCCTTGGTGCCTCGTCATCAATTTGCTTCGTATTGTGGGAAAACAGCGATGATAACGGGACTGAGATGTCTTTTTGCGTGACGCCTAGTTCAACCCAGAATGCCCTCAATGCCTCTGCGGTAATGCCTCGCTTTTGCAGGGCTGACAGTGTTGGCAGGCGTGGGTCATCCCAGCCAGTGAACAAACCAGCTTCGATATCCCTTCGCATCTGCGAGGTCGAGAAGCCACCCCATTCGTGAACCTTCACACGACCCCAATACATTGTTTCGGGGTAAGTCCAACCAAAGTGCTCGTACAGGAGCGTTTGTTTTCGAGTGGAGTCCATCAAATCCTTGCCACGAATAATATGCGTGACGCCTTGAAGATGGTCTTCGACAGCGGATTGGAAATCAAGCAAAGGCCAAACGCGGTATTTGGAACCGATTCCGGGGCGCGGGTGGGGGTGATTCGCGGTGTCCTGCATTCGAAGAGCAGGCCAGTCTCTCAATGCAGGATTCTTGAGCGTCATATCGGTTTTGACTCGGACAACGGCATCTCCAGGTTTGAAGGTCCCGTCCAACATCTTACCCCACAATTCGATATTGAGTTCAGGGCTGTTTGGTCGGCATGGGCATTCGGTTTTGTCCACTCTGAAGACTTTGAAGGCTTCACCACTGCACTGGCAAACATAACCGAAGCCGGATCTAAGCATTCTTTCGGCATGTTCGTAGTAGTGTGGAATTTGATCGCTTGCGATGACAATGCGGTGAGGTGCGTATCCCAACAACCATTCTGCTTCCTTGGGTATGTCATCATAGGCATGGACGAGAGGGGGTTTTACGACGGTATCAGTATCGTCGAATCGTAAGATAAGTTCGCCTTCCCATTCCCTGGCATATTCTCCGTTAATGACAATGCCACGGGCATGGCCAAAACTCATTGGACCGTTTGGATTTGGGGCAAAACGGAGGACTACTTTGCCCTTTTCAGCATTTTTAAGTTCAGGTAATCCGGTTCTTCGCTCCTTCTTCTCCCGCTTTTCCAACAGGTGGGGGGCTTCTTCTGCCAAGATTGCACGCAGTGCTTCGACTCCCTCATTCGCCGCCATTTGGTTTGCTTCTGCAACCGCTTTGGCGATCAGGGGGGAAATGATCTTGCCGTGAGGTCTTAGATCTGCTCGCGACCCCATCAGTCGGCCAATGACAGAACCAGGTGCAGCCTTTCCTTCATACTCAATGGCATTCTGTAATGCCAGATGGCGGAAGGCAGCGAGGGTTGCTTCATCTGGGGACCAAGACATGTGACTCGTTCCTCCCTGTTGCCTTCCCTTCATCAATTAAGTGGCCTTCGTTTGTGGTTAGGGGTCGAACAATGTCCGTTGGTGTTGTTCCGTCCAAGTTCGCTTTGGTGGGTCTTCACCGTGCAAAAGATTCCAAGCTCGGCTCACGGTTTTCCATGACCAACGGAGGTCCTTGTGGGGTTCTGACCCTTCGAGCAAGCGCCCAAGTGCTGCCTTTGTATTTGGGTCGGCTGGGTAGCCTGAACCGATTGGGAAACCAATGGTGTTTGCCAACTTCACAATGGCCTCATCGCGCTTTACTTTGGCTAGGATGCTTGCCATGCCGACAATAGCGTGGTTGGTATCGGCCTTGTGTTCAGATCGCATGCCGCTGTTTGGCCATGGCCAGTTCGTTAATCTTGATGCAATTCGGTCGGTAAACCGTTGAGCATTCACATCGCAAGCATCGTTGAGAATTTCAATTCCCTCCTCCACATTTCTTCGAAACGGATTGAGAGCTTCAGCAAACAATTCCACCTCGAGCAGATTCAATCCATTGTTGGCCACCGATGCATCAATGCGTGGTGGTGGGCATTCGACGACGGTATGGAGCCATCCTCTTTGCGATGCTTGTTCATGGAACCATGTCGCCATGTCCAACCTTTTTGCATGAGTCAAATCTTTGGAATCTCGAATGCCTTTCTCCATCAGCAATGGTAGGTCAACCGTGGGGATGGCTACAGCCCCCACCACGAGAGGTCCAAGCACAGGTCCCCGTCCGGCTTCATCCACACCAGCCGACCACATGCTCACACATCCAAATCATCAAGATCAATCATCGTGGGCGCGCTTGGAAGCGGGATTTGAGGTGGTGATTGGGCATCTTTGGGATCAAGAATCTGTTGAGGGTCGTGTCGAACCGTCATGTTCTGCGCTACCTCGACATCAGGAAGAACATCACTGCTCCCAACTGGTCGAGCAACGTTTCCAACCGAGATATCCGAAAGCAACTGGTCGGCAATGGCAATCGTACGTTGGTTGTCTTGGGCATCGAGGGCTTGTGCTGCAGCTTCATGCACAGCGGCTGCAACTGGTTGAGGTGCGGGAGTTGGGCTTCCGGCTCTGTTGGTGAACGCCTCTTGGAAATGCTCAGTCGAGACGGCGAGTGTCATCGGTTGAGCCTCAGGTGCCGCTTTCTCACTGAATTTTTGCATCCAATCTTGGACGACTTCAGGTGTTTTTGGTTCGTGCAATTGGTTGTACAGGGCCTGCTCTTCAGTTCGGGTTTTACGGGCTGAAATCGCTTTTTGAATGATGACAACTGAAATCACAACCGATACAATGACCCATAACCAAGCACTGAAAATGGCGACTGTAGCCTCATAAATCGCGCTTAAATCAACCCAAGATTCGTCTTCATCAACGGGTTGCCATTGAACCCCAAGGTAGGCCCCTGTCGAGGTGTGGGTGAAGGGTTCATCGGGAGCGAATTGTGATCGAACAGAGGTGTTGACATAGACCGTACCGTTGCTGGACTGATCTTGTGGCAAGTCCACCCACGCCTCAATGGTGAAATTAAAACCAATTGGGATGTCGGTAATCTCGTAGGAACGCGGGTATTCAATCCCTTCTTCATACACGGCAATGAAGGGTGGGATGAAGGACATTTTTGTTGAGTGTGAGGATTGCAATTGAACCAACAAACCGTCGACTGCGTTTCCTTCGTTGCGAGCCGTCATGGTGATTGAAAGGCGTCCATTCGCATCTATTGATTCAGTGATGTCCTCAAAAATCCAATCGATCACCGGGGCGATTTTAGTTGGAACCTTGATCAGATTGAGGGTATTTTGCGTACCTCCAAGTCGAACATCTACTGTGACATCGCCAGTGGTGAAGGCAAGGGCTTCTGAGGAGGCTTCAATTTGAACCACCTCGATGGTTGCAGATTCAAACGGATCGAGGCTAATACTGGACTGAAGAATCGAAGTGGTCAGGTGGTCTGGAGCATCGACCAAATTCGTTGTGAACGTGTCTCGAGCATTTCCAGTGTTTTCAATACGAATCGAGGCTGTGCACGTTCCATTTGGCAACAGAGATTGACACTCATCGGTTACCAACGCCACCGTGGCGTTTCTTTGCCAGTCGATGCTTGCTCCAACATCAACCGTTCGTACCCGAAGAGGGGCGCCTTCGGCAAAGACTCGGACCCTTACATCGATTTCTCCAAAATAATCCCCGGGTGCCTGGAATCCGATTTCAATTGTACGTGATTCATTTGGCTGCAAATCCACCGTTTCAAGACCGCTAAACAACGCCATAGTCCACCCGTTCCGAACGATTCGGTCGTCGAGAGACTCTCCTGTGATGGGAATGCCTTGTTCATCAATTGCCTGAAGTGTGATGTTGAGTTTGTTTGGTGTGTTGCCGACATTCCGAACATTGACTTCAACGCGACCGTTTGCACCCGGGTCGAGCACTAAATCATCGCCTTTCGTATCAATTGATGCATTCTTGTATGCTTCCGCTAAGAGGTCAAACGACCATTGTGAGATGGCACGGTCAACCCCCGAAACCGCCTTCAATTGGAATCGAGGCCCCGTGCCAGCAAGTGGAGCACCATCCACAACTTCAGGGACGTCAATCCAGATGTAAACATAGGCCAATTGCCCTGGTTCAAGACTCTCAAAAGCGTTGACGCCCTCCGTTTCGTTCATGATCCACCCCCAATTCCAACCGCTCTGGGTGTAGAGGTTGAATGTCACATCATCGGTGTAGGACCCATTGTTGGTGATGTTCACTGCAACCGATGTTCGAGCGCCAGCATCACTGATGAAGGACGAGACACCTTGAACCCCAAAATCCAATCGCGAATAAGGCGCTATGATCACACTCAGATTTTGTTCGAGCGACCATGATTGGTTGTCAAGTGTTGACAATTCAATCGGTAATGTCACAGTTCCTAATGCAGCAGTGGCTTGACCACTGAGGTTAAATTTCAACGATTTCAGGTACCCAGCTTCAATCGTGTGGGTCAAAGGAAGGCCTGAGATTGAGATGCCCGCAGGCACACTGGTTGCGTTGATGACAAAAGTTTGTGTATCTGATCCAGTGTTCTGCACTGCGAATGACACTTCAATCAATTCATTGCAGTGCACGACGACCTCGTCAAGGCCGATGAGTTCGCCAGAAGCACTTCGTGCCTCCGGACTTTGAGCAGAGGCGCCTAAAGGCGCAACTGGAACCGCCGCTTGGAGAAGCAACAGCATCAAGACAATGCCCCACCGCATGCTTCGTCCAAGCCTTGACCCACTTCAACATGACCCCCTATTTGTGTCACTGGCGGTTCGCATTCTTCATCAACAAGTTCGATGTCGGCCGAAGTATGCCTCCATTCTGGCCATTCGGGAAAAAGAAGCAATCCCTTGCACTGGAAGAGGAAGCCCCTGCTCCAATCGTGTATCGAAAAACAGACGATGCAGGCATCCAAACTCATGCGACCGAACAGGAACAAGCCGATTACAAGGCGGCCCTATCGTTTTTCGGAAGCGGCGACGACACCGTCAAAAAAGCCGGGGACCAATCACAACACTACGATGGTATTGTGGCTTCATCACAACCATCTTCACCCGGACAAGATGCTGCAGAACCAAACATCGAATGGGTGCACCATACGGATGGGTACCACTACCAGCGGCTTGAAGGGGGAACTTTTGATCCGGTTGCCCACGTAAAAAATACGGATGGAACCTATTCAGCTTACCAATGATTACCACAACGTTGGGACGGCATGAGTAAGGTGCGCTCCATCGTTTGCTACAGCATTGACATCACGGGCGACAACGTGCCTGTCAACGAGCATTGAGGCGGGTTGTGTTCGAAGATCCTCTCCATCGAGGTACGCTCCGATTTGATCTTGCTCCAAAAGCAGTGGCATCCTGTTGTGGACTTCTTTTACATCGTCGTTGGCTTCAATGGTGAGGAGGGCAAATGTTTCGATGTGATCGCCTTCTGGTGACGACCATGATTCCCAAACAGCGGCAAGCCAACATGTTCCACCGTCAATTCGCTGATGGTACCATGGGACCTTTCCCTGAACCGTGGTCATCCACTCGTACCATCCATCAGCGGGAACGACGCATCTCCGGTGGCTCCAGGCATGCTTGAACATTGGTTTTTCATGAATCGTTTCTGAACGGGCGTTTGTCGGTTCATGTGTGGAGGCTTTGGACCATTGAGGACGTAAACCCCAACGCATCAATCGAAAATGCCTTGGCGCTTTCGACCGTTGAGTCAGTCCATTTTCGGTGACCACCGGTACCCAACGGGTTGGTGCGATATTCCAAGAAGGCGTGAATGGCGTGAATTCAGAAAGGGATTCAGCTCCAATTGCTTCAGCCATTTCCTCAATCGGTTGAGACAATGCGAAGCGCCCGCACATGGATTCACCTCATACGGGGTCTGGCATTGCCCGTTCGAGTTCGGAAACATCAAATTCTGCACCACTCAACGGTACCTTCAATTCGTAATGGTTGCCAATGGCAGGATCCATTTCTCCAAAACAGCCGACATGGATGCCGTTGACGATCACCTTGGCACTTCGTCCCGTGAGCCATGGTCCCATGGTGCCACTAAGCGGTTCAATTTGGTAGGAACCCGCACCGAGGTCTCGCATGATGGCTTGGATGCGTCCTCGAACTGCGGCAAATCCACCACCTTGTTCAGCGACCAAAAATGCGAATCTGTCACTGTTTGAATGGTCGCGTACAACGGTGCCGAGTTCGTACACGGCTTGTGGCAAGTCGTGGTGCCTGTTTGATGCAAGAAGGCGGAATAATCCGGGCAAGAGGTACTGTCGAAGGAGGGTGTGTTCGATTGTGATGGGGTTGGTGATGCGTGTGACTTCTCCCATTGCCGGCCATCGCATTGCCTCGAATTGGTCAATGTCATTTGAAAGCGTCAACGATTGAATTTGCATGAACCCTAGGCCTTGGAGGGAATCACGAATACGTCTGCGGATATGTCCATCGGAGCGGGGTAGGGCCGTGAGGGGTGCCTTTGGCACATCAGAACCCAAATCTTCGAACCCGTGGCCGATGGCAACGTCTTCGACCAAATCGATCGGGTGGAGTATATCGAAGCGCCATCGAGGCATGTGAAACTTGAGGACATGGTCGCCATCAACAACATCTGCCATGTTCTTTGGGGCTCGGGATGGTGCGTTTTGAGCGGCCATTCGACCGTTGTAAGTTCCGCCCATCCGATTGATAGCGGTCTGGATTTCTTCATCTGTGAGCGTTCTGCCAAGAAGCCCATCGAGGAGCCTTTGTGTAACGGAGTGTTCGGCAGGTGAACCCTGTGGCAATTCTTCGATTGTCCCATCAAAGCCTGTGACTTCGACGCTTTCCACCTGTCCGCCACGTTCCTCTAATTGACTTGCAATGAGCATCAAACTCGCCTCGCATGCCCGTCGATCCCAACCTGTGACGTCGATGAAGAAGTCCCTTGTCGACGAGGTCACTGTGGTGTGGTTTCCGTTGATGATGGGTGGGAATGAAAGCACAGCGTCACTGCTGTCGATAATAACCGGGTAGGTGGACATACCTTCGAGTAAATGTGCGTAATCGACGCCCTTTGGATGATGCTGCAAGATGTTCGCGATGCTCATCGGTTCACCCATCGCTAGGGGAGTGAATGATGTTTGAGCGTCCACCGTCTTGACTCTGAAAGGCGGCGATAGGGATGCGAGGTCATGCACACCAATTGATGCTCGCTTTCGTCCCCTCCCCAGGGCGAAATGCAACTTCTCTTGATGGTCCATCAGCGCCTTGATAAACGCTTCAATTTCTTCTTCATTGTCACCTGGGTGAACATTTCGAACGACGGCGCCAAGGATCACTGGCCGAACTTTTTCGAGTGAAGCATCAACGGTCATTTTGATGGAACCCTTTGTGACATTCAGGGAAGGATCGGCTTTGCCACCATAGAGAAAAGGCCTCATGGCCCTGGTCAGTGTTTCTCCGGACAATAAATCGGGTCGGTCTGGGAAAATTTCGATGTCTAAACTGCTTTCAGTACAGGCATCGATGTCAGTTCCAATGAGCGGTAATTCATCGGCCATCCGTTCGATGTCATTTTCTAAACCATGCTTCGCAAGCAGGTCAGATATGAGTTTTTGATCGACTGAAATGGTTGGCATTGTCTCACCTTATCGTGCAAACCAGTGTGGCAATGGTCGTTCGTAACCAACGAGGCGCAACCCACTGATTGCTGCTGTTTCATAATCCAATGCTCGCAGGTTTTGTCGCTGAAGGTTGTCAATTGATTCAAGACCCAAACGGGAGAGGATTCCGGCTAGCTCTCGATGGAGACTTTGCAACCAGTGCGCTAAATCATCTGCGTCTGCCGTTGGGACTTCACAAGCGATCACCTTAATCCCGGATGCTCGCAACACGGCGAGGTCATGTGCGCTTGCTGAGAGGCCGAGCATCACTCCTGTTTCGGTTGCTTCACCCTCGAGATGGGCTTTACTTGAACGACCAATCAATGGTAACGCCGCAGCTTCTGCAACACCGCTGCCGTCTTCTATACGTGAAAAAGCCAGATCTGCACCGTGGTGGGCGGCTCGAACATGAAGGTTGGTGGTCCGACCCAATGCGTTGAGGAAACCAAACGGTTTTTCACGTCCCAAAAGGGTGCGAACAGCGACGAGGATCCCATCGATTTGTTCGGAATTCATGGCGGGCAAATTATCAAAGTCGATCATGAGGCCTGAGCCGGAGTCTAGCAATTCAGGTGCTTGCGCGAGGTTGTCTTTGTTGAGCAAAACAAAGTCGACCGGCCTTGGGTTTGAATGGACCAGGAATGGCTGCTGTGCGAGGATGGATGCTGTATGAGAAGCGGTATCTTCGGGCAGGCTGAGGTCATGGCCATCTGAAATCATTCCTAGCAGAGGGAGTGGGAGCGCCGATGGCGTGCCCTTTCCCTTCCGATCTCCAACCAAGGTCACGGTGTCATAGGTTGCGTAGGAAGCTGAATGATGCCGTTCGTCGGGGACAAGCCCGATCATTGAGAGGTCTGACGATGACACTTGGGCACCATCGTCCTCAACCGCAACAGAGTCTGATGGAGTGAGGCAGACTGCATCGCTGGGGACATGAATTTCTTCATCGTCGAGTTGTTTGTTGATCGACTTGACTTCCGCAGCGGTGAGCGGGCGAAGTGATACGCCTTGAGGAGGGGTGGGGCAGCGTCCATTGATGATGATTCGACCACCGGTCATTCCAGCGCCAGGGTCGCTTCCAACATCGCCGTGTATGACGATCAGACCATCGTTCATGCCGCCGCCAATTCGCGAACCTGCAGCACCTCGAATGATCAATAAGCCTCCGTTCATACAGGCGCCAGCGTCGTTTCCAACTCCGTCGAGAACGCTAATTTTTCCTTCGATCATGGCGAAGCCGGCGAAGTCGCCAGCATGACGCTCACATACGATTGTGTTTCCACGATTTCCTGCGCCAAGGAAGGCGCCAGCATCGCCCTGAAGTGTGAACGTTCCACCCGAGCCAAATGCGGCAGTCCAAGATCCAAGCACACCAAGAGCCCTCATTCGGGCTCCTTCTGGGAGGTTTGGGCACAAGCCAAGTTCTCCGTTCTTAGGAACAGGTTCTCCTGCGTTTGTCCAACCAATGCGAAGAATCGCATTCTGTTCAGCAGCGGCAATGAGCCGGGGTCCAAGTTTGGAGTTGATGTTGAATGAGCGTTCAACGACATCAAGAGGCTCGGCCATGAAGAAACGCTGTTGCTTCCCATCCAAATAGCCTCCCGTGTGGAAGTGTTGTATTGTGTGTTTCTTCATCGTCTTTCCCAAGAGCGAAATCGTGATTTTTTATTCTCGTAAATCCAACGATGTGTTAATAGAGGTTCTTCAAGGGCACCTAACTCGAGAACCATGACCATCAAGGTGGCAATTAACGGATACGGGACAATCGGAAAGCGAGTGGCGGATGCCGTTGATGCTCAAGACGATATGGAAATTGTTGGTGTGACCAAAACGAGACCGGCCTTTGGTTGTGACTTGGCGGTTCGAAAGGGTTACCCGATCTACTGCACTTACGACGACAAAGACCGCATTGCTGCGTTTGGTGACGCTGGCTATACCTGTCATGGTGGCCTGAGTGATTTGCTCAGCATTGCAGATATCGTCATTGATTGCTCTCCAGGTAAGGTAGGGGCATCGAACAAGGAAAAGTACGACGCTGCTGGCGTGAAGTGGATTTTCCAGGGTGGGGAAAAGCATGCCATGACGGGGATGTCTTACACGTCCTCAGCAAACCACGAGCAAAATTTGAACGTCACCGGTACCCGAGTAGTTTCATGCAACACCACTGGATTGTCTCGAACCCTCGTCCCCTTGTACGAGCACTGCGGTTCACTTTCCGTTGAGTGCACCATGATTCGTAGAGCTGCAGATCCGGGGGACTCGAGCAAAGGCCCCATCAACGCCATCAAACCAGTTCTGAAAGTCCCTTCTCATCATGGTCCTGATGTCATGACGGTGAAACCAGAAATTCAAATCAATTCCATGGCCGTTGCCGTGCCTACTACCATCATGCACGTCCATGTGATTGTCGCTACACTTCCAGAAGGCCACGGCCTCACGACCGAATCAGTGCTATCGATGTGGTCTGAGTGCCCTCGATTGGTGATCATGAACGGTTCTGAAACAGGCATTACAACCACTGCAGAAGTGATGGAGTTTGCTCGCGACATTGGTCGAAAGTGGGGCGATCTTCACGAAATTTTTGTTTGGGAGGATGGTGTCAAACTCGAAGGCAATACCCTCTACTATTTCCAAGCGATTCATCAAGAATCAGACGTCATCCCCGAGAACGTGGACGCCATCCGTGCATTGATTGGTGTCGAGTCCGATTGGATGGCCTCTGTGGCCAAAACCGACGCCGCCATTTCGGTCTACAACAACCTGTGACCCTCCTCCTCAGGTTGCCCCGTAGGGGCACAAGCAAGGGGCGTTTTCAAAAAGGTTCGACAGGTCGGTGTGGCATGCAAGCACTGCGCCGCCCTCTTCTGATGCTTGTTTTGTTGGTGTTTACCTCCCTTTCCCCCATGCTCAGTGCCAGTTCGCTCGAGGTTGATTCGAGTGAATCTGAGCCCGCCGAGATGATGTCCGAACAACAGAGGTTAGAGTTGGCAGCGTCGATGTGGCATGTTGCTACTGCCTCAGAACGCTTTTCTACACCGTTGCAACCTTCTTCTGGCTTGCTCCGAATGAACGTTGGGACCTTTGATCCCCTGTTGGATTCGCACCCTGCCCCTCCTCTTGGCTTGTATGATGCCAATGACTTTTCCACCACCGGTCTAGCGATGCTTCAGTTGCACGCTCATGATGGCGCTGTTCTTGATGAATTGGTGTCCCGATATTCGTTCACACCGCTTGATTTCATCGGCGACGAGGGGTGGTTGATTCGCCTGGCCGAACCACCAATTGATTCCCTTAGATTGCTTCACGCTGATGATGATGTGCGTTGGATTGGGGCTCAGCACCCCGGTTGGCGTATCGATGTTGACCTCTCTTCTGATGTGTCGACAAACCGCCTTGCTCTCGTTCCTGCTTCCGATTTGGGGTATGGAGGATTTGAGCAACTGAGTTTGGATCTCATCAACTTCGGAGCCGAAGCAGTTTGGTGCGGCGTTGGACTGTGTGAGGCAGAACTGCCCTCATCCAACATCGGTGCCTTTGCCCATCTGGCGGCACGCGACGGTCGAATCATTTGGATCGAGCCAACGGTTGAGTTCACTTTGCACAACGCAATTGCCGCAGCCGCTTCGGGTGTTGTCGATGTTCGGAACAATGCCAGCTTCACCCTAGATGGATCGGGCGAAATGATTGCAATTGCAGACACTGGTCTCGACCAAGATCACCCAGACCTGACAGGTCGCGTTGCAGCGGTGTACACTCAATTTGGGCTCGATTCATCACCTGCAGATTCCAACACCGGTCACGGCACACACATCGCCGTATCTGCAATTGGCAGTGGGGCAACCAATGCATCTGCCACGGGTATTGCTCCAAGTGCTGACTTGGTCATGTATGCCCTGGAACACGATCCAACTGGTGTTTTTGGCCGGATTGGTTCGATTTATGATCTCTTGAGGGATGCAGAACAGATGACAGCTCGAATCGCCATCAACGCATGGGGCGCCAATGGGAATTATGGTCAGTACACCCCAGATTCCAGATCTGTGGACATTTTGGTGCGGGATAAGCCAGACATGCTTCCGCTGTTTTCGGTAGGCGATCGGGGCGCTCAAGGTGCGTCACAAGTGACTGCACCTGGTACCGCCAAGAACGTTCTAGCCATCGGAGCTTCTGGAACAGGTTCAACCCTCGGTAGCGTGGCTTCCTTCTCCAGCATCGGTCCAACCCTCGACGGTCGGATTAAACCGGATCTCGTAGCCCCAGGCGTCGATCTTTGCTCCGGTCGTGCTGAAGAGGCAAAGACCTCACCAGGTCTTGCCTGCTCGACAGAAACTCATTCCAGCGGGGCTGAAATGTACACTTCACTTTCAGGAACCTCCCAGGCCACGGCTGTTGCAGGAGGCGTTGCTGCACTGACTCGAGAATTCATTCGTGAGGAAGTCGGCATCAATGCACCCTCTGGTGCACTCATCAAAGCAGCAATGATCAACGGTGCCAAGGACCTCGGCGCAGCAGACATACCGAATGCGGAGGAAGGGTGGGGCCAAGTTGACCTTGATCGAACCGTTCTCCCAGTTTGGGACCCCTCTTCCCCCACCACTTCCGCATTGGCGACATTCATGGACGACAACACGCCTTTGGAGGCTGGTTTTGGACTCCTGTACGCCTTTGAAATGGATCCATCGCACGGGATTGACATTACCTTGGTTTGGTCGGATGAAGCTGGATCTGCAAACGCAGGTCAGGGTGAAGCTCGACTTGTCAACAACCTCGACTTGGTCCTCGTCGACCCCTCAGGCAACGAGTGGTTTGGCAATAACTTTGCAAACGGGTTCACCGGCACCTCGCAAACTACTGATACGGTCAACAACGTCGAACGCATCAAGGTGGCGCCGGGTACGCTCACTGAAACTGGTCAATGGCTCGTCAAGGTGTTGCACAAAGGTGGGACCGTACAGGATTTCGGACTCGTGGTCACCGCCGATGCTACACCCAATCCACAAGCAGATTTGGCGCTGTACAACGGCAGCATCATTCCTTCTTCACCCGAGCCACTGCGCAACGATCTCATCGCCATTCGAATCGGGTGGATCAATCAAGGAACCCTTGCCACAGGGACCTTCCGGGTGATTTTCGAAGACCTCACCACGGGTGAGACACTGTTTGAAGGCAACCGCCCAGCCCTTGCTGCTGGAAAGATTGACTCGCTGCTGATTCAGCATCAATTCCTCACCACCGGTCCCCACGATATGCGGTTGAGGGTTGATACGAACGATCAGGTTGCAGAAATGAATGATGCGGCCACAGGCACCGACAATAACCTGTGGGAGCAAGAAATTGAGGTGACAGCCCTCGGTGTACGTGTGGTTGCGCTCAATGAGGATGGCACCGTACCGACAACTTCTGAAGAACGCGAGAACGCTGCAATAAAAGTGTTCGACGTCCGCAATCATACTGGAATTGATATTCCAATCCATATCCTTCACGAAGGGACTGGCGAGAAGAATGTCACTCTGAGCGTCACCAATGTCCAAGTGCCTCAACCTGGGCGACCAGACTTCCTTCTTGCGCCCGATGACCTCTGGACGAAGAGTGTGTCCGAGGATGGCCCCTACACCGTTCAAGGCCAAGGTGAGGTTGGCGACTTCAAGTTGCTCACGATCCACCTTGAAGATGAATACGCCAATCTCGATGATCCCGATAATCCACGCTACGCTCGCTCGGGTACCTTCGTTGTCGATGTCACCGCTCGCTACCAAGGCAACCCTACGGTCGCTCACACGCAGCGGGTCACAATTGTGATAGAACAACTGGATGAAGTCCTCATCACGCCGCTCGGCACGGACGGTCTAACCGCAGAACCAGGTGATTCAGCAGGGTTCCGTATTTCAGTGGCAAATATTGGAAACGCTCCAGCTCAATACTCGATCAGTTGTTCATCAGAACATCGATGGCAAATCATGCTCCAGGACGCAAATTCCTCGACGTTGGACATTGAACCGATTGGAATCCGTGAATATCGAGCCATTAAGATCGACTTGTTTGTTCCACCAGTCGTCAACGGTATGCCCCTGGCAGGTTCGACTGACGAGGTGACCTGCTTTGTCACCTCTACCTCTGATTCTTCAATGAACTTTAGTGAGACCGCGGTTGTCACAGTGCTGCCACAACAATCCTTCTCGGCTGATTTGTACGATGATCTTGGGCCAATAGGCCCGTCATCGAAAAACCGCGAAGTCTTGGTCGACAGCGGCGAACAAGTCAGCATGAACCTCACTGTAGAAAATACCGGAAACACGGACCTCGAACTCGATGTGAAGATACAGCCATCAAATCCAACATGGCCGATTCAGGTGTCCTATGAAGATCAGCAGGACGCCCGTCAGGTCAGCCTTGCTCTGGCTCCAGGTGAACTTATTTCCGTGAATTTTGTTTTGGGTGTCCCAAGCGTGGCCGAGGAGGGCGATACCAACAGTTTCGTGATTCGAACCGAATTTACTGCTCAAGTCTTTGTCTCAAACACAACAGTTCTCAAAGTGCGTGACGAACTAGCACTGAACCTAGAAGCTCCAGAAGGGAGTGTAATTGAAACCGAGATCGGTTCAACGTTCAGTTACGGTTCATTCAACGTCACCAATACTGGGAACGCACCGCTCACGCTCGGATGGTCGAACGGGCTTGCCCCCGATGGTTGGGTCGTCGGTTTCGCAAATCCGATCACTTACCTCGAACCAAGAGAAGAAAAAACTGTTCGCTTTGGTCTGATTCCCCCAATCAACACCGAAGCAACCGCAAAAGCATTCGACTTGTTAATCACTGTCACAGGAGGCAATAATGGGCGAATTGTCGAATCATCAGTAAGGGTTGATGTAGGCGTACTCGCTTCTCAATTCGGTAACATTTCCCTCCAAGATGATACCTCCCGGCCCTTCCGAAGCATCGCTAAAGAAACTGGTGCAACTCAACAAATTGTGGTACGCAACGATGGTAACCTCCCGATTGACGGCATGCTCACAGGCCAAGTATTGGATGAGGAGGGCAATGCCTCGAATGCGTGGAAGATATCGTTTTCCAATGAGGAGATTTCCAATTTAGGACTGGGAGAGACACAAATTATTGACCTCACCGTGACGCCTCTTGATGCTGCAACAAAAGGCCTCATGTTTACAGAAATTCGCTTGATGAACGGTGAGACACAAATCGGTACACTGCAAATTGAAACCACCGTAAGCGCTGTGGAAAGCAGCGGTGGACTGTTTGCAATCCTCCCTGCGTACGTTTCCATTCCGTTGATTGGGGTGCTCGTCCTCGTTGGTGTTGTTCTTGCGTTGCGAATGAAACGCAGCGGTGAATTGGAAGACGATGGCAACGAACTCGTGGCCCCTGATGCATTTGTCAACCCCGATCACCTCGGCACTCGTCGCGATGATGCACTCGATATCGGTCATGCGGTCAATGAAATCGCAAGCGCAGAAGTCTCCCAAGATGAAATTGCAGCAGCCCTTGCCCAATCCCTCAACATGCCAGCAGCTCCTGCTTCGGTGCCCAAAGGCTTGCCTCCAAGTGGTTTGCCGGCAGGACTTCCACCGCTTGGTATGCCACCTGCAGGTTTGCCGCCGAAAGCACTGCCGAGCCTGCCAGTGCCAGCAGCACCACTCCCTGCGCCAACCCCTGCGCCAA
>DAFX01000052.1:49301-54825 GCA_002495535.1 Euryarchaeota archaeon UBA433
GCGCCAACCCCTGCGCCAACCCCGATGGTCGCTCAAGCGCCCGCTGCGGGACCTCCGCTCCCCCCTGGTGGGTTGCCGGATGGCTGGACGATGGAACAATGGCAGCATTATGGCCACCAATGGCTCGAGCGAAGCGGTCAGTGACCGTGGGCACCTCTAAAGCGGAACACCACCTCGACGATGTATGAGCAGCATTGTCCTCTTTGGACCGCCGGGAGCTGGAAAGGGTACACAGGCCGAACGAATCACCGATACGACTGGCTTGCCTCAAATTTCCACAGGGGATATGTTGCGTGCGGCTGTTAAAGCCGGAACTGAGACAGGCAAGTTGGCCAAATCTTTCATGGAAGCCGGACAGTTGGTTCCCGATGAAGTCATCATTGATTTGATCAAAGAACGAATCACTCTGCCCGATGCGAAGGATGGTGTCATGTTCGATGGTTTTCCTCGTACTGTGCCCCAGGCAGAAGCATTAGCCACCATCACAGAAGTTTCTCACGTCATCGCAATCGAAGTGCCAGATGAACGAATTGTTGAACGGATTTGTGGGCGTTATTCGTGTGCAGCTTGTGGCAGCGTGTACCACGATACTTTCAATCCAGTGCCATCCGAGGGATGTGCTTGTGGACAGTGGCAAGAAAAGCGAAGGGCTGACGACAATGAAGCGACCGTCACCTCCCGTCTGCAAGCCTACCATGAACAAACATCACCTCTCGCGGCTTGGTACCGCTCGAGAGGGATCTTCCACCAAATCGATGGCGACCGTGAGATCGATGCCATTACAGCAGATATTCTAGCAGCACTCAACTGAAGGTGATTCCTTGCCACGTTCGAAGTCATCACGCCGAAAAAAAGGTGCTGCCCAGCGAAAGAAGGTGGCTGTTCACGGCCAGAACAAGTTAATTTCACTCCTCCAGGCACCTCATGCATCAGACGAAAGGGTGGTCCGCCAAGCAGCTCAGCATTTGGTCAAATTATCGCGCCGTCAGCGTTTGCCAATCCCCGCAGACGCACGCCACTTGTTCTGCAGAAAATGCCGGGCACCGCACCGATTCGGCATCAACGCGAGAGCACGTGTAAAACACGGTCAACGGATCATCACCTGCCTTGAGTGTTCACATGTCCGACGATTCGGCGGTGGACCCAAATCGCATCGCAGTCGATTGAAGTGAACCTCTTTTGCCGGGGAGCATCTTCTTGAACAATCGGTTGCAGGGTTGGTTAGGGGAAGGCCATGACTCGAGATATTCCAGCCTCCATTCGAAGGGAAGCGCAGTCACGAGAGTTCCAACCAAGCATTCGTGTCGGTAAATCAGGCATCACTGAAAATTTGATTGAAGAAATCAATGCTCAACTTTCAAAGCGCACACTTGTGAAGATCAAAATCAACCGTGGGTTGTTTGAACGGAAAGACATTGATGATGTCTGGGCACACCTTGCCAAAGAAACCTCCTCAATCGTTGTTGTCGCACGCGGAAACGTCGGCGTTCTGTGGCGCTAAGCAATGGGTTGAGAGGAAATACTCAAGAGCCACCCTCAGGTGGAATTTCCATGAACGGTGCTGGTTTGCTCCTCCCCCGACGACGACATGCTTCACAGTACATCGCACTTGGTCTCCTTGCCTTCACCGGGACAATGATGTTCACCACGAGTTCAATCGCAGCCGGCGGTTCATCCTCGTCATCTGGTTTTCAAGACATTGAAAGTTCCGAAGCAGTTCTTGTCGGTCTGGGTATTTTGCTTGGTGTGTACGCTCTAATCATCACGGAAGTGGTACACAGAACACTTGCAGCTGCTGTTGGTGGCCTTCTGGCCATCTTAGCCCTTGCTTATTACACTCCTGAAACCGCCGATGTTTCGTTCAGCCTTGGTGCTGTCACAACCCTCATCGATTGGGAAACGATTGGCCTACTCCTTGGAATGATGGTGATGGTGGGGATCCTCTCGCATACAGGTTTGTTCGAATGGTTTGCCGTGCAAGCCTACAAGCAAAGTGGTGGCTCGGTTTGGACGCTTGTTGTTATTCTCTGTTCGGTTACTGCAGTTCTCTCTGCTTTTTTGGATAACGTCACTACAATGTTGCTGTTGACTCCAGTCACCATCCAACTGGCGAAAGTGCTTGACCTCAAACCTATACCGCTTCTGATCTCGGAAGTTCTGTTCTCGAACATCGGTGGTGCAGCTACCATGATTGGAGACCCTCCAAACATCATGATTGGCTCTGGTCTTTCCGCTGCAGCAATTGAGAAAGCCGGCTATCCAGATCTTGTTGGTGCTGGCGTAACTTTCAACGATTTCATCATCGAAATGGCCCCTGGTATCCTCATGACCATCGTTCCGAGTTTCATGTTCATCAAGTGGTTCTACGCCGAAGAATTTTCTGGCAGCCGAGTGCGCGACATCGCAGAACTTGAATCCAAATACGGCATCAAGGATGCAGCAATGCTGAAGGTAAGCGGTCTCATATTGATTCTGGTGGTTTTGAATTTCTTCCTCCACCCTGTGACGCATATTGCGGTTTCATGGATTGCACTCGTAGGTGCGGTGGTCATGCTCCTCGCCACAGACCGCCATGAACTCGAACAACCCCTGGAACACGTGGAATGGACCACGTTGCTCTTCTTTGCCGGGCTGTTTGTCCTGGTTCACGCATTGCAGTACCTCGGTGTGATTTCCTTCATTGGTGACTACGTGACCAAAGGGATCGCTATGTTTGGCAGTGACGCAGAAGGGGATGTCGTCAGGCTTGCAGCAGCAGTCTTAATCATCCTCTGGGTCTCCGCTATTGCTTCTGCTTTCATCGATAATATTCCGTACACTGCAACCATGATTCCTGTGGTCATGCAAATTGCCCATGACCTCAACATCGATCTCAGTCCAATGATTTGGGCGCTTGCGTTCGGGGCTTGCCTGGGTGGCAATGGTACACTCATTGGTGCATCAGCCAACGTGGTTACTGCGGGAATGTCAGAAGAAGCAGGCTATCCAATTTCCTTCAATGAATTTTTCAAGGCTGGATTCCCAATCATGATCCTCACTACAGCGATTGTTTCGGTGTACATGGTTCTCGTCTATGTGATTGGTGCAGATGGTGGCGGAACAGTATGGAAGCTTGTTTGTGTTGGCATCACAATGTTCGGAATCATTTGGCAACTTGCACGCGGTCGGGCAAAAGGAAAGAATTTTGCAGACGCTCTGGTCGATGATGACAAAGATGCATTTGTCGAAATGGCTGGAAATGTTGTTGACCGAATCAAGTCAGTTGCCTCTGGTGAAGAGTGATTCTCGGCGCTTCTTTGCGTTGTATTGAAGAGCCACGCCTCCCACGACATGGCTGAGGGCCGCTATGTTTGAATGCACAATTTGTGGATTGCTCTCCCTCGGTGGGAGTGCTTGTCCTGCGTGCGGCAGTCAAATCCGAGTGGATTTGGCCGAACAGGATGAAGGCGGTGCACCGTTGCCCAGCGAAGTCCCGGGTCTAGACGAAGCCGTTGCTTCTTGGAATGAACTTGAAGGGATTGAACCTGCAAATGATGCTGAAGAGCAAGGAGAGGAAGAGGTTCAAACTCCCAAAGGCAATTTACCCTTTGGATTCTCGGGCGCTTCAAACACAAACGTCTCACGCCTTCCTTTCGGGATTGGTAGTTACGCAGCAGGAATGCCTTTTGATGGTGATGCTGATGGCGAGGAGCGTCTTCCACTGGTCAGTGCAGAGCAGAGCGCGTCGACAACAGAAACAGTGGGGTCGAGCCAACTAGAAGACCCATCATCTGGGCCAGAGGAAATCATTGCATCTCTGCCAGAACCCGTTCCTCCTCCCGCTCCGGTGGCGCCCCCTCAACCTCCAACAGAAGCACCACCAAATGCCCCCGCACCCGTCGCTCCCCAAGCGGCTGTGCCTTTGCCTACACCACCAGGTCCCGGACCAGCCGAGGCTCTGCCTCGACTCGAGGCTCAGGCGGCTCAAGAAGCCCCAATGCCACGCCTCCAAGCGGTGGCGAGTCCCTCACCTGCTCCCGCCGTACAATCGCTTGCAATAACCCCAGCACCTAGCGTTATCGAGGCCGCTCCAGAGGTCAATCATGACGTTGATGTGCCCGACCTGTGGCGCATCGATGCAGCCGCCCCTGACATGGACGAAATTTACGCTCAAGCGGATCAAGTGGTCGAAGTCGTCCACACGATGGAAGCCGAACCTACCGTTTTTGCTCACGAACCTGATGAGCCTACTGCTGCCCTGATGAGCGGTGTGATCTCGCTGGACTTGCACCCAGCTCAAGCATTGGAAGTCAGCTTGGCAGGCATGCCGGAGTACGAAGACACCCTTCGCCAGGGGTACCAAGCAATGGGTGCGGGTGAATGGGCTCAAGCGGCCATCGCCTTCCAAAAATTAGCAGCAAAGATGCCCGGTGATTCAGCTGTGTTCAACAATTACGGTTTGTCCCTGCTGCAGCGTGCACTGACCATGGCCAAGAGCACCGACCTTGACATTCAGAACCTTGCTACGACTCAATTTGAATCGTCCATTCTTGCCCTGCGGGAGGCAGCAAAATCCGCACCGACCGAAGCCACGATTTTGCTGAACCTCGGTCACGCACTTTTGGTAAGTGGTCGGGCTGAGAAAGCTATTGGACTGGTGCAAATGCACGATCAACTCCAACCCCAATCCACGGTCAGTGGGAACCTCCATGCAGCTGCTCTGGTCAGTATGGGTGAAAGCAGTGCAGCAAAGGCATTGCTTCAGCGCCTAGTTCAAGACGATGTGGTTCAGAGCAACCTTGCTCGGCTCTCCTATTGACCCACACTTTTCACCCTCCTTTATGAGTCAAACTTGACCAACCTGAAGATTTTGGTTCCGAGTTTGGCTGGCTTTGGAGGTCAAAAAAATGTGTAAAAATAGACGTTTTTTCAGACAAAACACAACCTTGAAACAGGCTCGCTATCCCCCATCTACTACCCTCCGGCTCTCATGGTCTCAGACAAGGCCCAAACCGATTCGTTCATATATGGGTGGTAAGTCGGGGGGATGCTTAAGCACCCTGGTATGCTACATATCGGGGGAAGGGCAGAGGAGAACCGTCCCTGAGGAGGCGGTTTTCTGTGGAAGCCGAATTGGCATGAATTAGATACCGAAGGGTTACTCGCATGGTGTGTGATAACATACATGTGATGCTACAACCCAACTGGGGGATCGCTCGGCTCGAGTGCCGATGAAGGTCGTGACAAGCTGCGATAAGCTGCGGGGAGGTGCATGTATACCATGGATCCGCAGATGGCTGAATGGGACTTCCTGTTTCTTCGGAAACAATCGCAAATGCGATAGGGAACCCTCCGAATTGAAGCATCTTAGTAGGAGGAGGAAATGAAATCAATAGAGATTCCGTGAGTAGTGGCGAATGAAAACGGATCAGGACAAGCCGAATCCCGAAACGAAAGTGAGGGAGATGTGGTTGTCAGTCTTTTGTCTAAGTCATAGAAGGTGAAATTGCCTGGAACGGCATAGCCAGAGAGGGTGAAAGTCCCG
>DAFX01000103.1:0-1624 GCA_002495535.1 Euryarchaeota archaeon UBA433
ATGAAGACCCAAAGACCAACCTTGCGGATGTGGTCGCCTTCAAACGGATAGGATGTTGCAATTTGCTCGCCGTGGCCGATGAATGGAAGGTCCTCAAACCACCAGTTGGACACTGCAATGACAATGATTGCGAGCCCTGAGACGCTGACGCCAAGCATACCGAGTTCAGCCGTAACGGTCTCGTCAAGCATGGCCTTGCATGCTACGATGAAGTCAGGCAAACCAATGAGGAACACCATGATACCGAAAGCAAAGATGATTGGAGATGCTGAGCCATGGTGCTCTTCGTGATCTCCGTAGTGATCGTCGTGGTGGTCGTCACCCTTGGGTTTGCTCGCATTGAGGAAACCACCGATACCGATGAAGGATGCGTATGCGCCTGCAAGGAACAGCATGGTCACTCCAGCAGTGCGGTATGTGAGGTAAGAGAGATGGGCCGCGATTTCATCGTTGTGGGCCTCTTCCTTAGCCACATAGAGGTCAGCGCTGTGGTCGTCGCCGTCAATGGTTTCTGCAGCAACTGCATCCTTCCATTCTGATTTCGCATCCTCGTAATGGTGGTGTTCCTCCTCCCAGGTGTGGTGCTTTTGCTCAGCAATGCCCACGCCAAGAACTGCGAATCCTACAACGCCGATGGTAAAGATCAGTCCTGCCATCATGACCGCACGCAGCCAAGTGCTGTTTGCGACATCGTTTCCGTGTGTGCTCATTCTTCGACCCCCTTTGCAAGTGGTGTTGCCAACTTCTTCAGCGGGTTGGCCTTCTTTTCTGATGTGCCATGATGGCCATACAGTTCGTTCATGTCGCCCTGAGTTGGGATGTCGTGGAACGAGGGCGTTGGTGGTGGTGATGTGGTCATCCACTCAAGCGACCATCCGCCCCATGGATCCTTTCCAGCTGGCTCACCGTGACGGTTAGAACGGATGATGTTCCAAACCAACAACAGCTGGCTCAGTCCGAAGATGAAGGAGAAGGTGCTCACTGCCATGTTGTATTCCGCAAAGCCACTTTCAGTGGTATAACTGTGGGTTCGACGGGGCATGCCCATGATCCCCAATGCGTGCATTGGCCAGAAGGTTGCGTTATAGGATGCAAATCCAATCAAGAAATGCCAAAGACCGAGGGTTTCGTTGAGTTTGCGCCCTGTTGCCTTCGGGTACCAGTAGTACACACCTGAGAACAGTGCGAAGACCGTACCGCCAATGAACACGTAGTGGAAGTGAGCGACAACGAAGTACGAGTCGTGGAAGTGCACGTCGAGTCCTGCCACTGGGAAGAACATACCAGAGATGCCACCCAGGGTGAAGGTCACCAGGAAACCAAGGGACCAGAGCGTGTGGGTTCGCATGACCATGCTACCACCCCAAATTGTGGCCAGCCAGTTGAAGACCTTGGCGCCGGTTGGAATAGCGACGGCCATGGTCGTGATCATGAACGCAGCTCGCCAGAACGGATCCATTCCAGAAGTCAGCATGTGGTGGCCCCAGACGATGAAGCCAACAACACCGATGCCCGCCATTGCGAAGACCATCGATTTGTAGCCAAAGATAGAACGTCGAGCGCTTGTTGCCAAGACTTCAGATACAATACCGAACGCTGGAACAACGACCACGTAGACTTCAGG
>DAFX01000103.1:2008-29271 GCA_002495535.1 Euryarchaeota archaeon UBA433
GTGAAGAAGACCGTCCCGAGGGTGTGGTCAAACAACAGGAAAGCAACGCCGATGATGAACGCTGGAAGGGACATGTAGAGCATGAACACGCTCACGAAGACCGACCATGCAAACAATGGCATCTTCATGAAACCGACGCCAGGGGCGCGCATCGTGAACACGGTGGTGATGAAGTTAACACCACCAAGCGTCGAGGATGCTCCGAGCATAAGAATGCCTGAAATGAACGCCGTGGTTCCGGGGTTGGAACCGTATTGAGCGAGTTCGGCACCAAGATTCGCTTCGGTGAGTGAAGAGTATGGCGGGTACATGACCCACGTAATGTCAGCACCTTCACCGGACCAGATTCCGGCATAGATCAGCGGGCTAGAGAACACCAGCAACCACAGACCCATGGCGTTGATTCGAGGGAAGGCCAAGTCTTTAGCACCAATTTGGAGCGGAAGGACGTAATTCATGAATCCAGCAATCATTGGCATGGCTGCGAGGAAAATCATGGTGGTGCCGTGGAGGGTGAAGAACGAGTTGTACTCGGTTTCGGTCAAGAACGTGTTCTCTGGCAGCGCCAGTTGAATACGGAACAAGAGCGCCAGTACACCACCGACGAGGAAGAAGGTGAACCCGTACAGGAAGTAGAGGATACCGACTTCTTTGTGATCGGTTGTGGTCAACCACGGCTTGAGGTAAGACCAGAAGTGCTCGATGGTGAAGGTGCTCGGGGAACGGGCATAGAACACGTAGAGGACGCCGAGGAGCACGAGGCCGAGGGCGAGTCCAATCGCAGTCATCAAGACCACCAGTGCACGGGCGCTTGGGGCGATATCGCCAGCGTTTATACCGGGGATGACAAGGTCTGCTTGATTCCAATAGTCGCCACCGGAACCTGCACCGCCGTTTACTGCGTTGCCGTAAATTGTGATTTCAACAACCTTGCCGTCGTCGGCTGGAGCGACCCACTCAAAGTCCCACGTTCGGACGGTGTTGGCCTCTGCAGTGTGCGTAAGGCCCCCGTCCATGTCGTGACTGAGTGATTCGTTGACTGTGGAAACCATTCCCGCAGAGGTGAGGATTCTGAACCCACCTGCGTTGCCGTTCCAATCGGCTCCACCATCGTCGTGGAGCGCCATGTTGTCGTTAACGACGGTGACGGTGAACGCGTAAGTTTCACTGGCATTGAAGGTGTCAGGGAGTCCTTCGACGATCACGGACGTGTCGCCGGATGCGCCTCCGTGACAGCTACAACCGTTGTCACCAGCAGCACCAATTCCAGTTGGCATTGCTTCAAATTGTGGCGCTGCTGCAAGCATGAGCAGCATAAGAGCGATGAGGCCGAGGGCACGTGTGCGCATCATCAGTAATCACCTCCATCTGCGAGTTCTGCATCATCCGAATCGCTGTGAGTCTTCTGAACGCCGGTGTCGACCTCGCAGTTGTTTCCTTCACGGGCGACGATGTCGACAAAGCCAATCATCTTCGAGTGGTCAAGGCCACAGTATTCTGCACATCGGATTGGGAAGGTCCCCATGTCATCGGGCTGAGCGTACATGACGGTGCCAGCCTCAAGTCCAGGAACTAAATCTTCCTTAACGCCCCATTCTGGGAGCCAGAACGAGTGCTGCACGCCAACATAATTTGGATTGGATGCATCAGATGGGCGGGAATGGAGGTTCATGATTGCCACTTCGTCACAAGGCAGAATCATGTGTTCGCCACCAGCGGTGGAGAGAATGGTGCCAACCGGGAGGTGTTCCCAAGTGTGGAGCAGATGATCCTCGGCGTCATAGACGGTGATTTTGGAGTGGAGTTCAGCATCAAACATGGTGCCCATCAAGGTGATCATGCCCAGTGTTGTATCCATTTCATAATCTGTTTCAACGCCATCGATGGCCACCGTGACATTTGTCGCGGTGGTGTTATGAGCATGGATCATCAGCATATTGCCTGTCCATTCAACGTCGATGTGCGTCCCTGGATCTTCCCATGTGAGCGCTTCAGTGTAGTGGAATTCCCAGAACCACTGCTTACCAACAACTTCGATTTCGAAGGTTGGTTCGTTGTCCGGAACTTGCCAAACCGCTGTGTTTGAGGCAAGGGCCATCATGGTCAACCACACGACAATGATGGTAGGAAGAACGTAAAACAGCACTTCGAGTTTGGTGTTGTGCGAATCGACGGGGAAGGAACCAACCTCAATGTGGTATTTGTCCATGTTCTCAACCGGCTCGACGCCGTCGCGGTAGCGCAGCATAGCGATGAACATCCACCCAAAGGTGAAAATTCCCACAATGATACTCCAAAACATGAACTTGTCGTACAGGACATTGAAAACAGTGTCTTCAGCAGGCATAGATTACCCTCATGCTAATGGCCGTAGATACCGGTCTTAAACCCTTGGCGACCGCCCCTTCGTAGAGAATACCTTTCATCGCTTGAGTCTCGCGTTTGAGACGCTTGGTTTCCATCGCTTTTCAACACCGCATTTAGGCGTTTTTTGGCGGTATGTCAGGTTGATAAATGAGGTCTAGAATGCAATCACCATGGCAACGCCATCATGCCTCCAAGCCACCTTGGACGGAAGCGTTCTGATGGCCATCGAGGTGCAACCGGGGGCTCAAACTGATCGTTTGATCGGCGTCAACCCGTGGCGATCACGTCTGGGTGTTGCCGTTCGCGCTCAAGCACAAAAAGGGCAAGCCAATGAGGCGGTTCTGAGGCTGCTAAGTGAAACACTTGGAATGCCTCGTCAGGCTTGCAGCATTATGAATGGCCACACCTCAAGAAGCAAAACGGTTCGTTTTGAGGGCGTTGATCCCGATGCCTTGCTCGCCCTTCTCGAGGGTGTTTTGGAGGAAGCATGACTCGAGACACAAGGCATCGCTCACCGCTTGGTTCAGGAGATGCCGCTCTTCGCTTCCGACTCGCGGGTGAAGCACTGGCGGGCGCACGCATCCTTAATCGCGAACAGTCCTGGCCTATTTTGGTCGAGGGGCGGAGGGACAAAATTGCCCTTGAAGTGCTTGGATTCCAGGGGCCTGTCGAGGTGCTCAATCGTGGTTGGCCTTTGGAACGATTGATTGCCTACCTGTACGAGAAATACGGCCCAAGAACGGCTGAAAATGGACCGGCATTGTGTGTTTTGATGGATTGGGATCGGACTGGGGGGCGTCTGCAAACTGAGCTCCGCCGGCGTTTGGAGGGCATGGATGTGAACATTTCCGAATCGCTCAGAGAGGTCTTGATGAAGGCGTTAAAACCCGAAACAAGAGTGGTTGAGTCCCTCAAAAGTATGGTTCATGATTTGCTGCCCTTCATCGATGAATACGATGATTTTGAGGCAGAATAAACTCACTCATCGACGGGCGTAGGGCGGGGTCGCCCCTCTTCCTTCACGGTGTTGAGCACAACGTGGGTGTATGAGCGAGCAACGCCGTCAAGGGTGAACACGGTCTTGGTCAGATCGTCCAAATCCGCTCGATCTTTGACCCGTGCTAAGACCATTGAATCCCAGTCGCCGGTCACGTCATAAACTGCAAACACCCGGGGGTCGGCTGCGATTTGAGTTTGAACATCAATCATGCGCCCTTTTACGATCCTCAAGCCCGCCATGATGGTCATCGACCAACCCACTGCACTTGGATCAAGCATGACGCTGTACCCCTTGATGACGCCCATTTCTTCGAGCCTTCGCAGCCGATTGAGAACGGTCCCTTGGGCAATACCAACCTTTCGGGCAAGCGCCCGCTGACTGGTTCGTGCGTCTTCGAGGAGCACCTCAAGAATGGCCCGGTCGGTGTCGTCAAGGTTCATGTGTCATCACCATTGGATGCTTCATCGCCTTCGACTTCAACGCTTCGGACGGTCTGCTGTGGTGAGGCCAATCGTAGGTATTGTGTCCAAGCACCCAATTCCTCAACCTCAACACTGAGGGAAATATGACAATCAACGTCTTCGTGACGCTTGAAGCGAATCGTAAATTCATGATGTTTGCCAGCGAGAATGTTGACCCGCTTGAAGCCGCCTCGAATCGCCCATGGTTTCGTGCAGTCGCATCCGTTCAGAGAAAGGGGTTGGGTTCCTGCAAGAATTCGGAACTGGAGCGTAGGCGGGTCGGATGAAAGCCATTGAGCATCAATTTTAGGCATCCCTTTTTCTCTTTTGAACGACCCCATAACGGAGCCAGATGCCACGACTGCGCACAGCAGAATGATGAAAATTGGAACGAAGAAATTGCCAGTGGATGCGCCATCCCATGAAGTTGGAATTGGGGTGTTGTAAAGGGCCAAGAGCCGAGTTTCTTCACCGCCCTCTACATCACCAAAGAACGCAAGGGTGATGTGCCAGCCATGGGGCTGATCATCAAGATCAATCCCAGCTGCTGAAAGGTGTGTCGAGGGGATATTCCAGGTTGTGTGTGTCGTGTTGTTGACCTGAACAGAGAACCCAACTTGCGGCATCATGTCGCGAACCAAATGCTGAGCTACCCTTCCATGATGATCGACAGCTCGGTCTTCGCTGATCAAAATCGAAAGCACGGTTGAATCGCTCAAATTCACAAGGGGGGTGAACGAAACTGGCATTGCAATTGCGATCGCCCCATTCTCATCCAACACGAGTTCTATGGAGCCTTCGAGTTTAATCACAGCGTCTTGGAGATTGAGGCTTTGAGCGGTTTGTGGATCGAGTTGCCCGTTGTAAAGGGTCCCCGCTTCACCGGCCAAACCAAGTTGTCCAATCCTTGCTTTCGCATCGTCATCGGGCCAATCTGAGCCGGTTTCATCGCTCCATGGCCACCATGAAAGTTGGACGCCAGCGCTCGCTTGACCGACTTTTTCACCATCGATATCGAGGAAAGATTCCACCAACAATTCATCCAAAGGTTCAGGATTTGGAATGGCTTTTGAGATGCCTTCTGATGTCGAGGATTCTGCCGTTACCAGCGGCAACCCGCAAATGCAACCTGCCAAAAGAAGCGTCATCAGAGTCAACGTCCCTCTCATCTCAATCCCTCACTCCTCTTCCTCTGCTTCCGAGGGCATACCGAGTTTCATTCGCAGTACGTCTCGACCAACACGATCGATCATCAACGTCATGCGAGCGCCGACCCAACCTGAAACATAGGCAGGGCCACATTCGAGATCACATGACATCAAGATAGGCCCTGAGGCTTCAACGGGTCCAAACGCTTCGGTGTATTCTTCCATCAGTGGGGCCCAGCCCTGAAGCATGCGACGCAATGTCTCAGGTGAGATGCCATGCAGAGGAGTGGTGATGAGATCCCTCAACGCTGGAACTGATTCTTGCCTTGAACGCCATATTTTTCTCTTCTGTGTGAAAGCAGGCAAGCCAACATGAATCAGTTTGAGGGGATGAAACGTGCCTTCGGGCCATAAATTACCTCGCTTGTTCGGGCATTGGCGGTTGAAAATCCGGTCTTCGACTAACTTTGGAGCGATGTTCAATCGCTTTCCACGGTGCCACCACGACCAGGTGCTGTCGTTGAGACCGTACCTCTTTTGCACTTCTTCGACGATTTCCATAGGTGCTGGGAAAATCGAATGTCGATTCGGAGAGGGTTTGTCAAGCAACAAGGGCTTCCACCCTGAATCTGGGTTTTGGTAACGTTTGGGTACGAAGGTGCGCGCTACATTTTGCGGCGTTGCCTCTGGTTTGTGGCGTAAACGAGCTACAAAAAAGCCGCCTGTGTCGTTGTCGTGATGATACAAGCGGATGCAGTGGGGGAGGGCTGCTTCGATTGCATCTTCAAGATCCGAATCAACCTCTTGGTCGAGTTCGGCGGCGAATAATTTTCGTTGACTGGGCGAAAGGTGGGATGGGTGGAGTGAAGGGGCATTGAGTGCTTGCTCTCCGGGGCATACCTTGCCTTCTTGGTCTAGAATATCCCATGTTTGCAATCCTTGATGAAGGAGAAGTCCGTTCAAGTTTGATCGATCGATCTCTACCAGTTCCAGCCACGGCGCACGACGCAACAACTCTGCAACGACCGCCTCGTTTTCACACGGATCCATGCTGCATGTGGAATACACAAGATCGTGACCTGGTCGCAAGAGGGTCGCCCCTCTGTATGAAATTTCAACTTGGAGATTGAACATGCTTCGTCCATCCCGAGGCGTCCACTTCCACCACACGTTGCGGTTTTTCCTCGAGGTGGCCGAACCCGTGCAGGGCACATCAGCAACAATGCCGTCATAACCTGGGGGCGGAATTCGTCCGAGGTGCCGCCCATCTTGTTGGTTGATGAGCATGTTTGAGATGGCCAAACGACCGCGATTTGAGACAAGCATGTTGACCCGCCCAGATGCAGGTTCATTGGCTACGACGACCCCTTCTGGATGAATTGCTTCTGCAATCTGTGTGGCTTTAGAACCTGGGGCAGCGCACATATCGAGGACCAATTCTCCCGATCTTGGGTTGAGGACCACGACTGGAAGCATGCTTGCTGCCTCTTGCCTGGTGATCCTGCCGGACTCATGAAGCAGGGCCATGATGTGTTTTGCGTTGGCATCAGGCGCTTGGCCACGTGGAAAAGGCATCTGCCATGCAAACTCATTTTGAGCCCAGGTCAAGGGCGAACCACCGATCCCGCGCAGGACGTTTTCCGTCCAAGTTCGATCGTAACGGCCAGGTGTGATGCGGAAGGTCTCAGGGAGCGTCTCAGTCGCCTTTGCAAGCCAAGCGTCAAGGTCCAAACCGAGGTTTTCTGCAAGTCGGGCCAGCGGGGTATCCCTTGCAACGGCGAGGAGGTCTTGGTCTTGCCATTCCCCTCGCGACATACCTCGGGGTTTGGCCGCCTGACTATGTTGCTTCCGCCATGCTCAAGGAGTGAACCCCTGTGGTCGAAATCATGTTGGGGGATTCTTTGCCGTGGTTTTTCCCCTTGCTTGCGTTGCTGCTTTGTACCTGGGTGGCGTTCGCATCGATTGAAAAAAGAGCAAATGAAGGAGAAAATTCCGTCTCGAAGTTCGTTGTCCCTGTGTTACGGTGGGGCCCCCCTATCATGCTCGGCTGGCTTTTTCTCCACCGGCTCATCGCTATTTTTAGCCTCGATAAAAGCCACATGGAAGTCCTCCAATATTTGCCTAGCGAGGCGGGAATGGGTGACCAATTCACCTTGCTGTTGGCCGGGCAAGGGGGCATTGAATTGGCAACATGTGCCGCGGCCATCTTTGCCGTGTGTTCACCTCGATTACCAAGCGTGCAAGCGATCAGCACTGAGGCATCGGCCGCCGTTCAACACCGCATGATGATGTTCTGCGCCCTTTGTATTTTGATGGGTGTGGGCGTGCTTTTTCCAGAACACGCCTACATTGCGAGCAGCCCTTTGCCACAACAGAACATCGGGAGCGCCCCCGCCATCAGCAATGCACTGCTGCCCCTCTTGTTCGGCCTCATGGTGATGTTTGGAGGAGAATTGTTTGCCGTCTCAAGCGTTTACACCATTGAAGCAGACTTCTCAGCCTTAGCAAAGAAAGCGACGCTCAAGTGCGTTCTGCTGATTGTGGCAACTTTAGCATGGTTGGCCTCGGGACCGGATGCGTGGGTTGCATGGCAACAAGACTCAACCGATTCAAACGCTGCCCTTGCCTTGCTGATGGTGATGCATGCAACGGTTGTCCTCACCGCTGTCCTGCAGCCATCTCGGCGTATTGAAAGCAGATTAGCGCATGGCGAACGGCGCAGTGTTGCGTTGCTTGCCATGTTTGCATCTGTAGGCTTGATCATGCTGATCAGCGCTTGCACATTGCTCAACAACAGTTCCAATTTCGCAACCACAGCTGGTGCGAATTTGTTTGGCCTCTGGTTGACTTCATCGGTCTTGGGGGCGATGCTATTGGTTCAATTCATGCCCACATTAGGCTTTGATGCCGCCCCTCGCCCGGAAACTTGGTGGCTTCGTATGATGGGGCTGCTCATACCGATGGTTGCCATCGCCATCACGCCCTTTGGCATCTACCTCTTGCCGGGAGTCTGGCTTGCATTGGCATGGTCGATGGTGATTCCATGGATCGCTGAGGCTGATGTTGCAACACCATCGGTCGCATTCGTCACCGCACCGTTATTTGGGGCCACTGTTGTCGCTTTAGCCCTCCCATTCATGGCTTCACAAGTGTTCCTGGCCGCCATGTTCCTTGCAACCCCTGCCCTCATCGTTGCAGTTGCTGGCATGCTTATTCACAAGCCATCTGCTTTGCAAACCACTTCGTAAAACGTGGTTCTCGACCTCGGCATCGTCGCGCTTCTTATTAGCAAAACGGGAGGCCTTCCGACTGGAATCTGAGGATTTCATGGGATGGGACCCAAAATGGCACGAGCATTCAGAGAAGGCGTTGAGCAGAACAAAAGAGTCAGAACACACGTCCGACGACGCAGTTGGAGCCCGCTGAGGGATTTACGTGGCCTGAAAACCAGAACTGAGAGGATCGGTGAGGCAATGGGACCTCTGGTTGAAATCCCAGCCATGGTTCGAATAGAAGACGAACACTGGGTCTTTGAACGAATTGAAGAAGGCGTTCTGCAAAACCTCACTCACAAACTCATCCTTCACGAGGACGATGGTCAGAAGGTGATTGGTGCCACGGTTGGCATGGAAACTGCAATGAAAGTTGCAAAGTGCATGGCAATGAAAGAACACCGAATCGTTATGATTCAACCACTCTGAGTGGTTTTTTCATCTTCAAAAGAGATCGATGATAGCCCCGACAACGCCTTGGTTGACGAGGTAAAAGAAAGCAGCAAGAGTGATGCATGCGAAGTAAACTTGCCCTGGAGTAATTTTCCAAGCGTCTTCGGATTCTTCATCGAAGTAACGAATAAGACCTGCAGCCTGTTGAATTCCGCTGCCATCAGATTTCTTCTTTGAAGCCATGTGAACCATTCTCTGCGAGATGCCTCTCCTTTATCAACGCGACGCGGCGAGGGAAGATTCCCAAAATTACTCTTCTTCTTGACTATGGTCTGTCAAATCAACGATTTCTAAGTCGTCAAGAGAGGGTGAAATGGCCTCCTTGTCGTTTCTCAAACTCATCCCTTCTGGCGCTGAAGCCTCGTGCTCAGAACTCAACAGTTCTGTTGTTGGGTCCGCTTCAATCAAGGAGGCTTCGACTCGAGCGAGGGCGCGCTCGATGGCCGGTGCATTCTCATCAGCAAGAGCAATGCGAGCAACTTGCAGGTCCAATTGTGCTGCGTGGAAAGGAACGGTTGCTTTGGCACCTACAAATTCGCTTTTGTGTTGTTTCATTCGTTTTTCGACGAGTGTTGAACGCTGCTCCATGATTTCAATTGAGGCCTCAAACTCTGCTCGCGCTGAGGTCATCGCGCCCCTCCATGCTGCCTCATTGTCATCGATGGTCGTGCCCGGGTGGTGTTTTGTCAACCATCTGTTCGCAGCCGCCCTGTGTTTAAATTCCCAAGGGTTATGACCAACCGAGGCTTTTAGATCAAACAACAAGCGCATTCGCTGATCGAATGGCCCTGTCAATTCGATCGCGTTAAGGTAGCCTGAATTTGAGAGGCCAAAGCCCCAATATGAATCGGAAGTGATTCGCACACTGAGCGTACCGCTGTTGGTGCCCATAACCCAACGCTGTTCATTGAACCCGGGTGGTTGGGAAAAATGAGGGGTCTCGGGTTGAGGGAGGTTGGTGATCAGTGCAGTTGCAACGTCGCCAAGATAGACCGTGCTGCTTGGTAATGCGTATCGCTTTGGCCTTAACAAATGGCTTTGGTGTTCGACTTTGTGGTTCGCAGAAGCGCGAAGCACTTGGGCGAAAATGAGGGTCGTTCCGTTCATTGCCATCCCCCTGTCCATACCAACGGTTGATGTGGAAGCGCATCAATGCAACGGTTTTATGATTTAGTTCAAGGAGAAGTATTGAAGAGCGTCGCCTTGCATGGCGGAGCAAGTGAGACAATGGCTGCAAAGAAAGGTTCCTCGAAGATTGATGCTTTAACCGCACTTCCTGGTGTTGGGGCTGCGACTGCAAAAAAACTCGTAACTGCAAAACTAGACTCCGTCAGTAAAGTCGCATCTGCTGGGGCAAAGAAACTCCAAGACGCAGGTTTGAGCGCGGCTGTTGCAAAGAAGGTCGCAGCGGCAGCAAAGGCTGCTGACAAAGCGAAGAAGGCCACAAAGGCAACCGCGAAGAAGGCGACTGCAGCTTCTAAGAAGACCGCAAGTAAAGCCTCTGCAGCAGCAAAGAAAACGGCGACAAAAGCAACAACCAAAGCCAAAAGCACCGCGACCAAAGCAAAGGCTGCTGCGAAGAAATCCGCAGAAAAAGCAAAAAGTGTGGCAAAGAAAACCCTCCCCGCTGAAAAATCAAGCGATGAAAGGAAAGGATCGACGCTCAAGGTCCCCCGTAGCGTTCGTGACATGCCATGGTTCAAGAAAAAGTGATGTTGAATCAAGTTCAGCCGCTATGATTGAAAACCGTCGTGGTTCATGCCTTGATCATGCCTCGAAGGAAGTATGGCCGATTGCGTAAAGCGGTCGAAGTCCCTCCAAAAGGCAACTGTTCGAGATGCAGGTCTGGGAAATTTTGCCCACTCGAAGGGCACTCAGGCCAAACTGTGACGCCAAAACGAGCATGGGCGGGGCCGTCCACCGTTCCTAAGCGAAAAGCCAAGGGGAACTGATCAATCAAGGCCATAGGCACTGGTTGAAGGGGTGTTTTCTTCAACTTCATCCACCACTTCAGTCGCTTCAGCAGCAGCCTCGATGGTTTCGCGTGTTGCTTGTGCCCGATGGTACACTTCCCTCAGTGTTTGATCTGAAATTTCCAGGTAGACCCGGGTGGTAGCGATGCTTGAATGGCCGAGTAAACGCTGAATTGTCACCAAGTCTGCGCCACGTTCCAACAATCCGGTTGCGAAATTATGCCGCAACACGTGGGGCGTGAGTTTTCCCTTCGGGAGCGACGCATGGCCGGCGAGGTGGTCCATCAATCGCTGAACACCGCGAGGTTGGAGACGTCGCCCTGCTGAATTCAACAAAAAGGCATAATCATCACCCTTGCGGCGTGATTCTCGAACAGGGATCCATGCGTGAATTCGTTCGAGGGTTCGACGGGTGAAAAGCACCAGTCGATCTTTGTCCCCTTTGCCGCCAAAGACGCGCGCTGAGCCATCTTCGAGATCAATATCATTGATGTCCAAATTACAAACTTCGCTGACGCGAAGACCCGTATCGAGCATCATCGTGACAACGATTGATGCCACGGGGTCTTCACTGATGGAGGCAGCTTCGAGCACCATCGACATCTCCCTTCTTGTCAATGTTCGTGGTAGTCTTCGCCCGGTACGAGCACGAACCAAATGATCTGGCCAGCGATGGCCAAGCCATTTGAGCAAGTGTCTGGCGGCCGCTAGCCTAGCATTGTATGTGGTCGGACGGAGTTCTGAAAGGGAAAGAGCCCAGCGGTCAAGGCGCCCGTTGAGGGGCTCCATGCGTTCGGCCAATTCGCCAACACTCATTGAGTCGTATGAGGGTTCATCGAGGACAAGTTCTCCCGGCAGGGTCGTTTCGACCAAGGCTCGAAGGCCGCTGGCGTATGATTTCTGGGTGTTTTCAGATTTGTTCTCGGCACGCAGAGCTTGTCGATAGCAGGTGACCCATGGAAGATCTGCCATGTGAACAAGACGAGGGGGGAGGTCGACACTCGATGCATCAAGCCTGCTTTGGCTTGGCCTCAGTGCCTTGCGTTGCCGCTCGTATGTTCTCCGCTTTTCCATTGGCGTTCACCGCCTCCCGCCGAGGCGGGTGTGCATCCCGTGCTCCGAAGAGCAGTTTCAGTACCGTATGCTCCCATATCAAACCACCGCGCGAACTTGCGGGTAGCAATTGCGCCTGAAAGGAAGAGGGGCAGCGCCGAGTCAAGCGTTGGTTTCTTCCGGCTCATCCACACTGAGTGCAGCGCTATGGACGTCGAGGATGGCTTGTCGAAGTGAAGTTCTCAATTTGGTTAATTCCCCATAGCAAACAAGAATGTCGTCCCACCTCAGCTGAATTTCATTGGGGGGGTTCCAGACCAACCGATTGTCCCTTGATAGGGCGAAGACTGGTATTTCCGAATCGGACTTGAACAAACTCGCAAGTGGTTTTCCAACCACATTGGGGTGATTTCGAATTTGAAGCGAGAGCACCCCCGCACCTGGAACGGTTCGGAGCAATTGATCTAAATCCACCTCTGAAAATTCTGTCTCACTCATCACATAATCAATGATTGCGCCCGCTACGTTGACGCCGCTGGCCTTCTCAATCCCCTCGAGCCCGGGCGATGAGTTCACTTCGAGAACGAGCGGCCCGTCATCGGACTCGAGCAGGTCGACGCCTGCGACATGGAGGCCAAGCACTCGAGCAGCGCGGCAGGCTGCTTCTTCGAATTCCGGTGGCAAATCGACATTTTCAACCGTTCCATTCAGATGGTAATTTGAACGGAACTCTCGCCCCCGAGCTCGACGACGCATGCTTGCTACAACACGATCACCAACCACCAAAGCGCGGATATCTTTGCCGTGGGATTCTGCAATGTACTCCTGGACAAGTACGGCTCGTCCGGTCAGAAGAAGGCCTTGAACCAAGTTGTTAGATTCTCGAAGGGTATGCCTGAGAAACACACCCTGGCCTTGGGTGCCTTGAGTGACCTTGATGACAACGGGGAGTCCTCCGACAAAATCCACCGCTGTGTCTACATCAATGATGTCTCGAACATATGTTGTCCTCGGCACTGGAAGCCGATTTCTTGCAAGGATTTGCGAGGCGTGCAATTTGTCACGGCTTTGTAAAATCCCAGCACCAGTGTTGGCAGTCCAGATCCCCAACTGCTCTAAATGACGTAAAACTGCAACACCGTGTTTGGTAATTGAGTGCCCAATCCGAGGAATGACGGCGTCGAAATTGAATGGTTTGCCGTTGTGAAGCACATCGATTCGTCCATCTGCGACGAACAGTGAAAATTTCATTGGATCGGCCACATAGGGGTCCAGTCCTCGCTTTCGAGCTTCTTCAACCAGTCGACGAGTGCTGTACAATCGAGGGCCCCTCGAGAGGATTGCAAGACGCAAATCTGAGTGGGAAAACCCATCCGCTGATTTAGGGCCCTCCTCAGTGCTCATATTTGCTCGACGAAGGAACGCGCCTTTCAAGTGCTCGCTTGGAATCGGGGGAATCATGTCAGAAGAGCAGGTTGAGCCGCAACCCAAGGAAGTCGTGGTGGATGCTGACCGAGATGAAGAGGTCGAAGCACTGACATTCGAGCAGCGTCAAGAAGCGTTAAAGCAATCTCGATGGAATGTGTTCCTCTGGCTTGGTATCGCGGTTTTGATGTTTGGTTTCGCGCTGTTTCCGATGTCATTTGACGAGAGTTATGACGGGTTCACCAACTCGGCAGAGAAGGATATTGGCTGGGTTTGGGGTCCCTCCTTGCCCGGTGAAGATTTCATGGATGTCCCGTTGTCGATTGATGCAAAGGTGCAAAATCCGCCTGCTGCCGCCGATGTTCACCTTGCAGCTTATGTTCTAGAAGAGAAGGACTGCGCCCAAAATCTAGGCGCATCTGCGGAACTTGCTCGGGCGGGGACCGATCACAGTTATCAGTATCAACTGCTCGATGACACTCCGGTTGCTGGAGGCGAATACACCTTTGATTTCAAACTCGATTCAGGGCATTACTGTGTCATTGTCCAGTTTGTTGACAGCGATGGAATTAACATCGGTGACGCATCAACAAGCATGAAGATCGAAGGGGCCGTTTACCCAAGTCAGGTGATTGCGGGAATTCTTGGGATCATTTGCCTTGGTCTGTCGGCTTTCGCTTTCATTGGAGCACAAAAGCACGGAGAAGCTGTCAAGAGCCTGCTCGAAAAGGATTTGGAAACCACCGAAACCAAAGTGCTGGCCACGATTGCCAACGAACGAATCTCTGCAGGCCCATCAGGCCCACCTAAGGCAGCAGGACCCGCTGGACCACCACAACCGTCAGGGCCAAGTGGACCACCAGAAGAGGCTCCCGCGGTTGATGCTGCTGAAGAAAGCTCCGAAGGTGAACCGACGTACGAAGCGGCTGAAAACGGTTACTTCTTCCGTAAAATGCCGGATGGAACTTACGATCAAACTGTCTACGTGAGGCATGAAGATGGAACCTACGCTCCTCACGAAGGTTGACCGTTTTTCTGTTCCGCCATCAAAACCATCCCTTCGAGGCGCTCATGGAGCACCATCCTTGAAAGGGATAGGCGTCAGGGGCAAGATGGGGTTCTGACATGAGCGATGAAGTTGCATCGACCTTGACGGTTGCAAAACTGAAGGCCCTATGCATCCTCAATGACCTCGCGACCTCTGGGAAAAAAAGCGATTTAGTCAAGCGGTTGTTGGAATCTGGGCTTGAACCAAATGAAGTCGGTCTCCCTTCTGAATCCAAGGCTGAGCCTGCTCAAAAGCCACAAGAGGATGAAGAAGAAATCGTGCTGTCGATGGAAGATGAGGACACCCTCACTCCAGATGTTGAACCTGAACCAGAAGATGAGGTGGACGATCGTCCGGCTAAGGATGGCGATGACGACGTGCTCGAAGCTGAAATTCTTGATGCTGAAATCATGCCTCTGGACGAGGTTGTCAAGGAAGTTGTCAAGGAGAAACCCGCCGCTAAAAGCGCACAACCTGCAACCCTGCTTGATCTCATCAAGCGTCCTCAAGTGGCTGCTGTGTTGATGTCCGTCATTTTACTCGGCGCAGGCGGATATGTGTTCTTTAGCAATCAACTTGAACCATTCACAGCAGATCAGTTGCGCTACGGCGATGAGATGCAGTACACCGTCAAGGATGGAAATTTCCTAGCTACAGAGGGCTATGTCGAATTGGTCCTCGAACAGTTGGAAACCGAAGATGAAATCTGCAAAATATCGCTGCTGTTTGAAGGAGACGGGGCGCTTTCAATCACCGAAGGGGGCACCGACCAATTGTTCGCAGAAGGTTCGACCGACCGGCTTGGTGCAGTCACCGCAAAAGGAGGCATGGGCGGACAATGGCTGGCGGTCGAGAGCGTCAACAGCAACGTGCTCGATTCCTTCACTGTTCAACGTCACCTCACCAACGCATTCAACAGCTGTTCATCCACATACATTCGTGCAGATGGAACCGCTGAGATTGTTACCAAACAATACACCGAGTTGAGGGAACAAGCAACCCTCTCTACGCAAGCTGATTGGGAGGTGGATTTGCCCGACCCTATTGGCCAGTACCGCGGCACAACCGTGAGTTACGGCGTAGGTGGGCTCTTGGGTGGATTGGAATCTCTCGCACCTGGTTTCGCCATGATGCTGCAACCCATCGAGGTCGAGGACTTACTTGGCAACAATTTGATCGATGTTGGTGCTACTGGCGCAGCTAACGGATGGGATTGGCGGGTTATTGGCATTGATGAATTCTCAAACACCCCGGCTTGGAAGGTCATTGCAACCCACCAAGATATCAAGACATATTGCTTGGGTTCTGCTACGATGGAACTTTGGATTGAAGAAGGCAATCCATGGGCTGCAAAACAAAAGGTCGATGTTGTCATTTCGAGTTCGCAAACCAATCAACAAGATTGTTCAGCCACATCTCAATTGCTCAATGATTTGGTCTTGCCAGAAGGAGAATTGGAACTTCATCACGTCTTTGAACGAAGCTCGATTGAACGCGGCCAAAAGCAACTCGATCTTGGGCGCTCGTACGCTTCACGCCCTCAGGCAAACCAACTCCAAATCGAGGATGCTGATCTCGTCACATGGGGTGCAAATGATCCACACATGCCGGACCAGAGCACGATGAGGAGCCATACGACTGAACAAGCCATTCAGTGCTTTGACCACTTCCAGGGGGCTGCAAATGGGGCAGCAGCTGCGCTCGAAGAAGGTGGATACATTTGGCGAGCCACAACGAAAGCCATCCCGGAAGGAAGCGCATGGAACATGTCTTGGGTCGATACGCAAGAGACGGCAGGATGGGTCGAATTTAACCTCACAGGAACCCCTAGTGAGTCTACATGTGAGTTCACACAAAAGGGCGGCACTGACTCTGTTGCCTACAACAGGGAAGCGATCCCCGCCACGTTGAACATCTCAGGTATGGAAGAACGGTTGGCCAATACTGCGCTCTTTGACCAGTTGACCGGAAGTGAACTGTTCTTCACTGCGGATGGGTCGTACCAAGCCGATGTGCAAACTGGTTATCTTGTGGTGGTCCCCGGAGGAGATTTGAATTCCTTCTTGTCAAGCTTAGCCAGCGATGCTGACGGGGCTGTATCCATCGACATGTCGCGGGCCTGGGACGGTTCGGATGGTTGGAGCAATCAACTCAACTTACTCGCCGATGCAAATGAAGGACGGTTGCTCGGTTGGAGCCTCATTCAACAGCCGCAAGGCTCCTGATCTTAGCGTCGTGAATTCAAGCCGGATAGCGTTGACAAATCCGGTGCAGAAGGCACATCTGCATATTGAGGGGAGGCAAGGCTCGGCTCGTTCGTAAACGGACTGGCTTTCGCTTGCTTTGGCTTTCTGGGGCGGGTGAGCAAAAAGGCCAATAGAGCCACCACAAACACTGCCGCGGAGGCAATAAGCAGGCTGTTTGCTTCGATGGTTGAGCGGAGATCCGAGTCGGATGGTGACGAAGTTTCATCATCGACAACCACCGGCGGAGGGGGGTTCCAAACGAGGTAAGTGATGGCCCATGTGACGTTGATTTGGCCACGATCATCGGCGACCGTAGCCGTGATGAGTTCTGGTCCAACAGTCCCGTTGGTATCGCACAGGTATTCGCCAAACGCAGATGCGGGGGCTGAACAATTGAAGGGTTGCTCCTCAAAGGTGAAACCGGTTCCAACCACGCTGTTGTTCCGAGTCCATGTCACCGTCAAATTAAGACGCTCTACGGTGGCAAAATCGAGGGAAACTGAAAGAGCCAATGCGAGTGAATCGTTGGTTGCGTTCAAACTCATTGAACGGAGTTGTGGCGAGGCTGAGAGGTACGACGAGCGATCGATGCCCTGATCGATGAGTTGGTCGCAGTCGTCATCGATTCCGTTCCAGCGTTCATCTGCTCCGGGAAAGATCAAGCTGTCATTGTCATTGCAATCATTGAACCATCGGTAACCATCGCCATCGTTGTCCAAATCGGGGTATAACGGGTCGGTCTGGGTTGAAAACAATTCAATCCCATCGAGCAGGCCATCGCCGTCGGTATCGGCGTCAAACGGGTTCGTGCCGTGCTCAAGGTACTCTTCAAGATCAAGCAGACCGTCCAAATCTGCGTCGGTGCCGATGAAATCCTCGTCGATTTCATCGTTGCAGTTGTTGTCTATACCATCGAGGCTTTCCGCCATACCCGGATGAAGCGAGGCGTTCGTGTCGTCACAATCTTGGAACCAGTAGAACCCGTCGCTGTCCGAATCGTTGTCCTTGACCAGCGGATTTGTCAGGTGAATAAGCACTTCTGCGCCATCGTCGAGGAAATCCCCGTCGGTGTCACCGGTGAGCCAATCTGTGCCGTAGACGTGGTATTCTTCGAAATCATACAGACCATCGGAATCGGCATCGGTCAGGTTGAAGCCTTCATCCCATGAACCGTTGCAATCGTCATCAATGCCGTTCAAGACTTCTTCAGCATAGGGGTAGACTTCAGGGTCGCTGTCATTGCAATCTTGGAACCAATAGTAACCATCTTGGTCGGCATCTGCATCAAAGACGAGTGGATTGGTGCCGTAGATGTTGACTTCATCGCCGTCTGAAAGAAAATCGTTGTCAGTATCGTTATCAAGCGGATCGGTCCCATTGACCAAGACTTCTTGGCCGTCATCTAACCCATCGCCGTCGGTGTCTGGGAGAAGTGGATCGGTGCCGTACACAAGCACCTCTTGGCCGTCGTCAAGTTCGTCATCGTCGGTATCGATGTCGTCTGGATCGGTGCCATAGACCTCCGTTTCATTGGCGTCGGTGAGGTTGTCACCATCGCTATCGAGGTCAAGTTCGGTGCCATAGAGGATCAATTCCCATGAATCGAATGAGCCTGTGTCTGAATTGCCCTGGTCTTCAACAGACAGCGTCCAGTTGCCCCGGCTGTCTTCACCCCAGCTCTGCACGGTTGAAAAGCGCCAGTTGTTGTAGTCGTTACCGCTGTCGTCGTGTTTCTCGCTGAGGATGCTTTGTGTCCCGGAAGGACTGGTCAATATGATGTTCAAGTCGCCACGGAAGTCATGAGGGATATCGACGATTACGTCAGCGTTCTCCACCAATATGGCCTCCGAAACCGCCGTGGTATCTGAAACGAAATTTGCGCTGTTATCTGGAATATCGACGCCTACGTTGAGCAGGCCAGAAGAGAATGATGTTTCATCTTCCACCGAGGTCCAACTTTCTGCCATCGCGACGGCCGCTCCTGCGTCAATGACGCCATAGCCGTACTTGTGGCTCACCTCAAGTCCCGCCCCGTTGGTGGACCATGAGTTGTCATTTGGGTCGTTTTTCTTAGAACTTTGAACCAAAATGTGTTGGACGTCGCGCCATGTCAAGTTTGCATTTGCTTCGAGCATCAGTGCGATGACGCCGGAAACCAGTGGCGTAGCAGATGAGGTCCCTCCAAAGGTGCTGGTGTAATCGTTGTTGGTGTAGCCTCCAAAGCCTTCGATATCGGTGGTAGTGATGCTCTCCCCGTCGCCGTTTGATGGTGAGGCAACGAGCACATTCGCCCCGGGTTCGGCATAGTAGGATTGTTTTCCTTTGTGATCAACGGCGGTCACCGCAATGGTGTAGCGTAAATTTGCGTAGCCGTCGTAATTGGAATTGTCATTGTCGTCAAGGCCGTTCCCTGCTGCCCATGTGATGATGTTTCCGTTCCCCCCTCGCCCTTGCAACGCGTCTGCTTCAAGGGCCGCCAACATCAGTGGGCCCGGGCCTGAAAGGGTCGATCCATCGTCGCTTGGCCCCCACGAATTCGAGTAGATGTCAATATCTTGGCGTTCGTGACCTAGCGTATTGGACTCGCGAACATCAGTTGTGCTGCATGAAATCAATTGGAGGCCCACAAGGCTGGCTTCTGGTGCCGCCCCTGTCACGCCAACGCCATTGTTTCCCGTCGCCGCTGCAACCCCGCCTGCTGCGGTCCCATGGGCGTTGTTAGAAGTCGGTGTTGGATCGCCATCGTTGTTGCAAAAATCATAATCCAATGATGAATCGTAGTAGGTTGAGATGTCAGGATGATTCCAATCCAACCCGTCATCAACGATACCGATGACCACGCCCGAGCCTTTGTAGGAATTCCAAGCACCGGTGATGTTGACGTCTTCACCGCTTGTTCCACCGGTTTGACCGGTGTTGACCAAATGCCACTGTTCGCCGAATTTTGGGTCGTTTGGTGTCCAGCGAGGTTCCATGTGTCGTTCGACAAGCGGATAGGCTGCCTCTATGACGCCTGAGTCCGCCCAGGCATCGAGCGTGGTCAAGGCTTCATCATAAGGCAGTTCTACGAGATAGGCGCCATCCAAGTACGGTGCTGCATGACCAAGAGGGGTGTGGGAGAACACAACCCATTCGTCTACTGCATCGAGTTCTTGTTGCGAATATCGAGACAGGTCGCTGTGAAACACAATTGAGGCTTGGACGATTGGAGAATAGGATTCGATGATGGATTCCTCTGCAGAAAAAGGCGGCTCTGATTGAGGGGGGGCCGCAGCACCTCCAATCATCGGCACGAACAGCGCACCGAGCAAAAGGAGGGTTACTGCTTTGACACGCATCTCTTTCTGCTCCTCCCGGTGCATCATAATGCTACCTCTACTGTGGTTCAAGCCAATCCACGCCATCAGAGGTCCACTCCGGAATGAGCAAGGCGCTTTGCGAGTTGAGAGAGCGGTTCGCCTTCGGACTGAAGAGAACGGATGTACCGTGGTATTGTGTGATTTGATCTTTCCAATTCTTCGAGAGACCCCACCCATTCGAGGCCGTGAACTGGTACCTCCAAGTTGGCGTTCGACGTTGAATGCACGCTCCAAACTGAACATCCATCGCCATCGTCTGAAGCCGTTTGCAGGCAGAATGTCTGCGGGAGAATTGATGCCTTTGGTTGCAAATCGTTTCGGTTCGTGTATTCGACAAGGCAGTCGTTAGCCACGTAGGGGGCGCCCATTGACTCCAATGCCTCAATCGACGGTGGGTCTTCTGCCCCCCTCTGAAACCAGACGAGGGGGAAGGTTTCGTGATCGAGCCTCATGATCAAATCTCGAACCACGCTTCTGGCCCGCTCAGGAGCCAAAAAGAGAACGACGATTTCTGGATTAAGGCCTTCATCGAGGGAGGGGCGAATCGGAAAACCAGCCACGGTAGCCCCGCCGTCAAACGGATGAATTGGCGCACAGGCCCAGCCTCGTTGAGAAAGTTCGTGAACCGCCTGATGTGCGGGGCGTTGCGTGTTCAACCCTGCGCCAAAAATATGAATTCGGCTGCTTGACACCACGCGTTGGTGCAACGACTGAGGCGAAAGTGAGCTTGCCCCCTCAGTGTCCATATTCGTTTTCTTCTCTTTTGTCTTATCAAAACTTGTACTGGCGCTGAAAGTGAAACAAAGTCAGCGATTGGTTTGAAGTTAGTGAACCTCCAGCGTGTAACATGGCCGAAGCACCCAGACCCCCGCACGACCGAGGTCATGTTCTCTGGTCGGCAGAGGAGGGAGCCTCAAGGATGCTTCAGGGAAGTTTCGATCGTTGGATTGGAGCGGTTTTAGCGGACGATGGTATCGACATGCCATTTATGGGTGGAGACGAGGGTGCTGAAGCGACCATCATCACCCGCAGTGACGGAATCGTTGCTGGGACGGCTGCCATCGATTACATGTTGCAAATATGGGCACCATCGCTGAAGGTAACATGGTGGGCTGGCGACGGAAAGAGAGTCTCTCAAGGCGATGAAATCGCCACAATTTCAGGAGACAAAGAAGCGCTTTTGACCATGGAACGAAGCATCATGAATATTCTCGGACAACTTTCAGGAATCGCAACCGAGGCCAAGCGATGGGCAGCCATTGCCCCTGGTCAAATCGCGTGCACTCGAAAGACGATTTGGGGGTTGATGGACAAATGGGCCGTTCATTTGGGTGGTGGCCTCACCCACCGATTGAATCGCAACGATGCTCGAATGATCAAGGAGAACGACCTTGCATCGATGCTAAGTGAAATTGAAGGGCACGAAAACCGCATTGCATCCTTCTTGCAAGAAGTGGATGAAACCACGTGTGGGGCCTTTCTCGAGGTTGAGGTTCGAGAGAACAGAGAAGCGATCATCGCTGCTGTCATTTGGGCGCAACGCCGTGAAGGTGGGGCCAAAAAACTCGTAGTGATGCTCGATAATTTTGGTCCGGAACGCTGCAAGGAAGTAGCGGATGAACTCTCGGAAATGGGATTGCGTGAGCATGTCATCCTCGAAGCAAGCGGTGGCATCAAATTCGAACATCTTGAGGCTTGGCACGAATGTGGCCTTGATGTCCTTTCAACGAGCAGCATCAACAGGGACGCAACCCCCATGGACATGTCGATGCTCGTAACCGGTGCTTAACGAGGTGAAATCAATGGATGATTTTGCGGCCGACCCTAGCCATCCGCGTTACCAATCGTTGTTGCTTCGTCATCGCCTTGAAGAAGCGGAAAAAAAGGGCATGCTGGCCGGAAGTGCAATGATTGCCCACGGTCGCGGTGAAGCGTTTGACTACTTGATTGGGGAAACGACGCTCCCAAGCGCGAAAGCAGCGACAGTGCGCGCCCTCAGCGCACTCAAAAGTGCACAACATCCCGTTCTCAGCCTGAATGGAAACGTCGTCGCTCTTGCTGGCAAAGAGGTACTCTTGCTGGCAGAGAAACTCGATTGCCCGGTTGAAATCAACATTTTCTATCGTACACCAGAACGGATGAATGCTTTGCTACACCATCTCGAAGCCATCAAACTTGCAGAGCACATCGATGTGGAAATTTTGGGTGCGGAACCAAACGCTAAGATTCCAGGCTTGAAAGGGCCCCGTGCAAACTGCACAAAGGAGGGCATCCTCGATTCAGACGTCATCATGGTTCCTCTCGAAGATGGCGACCGTTGCGAGGCGCTCGTCAACATGGGGAAAACTGTGATTGTCATCGATCTCAATCCGCTGTCTCGCTCTGCGAGAATGGGGACGATCACCATCGTTGATGAATTGACGCGAGTGCTCGCAAACATGATTCAATGGAGTGGAGATGACGTTGAATTGAGCCAAAGTGAGGCCTACGACAATGACGCGATTCTCGCTCAAGCATTGGCGCACATCGCTGTAAAATTTAGTGGTCAAGACAACTGAGTCCAAGGTGGGCAGGGTCGGCTCAAAACTCTTGGCTTAGCTTTTCAACAAGCCGCGAAGTGATGCTTTCTCCGACGGCGGAGCAGGTTGCATTACCGCCAAGGTCGTAGGTCAAGCCCTTCCCTGCACGCAAGTGGTCTGCCACACTCTCATCGATCATTCGACCAATGCGGATGAGTTCTTCTTCGCCGTTCTTTCGGCCAAGCCAGTCCATCATAAGCTGAATCGAATTGATGGTTGCAATCGGGTTGACTTTGTTCATACCCGCATATTTTGGTGCCGAGCCGTGAACCGGCTCAAAGAATGCATGATCATCGCCGATGTTTCCAGATGCCGCCATGCCCATGCCGCCTTGGAGAACGGCTCCAAGATCGGTTGCGATGTCGCCAAACATGTTTGAGGTCACAACGACGTCATAGGATTCGGGTGAACGGGTGAGCCATTGCATGAAAGCGTCGATGTAGCCGTAGTCTTTCTCGGTGCCCGGGTAGTTTGCTGCCACCTTGTCGAAGGTTCTTCGAAACAATTGACACCCACGGGTCACGTTGGATTTGTCGATGCATGAGACTCGCTTCACCCCATCAACAGGGGCGCCGTTTCGAGTTTCAGCAATATCAAAGCCCATGCGAATCAATCGTTCGCTCCCGTTTTCCGAGATTGGGCGCGGGTCATAGGCAACCTCGCCTTCGAGGCCTGGAAATTCCATTGAAGGTGGTTCGTACGGGTCTCGTCCTTGGGCCCGGTCGGCACTGCGTCGCAGGAGCGAATGGTAGAGGCCTTCTGTGTTTTCTCGAAGCACCGTCATATCGACCATGCCGGGTTGCCAAATCTGTGTGAACCGCCCATGCACTTTGTGAGGCACACCTTCGTAGAGTTTGATTGGACGCAAATTTGCATAAAGATCCAAACCACTTCGCATGCCCAGGATGACAGATCCTCCAGCAAGATCACCGTTTGGTAGACGGGCCCCCGGGTGGCCAATGGCTCCGAGGTAAATCGCGTCTGCTTCGTCCCGGCAAAATTCGAATGAGCCCTCCGCCCATTCCTCGCCTGTCTGTTGATAGTGATGGCCACCACACTGAATCACAGTTTGTTCAAAACCATGATTGGTGTTGGCCTCAATGGCGTTGAGAATTCGTTGGGCCTCCAGTGCCACTTCGCGACCAGTGCCGTCTCCGGGAAGAACTCCAATCTGATAATTTCCCATGCTTTCCGCCAAGGGCAACCCCTACATGAACGCGACCCCTTTGGACCGATGACTTGACTTTTGGAAAGCCGTCATTTGAATGACCTTCGCCGCCTGATGAGGGTTGTGTCCTATGGAGCCCTCACACGCTTCATTCATGAACGCAGTGAATCGGTTACCGAATGGAAACTATGGTGCACACCTGCAAGAAAGGCTTCATAGGCCGTCATGAAGGAGAGTTGAGAACATGAGCGACAAACAAAACAAGGTGTCAGAAGGTCGTATCCTCTTGGAATCCTTGCCGCTCGAAGTTCAGCGTCTGTGCGAAGTGATGCAAAAGGTGGAACCAAATTGGCGGGTTGAATCATGGTTGGTGGAACAAGCAAACATGTCGATGGAACTGGTCAACCTTGACTTGGCGCGGGAGCGGCTTGCGGTTGAGCAACGGCTTCACCGCCTGGAAAATATTGCTAAACGCCTCGAGCCTGATTCGGGCAGTGATGAAGATCCTATGCAACGAAACCTGTTTGATTGCTTCAACCTCGACATCGATCGGGCAATCAAAGGCTTGGGTTCACGTGCCGCGCAACCACTCCCGTTAGCAGAAGAGCAAGAACAGCTTGATGAATTAAGGCACCCCGCTGCAAGTTTCTTGGACCTTTTACCGGATGATGAAGGCGATGACCCCCTCCTTGCAGTGGCGTGTCAAATGCTTCTGGTGGTTGTTGAAACAGAAATTGGAAGTGGAGAGCCATTTGCTACTCTTGAAGTGATGTTCGATGGAATGAATCGGCACGGAGTGGACCCTGAGGAAATCGATGAGGCCATCGACCACCTGCTTTCAATTGGTGCTCTCATCGAAGTGGACGATGATTGCTTTATCACAACCGCTTGAGGTCCAAAATCAGCCGTTGGCGTGGGCTCCTCGGGCCCCCAAGCAACAATTGGTTATACCGTGCGACCCAATAATATCACTATGGGAATTGTACGTTCACTCGTCTTTGGAACAATAGCATGGATCGTTTTGATGGAGCTCAGAATGGATTACCAGTTGGCGCTCGGTGGAGCCGTAGCAACTGCCTTCTTGGTCGAATCAGCACAGCATCGAGCAAGGCAACACCAGTTGATGGAACAGAGCAGGGGCTTGAAACAGCACCTCCGAAGATCGGGACTTCATATTGAGGAATTGCAATTTAGTCTCCAGAAAACCAATCAAGAATTGCACGCTGCTGTTGAGGAAATTCATCGAAGGGATGCTGTGGGCAGCCCAGCAGCAAGGGAGTTGCTTAACAGACAAGAATTGGCAATGGAGGCACAATCCATAGCGCTTGAAGATCGAAGCAAGCGAAATGAAGTACTCCTTGACAGCATGGAGCGCTTGCTCATGATGCAATCAGATCAAACAGCGAGGATTCAGATCACCCTTGCCGATGTGCTGCAGAAATTAGCAATGGAGCCGCGCCAACACCTCATGCTCCAGGACAGCGTTTTGGTTCAAGAAGGAGGTGCCGCGGGTCGCGTCACTCAATCGATGGGGCAACGAGCAACTGAACAATTCAACGCCGAAGTGCTGGCTGATTTATTCGATTAATTCCGGCATCTTGACCAATGAAAACAATGTGGAATGGTCATGGCGACAAAGAAGGAAGGGGCACAACGCCTGATTGATAGCCTCGATTCTCAATCAAAAATTCAACGAAGGCTCGTCTTGGCTATTGTCCAAGCCGTGTTGATCTCCGTGGCTGTTGCATGGGCAACACAATGGCAATTCGGCGTAGCAGCCGCATTGGTGTTTTTCCTTCTGATTCAATTCGCTTTTGAGCGTATGTCAAACAGCATCGAAGCCAGCAAGTTGCAAGCAATGCAGACCCTTGGATGGTCCGTTGATGCCAAGGGTGAGGCGGACACGGACGATGCATTGCGTGTCAAGGCGGAAAAAATTCTCAAATGAGGTCACAACCATGCAAAACGATGCCGCACAGTACCTCGAATTCATCGAATTCGATGAGCGGCGGCGGGAGCGGTTCCTCCGCAGATGGCTCGGCCTTGGCTTTGTGTTCCTCGCCCTCGGTCTTGGTTTTCTCTCTCAGGGCACAGAACCTTTCATTGTCGGCTTAGCTGGCTTTTTCCTCTTTTCCTGTGCGGTTCTTCTCAAGCGAAGCAGTGATTTGGAGGCGACACAACGAGAAGAGCGTTTGTTACGAATGCTTGAGGTCGATCTTGACCTGTTAGAATCCGACCTCGGGCGGCAACAATTGATCTTAGCCGCGGAAACTGGTAAATTTACTGAACTTCAGGTCAAAAAAAGCAACGCTATGGTTCGGGGTCAGGATGAAAAAGGATTCACCGGTGGCGCGACAATTGCATCGCTTGGCCGAGATATCGCTCGACGAGACGCAAAAGAATCCGAAGGAGTCTATGAGGGCATGGAAGGGGATTTACGACGCTCTGAACACCTCGTGAGCGAGGCAAATGCGCGCTATCAGAACGTTGCCAACGAACAATGGCAGGCATCTGAAAAGGCTGACGCGGACCTTATTGAAGCCGGGGTTGAACGGTTGGGTGACTTGGTGCGAACCGACTGGTTTGACAAAAATGCAAAGGTAGGCGCTGTGGACGAACTGATGGGACAAGGCCAAAAGGAATGACGCACACCCGAGGCACCATGAAGGTGAAAGCAATTCTGCTTGCCGGCGGCCACGGTAGTCGCCTCTATCCGTTCACGAAGTATACACAGAAGACCCTCCTGCCTTTGCATCAGCGCCCTGTTATCGATTACGCACTTGGGACCATTCGCAGAGCTGGGATCAAAGACATCACTATAGTTTCAAATCACTTTATTGGACAAATTGCAAAACACGTTGGGGCTGGTTTCCCGGATGAACGTATCCATTACGTTTTGGAAGAGGAGCCGACCGGAGTTGCGGATGCACTGAACCTAGCGCGAGTCTACAACGAAGATTGCAGGCTTTTAGTGTACTTTTCAGACAACATCACCACGGTAGAACTCGACGTTGAAATCGGTAAGTTCTCGGCTTCCAACGAATCGCCAGGTTGCGTCCTTTTAGCGCGGGAAGAGGAACATCCTGAAGCGTTTGGCGTTGCTGTTTTAGATGAAAAAGGAGTGGTTGTAGATATTGTTGAAAAGCCTGAAAATCCACCCTCGAATCTAGCCATCGGCGGCATTTACCTTTTCGACGAACGGTTCTGGGAAAGGGTTGATTCCGGTGTAAAGCAAAAGGGGGCTGGTTTTTCTATTTCTGACGTCACGAAATCCTATGTTCGAGATGGGGAAGCGAATTTGCTCTCTGTTGGAGAAGAAACTTGGGTGGATTGTGGTACTCCCGATTCATTGCTTCAAGCAGCAATGATGGCAAAAGAAGGGAAGTTGAATCCCCACCCATTCAGGACCTGAGAACAGGAATAAACAATAGTCAGGGGCTCAACCCACCGGTTGATGAAGGTTGGAATCATCGGCGCAGGAATGGTCGGTGGGGCCATCGAAGAATGCTTTTCTGATGCGCACGAACTGTTTGTCCACGACCCCGTCCGGGGCACAACATTGAGCGAAGTGACCGACAATGTCGACTTTGCTTACATCGCTGTCCCTACCCCTCCTCGCCCGGAAACCGGTGCTTGCGACACACGCATTGTGGAGGGGATTCTCGATGCGTTGCCTGATGGGTTTTCCGCAGTCATCAAATCAACGGTTGT
>DAFX01000102.1 GCA_002495535.1 Euryarchaeota archaeon UBA433
CAAAAGCAAGTCGCAATTTCTGAATTCTTTGAAAAGAATAAGCACTTTTTGGGCTTTGATTCTCTAGCAAGGTCCCTCATCACCGCGGTGAAGGAGGCTGTTGATAACGCCCTGGACGCTTGTGAGGAAGCTCGCATTTTGCCAACCATCAAAATCCAAATTGAGAAACTAGATTCAAAGAAGGACATCATCAAACTCATCGTTGAAGACAACGGCCCAGGCATCCCTCAAAAGAGCATAGAGAAAGTGTTCGGACAACTGCTGTTCGGTTCTCGTTTCCACGCGATTCGTCAATCACGGGGACAACAAGGGATCGGAATTACAGGCGTGGTGATGTATTGTCAATTGACGACTGGAGCCACAACCCACGTCCGTTCCAAAATTGCAAGCGAACCAACCGCTGCTGTTGTGGACATTGGACTTGACACAAGAAAGAACAAGGCCACAAAATCCAACCAAGGTCGTGAAATTTGGTACAATCCAGACGGCAGTTCGAAAGAGCACGGCACTGAAGTAACCGCTCAAATGAAGGCGAAGTACCAGAAAGGCCGACAGAGTGTATGGCAGTACCTCAGAATGACAAGCATTGTCAACCCACATGCCGAGATCACATTCACCGACCCCGAAGGTGAGGTGCACCACTGGCCCCGAGTAACTGAGCGCCTGCCAACGAAAGTGGAAGGCATCAAGCCTCATCCGCATGGTATCGAACTGGGACAACTGCAACGCATGACCTCCGAATCAACCGATTCGCGCATGACGGTGTTTTTGCGAATGAATTTCTCTGGTGTTTCTGCGCGAGCGAGCAAAGAATTGTGTCAGGCTGCTGAGATCGATGAGAAGACCAAACCAAAATCACTCAACGCTGATCAAATCCGGGCCCTCTTAGAATCCTTCCAAGGGGAACGGGAGATCAATGGCAAGCCGGTCAAATTGCTTAATCCGCCAACGAATTGCTTGTCGCCAATTGAGGAATTACTCATCAAGAAAGGGTTGTCTAAAACCATTGACTCTCGATTCATTGCCACCCTCACTCGAGCCCCGGCGGTGACCCAAGGTAATCCGTACCAAGTGGAAGTTGGATTGATTTTTGGTGGGAAAATGCCCGCTGACAAACCGGTTGAAATTCTACGATTTGCGAATCGTGTCCCCTTGATGTATCAGCAAGGAGGGTGCCTGTTGACCAAAGCGATTGAAAGCGTGGACTGGCGGCAGTATGGGCTTGACCAACCTGGTGCAAAAGGCGTGCCGAAGGGCCCTGCTGCAATTCTTGTCCACCTAGCAAGCACCAACGTACAGTTCACATCCGAGGCAAAAGAAGCACTTGCGGACAACAGCGAAGTGATCGAAGAAGCACGAAAAGCGATGCTCGAAATGGGGCGCGGCTTGCGAAAGCACTTGGAAAAGAAAAAGAAGATGGCGAAAACAAAAGAAAAGTTCGAACTCATCAATGACATCTTGCCCGCTATCGCGAAAAAGTCGGCGGATATCCTCGGCAAGCCGGTTCCTGATCTCGCAGGCTCCATCACCAAAATTATGTCCGCAGTTATATCTGAGACTGAGACCGTGTGGAACAAAGAAACCAAGCAAACTGACGTCTCAATCACCTTGTTCAATTACACCAGTCGGGTGAGGGCGTACACGATCCTTGCTACATGGCCAGAGAAGAGTGGTGCCACGATGGTCGGCAATGACACGGGCGGCCGCAAAGAAGCCACAGGCGTTTGGGCCTGGAAACTTGAGTCGCTTCAACCGGGTGAAAAGACGGTCATCAATTACAGCCTAAGTGATCTTGAGCGAGGCGATTGGACCGAGACTGACGTGTTCTTTAGAGGGGCACAGGACGTCATCGGTGCCAGCAAGATGGATGAAAAATTCTTGGATGAAATTCGTCGCCAGGAACGGGCGTTAAAGGAAAATGAAGATGAAAACGGTGCTCAAACCACGCCAAGTGAGCCAATTGGTGAACCTGCGGTGGCGCCACCGGATGGTCAAACAACCTTGTTTGGAGGTGATGCTTGATGACACGAAGACATACTGCAGAAGAGACAAAGGAAGCAATGCACTTGATCGTCGGTGAAATGTATGACCGAATCGTGAAGGGCGAACCGCCCACCATGACACTCCCTGTACGTACCAAAAACAACATTGGTTTTGATTCAAAGTTGGGCGTATACAAATACGGAAAGAAACAATCAATTCGCGACGCGACAAGCCTTGGCTCTGCCAAACAACTCCTTAGGGCGCTCCACGTTGTGGAATTCATTGAAGAAATGTTGGAAGCAGGTAAGTCATCAACGCTGAGAGAGATGTATTACATCTCCGAAGCCTGGGGCCTTGGAAAGTTTGGCAGCCAGAATGAGTCAAACAATTTGGCTGAGGATTTAGAAATCGTCACCAAGTGCTTGCGTGAAGATTTCAAATTGAGGCCGGAAGAAGACGGTGCAAGGATGATTGGTAACCTCACCTTGAGAGAGCGCAACCGTCGCGGCGAGTGGATGCGGATCAACGCAAGGGATGACGTTGGTGATTCAGGATACGGCGTACCCTACAATGTCGAAGCCGAGAAAATCGAATTGCTCGAAAACGACATTGATTTCATCATGGCCATCGAGACCGGTGGTATGTTTGATCGGCTGATTGAAAATGGATTTGATGAGGACTATCGTTGCGGTTTGCTCCACCTCAAAGGTCAGCCAGCTCGCTCGACTCGACGCATCATGAAGCGGATGAGTGAAGAATGGGATTTGCCCGTTGTGGTCTTCCTTGACGGTGATCCGTGGTCGTTCAGAATTTTCGCTTCCATCGCCTATGGCGCCATCAAGACCGCTCACATTTCCGAGTACCTTGCAACGCCCACAGCGACCTACCTCGGCATCACTGCCGATGATATTGTGGCTTATGATTTGCCAAATGATGATTTGTCAAAGAAGGATATTGAAGCGCTTAATGCTGAACTCTCCGACCCACGGTTTGCCGACGGTTGGTGGCAAGAACAAATCAACATGATGCTGGAACTGGGCAAGAAGGCTGAACAGCAATCACTAGCAAAGTATGGTCTTGATTTCGTCACCGAAACATACCTCCCTGAGAAGCTTGCCGAACTTGGTTTGGCCTGAAGCGAGGATTCATTTGGGAAGAGTTGGAGGTAATCTCATGGTCGAGTCTGCACCCAATCCGTGGCCCATGCGCGTGGCCATTGCTGGGGCGGTGATGTTGTTGCTCGGTGCTTTCTTGCTGACCTCACAATCCGGTTCGATTGATGAAACTAACAATCCGCGCAATGTGGCCTTATTGAGCGCCACAGGGCCCGGGAGTGAAGTTGCATCACTTGAACCGGGGTGCTACCATGCAATCGCCGTGAAAGGCGCAAACAATATGGATCTGAGCCTAACAAAAATCGAAGGTTCATCTCGTGTGAGTGAACCTCTTGAAGACAAGATTTGTGCCACTGATTGGCAAGCGATGGCCACCGACAACACTCAATTCGTGATCGCTGCTGGTTGGGATGTCGATGAGGGCGCTGAGTATGCTCTTGACGCCACCTGCAATGAGAATACGGAGTGTACGAACGACACGGTGTATTTGGTTCATACAAATCCTTACCAGTACGCCATCTTGGGCGATGCTGGCTTTTTGTTTGGACTCACGACATGCTGTGCGGGCCTCCTCCTGCTCCCCCTTGCTGGCGTTTTGCTGATGTTTTCCAGGGCCGCTCGTCCTAAAGGATCGGTTGTCATGATGAATCCAGACGGGACGATGAGTGAAGCCCAAGAAATAACACCTGAGATGATGGCAGCGTTTGCACGGGGCGAAAACCCTCTTCAGCCAAAAGTTGAGGCCCCGTTTGCCGATACCGGAATTGGTGGAGAACCTGAAACATTTGTCGATGGAAAGCAAAGCGTGATGGATGGCAATCTTTTGACAACCGAACAGGTCTATGCGCTGATGCGTGGTGATGTTGAGCAAGCGGGTAAAACTGTCGAGGACCCTTTTGCAGATCGTCCTTCACAACCCAAATCCGTTGTTCCAATCAAAGATCCAAACACACAAACTATTGCTTCATGGGACGAGGGGGATGCTGCGCCTTCAATTGCTCCAACCTCTGTCAAAACCAAAATTGACGTACAGCCGATCAAAAAGGAGCTCCCCAAAAAGGCTGCAAATGACGATTGGAGGGCCTGGGATGAGGTCTGAGGTGAGTTCATGATTGCTCACGTTGTTCGTGCAGTTTTCGGATTGATTGCAGCAGGATTGATCTTGGGGGCGTTCATTGGGTCCGACGGGCTATCTGACAGTGCGACTCAAACGGCCATGCTGCCTCCATGCACCGTTGAAGATGGAATTCCGTTCATCCAAGAAGAAGAAGTCACGTGCTATTGGGGAATGTCAGGTGAAACGCTCCTTTTGGACAAAGAGGTCGATCTAGCGGAGGTCTCTGTCGAGTTCACCTGGGAGAAGTCAGGCGTTTGGATTGGAGTAGCGGAAGCGTCCGAAGCCTCCAAGTGCACCGAGAAAGATGGCTACTATGAATGTGAAAAATTTGCAGTAGATCTGGTTGCTGGTGGTGAAAACTCCAATGGTCAATTCACCTGGAAGGCGAGCAGTGGAGAATACAGATTTGTGGCTGGAGGCGATGATGTTCAATCGTTACAACAATTCAATGTCGATTGGAATTACGACGCAGTCCTTCCTCAAACAACAACATGGTCGATGGTGTTCATCGGGGCGGTATTGGGCTTGTTCACCCTCCTCGGGTGGAAGAAAACCGCTATGCTGCTCGAAGATGTGTTCTGAGAGGCTAACTGAGTACCGCTCCCCCCCGCATGCCGACGCCTTCAAATGGGGTGCACATCTAGGTAACCTCAGGTTGAGGAATATGACCGATGTAGATACCGTTTTGACCCTGCTCCAAAACAAACTGCGACGTCGCATTTTGGAACGCTTAGTACGCGAACCCCACTACCCAATGCAACTTGCCGAAATCCTCGGTGTCAGCCAACAAGCCATCGTGAAGCATCTGAAAGAACTTGAACGTGGAGAATTTGTGATGAAGATGAAGGTGGCGAGTGAGAAAGGTGGCCCACCCCGTACCATCTACAGCGTTCAACAATCGCTTTCCCTTCGAATTGATCTCGGGCCTGATTTGTTTTCGTGTGAACAACGCTCGCTGCCACCCGGTGGCCCCATGCGTCTGTCAAATAGACTTCCAACCGGAGTAGAGAGTGTCGTCAAAACCATCAGCGGCCGCAAAAAAATCTCCGTGGGGGAAGGTATTGCCCACATTCAACAGGTGAATGAGGTGCTGGAAAAATTGGACAGGGAACGCGACGCGCTCATATCCCTGCATCAACACATCCGAAATCGTGTCTCTGCTGCAGTGGATTCTGATTTCGACCACTATGAAGAGCGGACCATGGTTCACAGCCTCATCGAACAGCCCGTAGCCAGGTTTGATCTCCAAGCGATGAGTGAAGAATTGCAACTCGGGCGCTCCCAGTTGAATGAACTTCTCGAAGAAGTCACCAAGGGGCTTGAGCGGCAACTGGCTCAACGTGCGGGACACATTGTGGCATCAAACGACAATCGTGAGCTACGCTACTGGCTTGGTAACCTCAATGAGAGGCTCAACAAACGTTGAATCAAACTTGCTTCACTGGTCGTCGTTTCCAAGAACTGAGATGAGCGAGGATTGCTCAGCCAAGCGCTTGTTCACATCGTCGCGTCGTCCCTTTCCGACGAGGTAAACCACGCCGAGGAGGGCGAATGTGAGCAGGATCACTGCAAACGGCAAAGCGGTCTTTCCAACCACCTCACCTGCAACATCGAAGATCGGGTTGTTGGATTCAAGCGCAACAGGAACCGCTTGCACGTTGTCTCGTTCGCTGGTTTCCACGATCTCGTTGGCAGGGTCAACCACAACATAGACGCCGTGGCTACCTGCGCTGACCGGGTAGAGCAAGTACAGTTCAATCGATTTCGATTCTTCAGAAGCGTCAGGTGCCAAGAGAGCGCCGATGACTTGTCGCATGACGATGTTCTCTTCTGCGCACTGATTCTTGTTGATTTCACTAAGCGTCTCAGCATCATCTGCATCTGGGTATTCACAAAGGATGATTTCGATATCAGTGGCGTGGGTGTTTCCGTTGTTCTCAAGAATGACCTTGATTGGAATTGTTTCACCAACAGCTGCCTTTGTGATGGATGCTTTGACATCGGTGATGTCCAAGTTTGGAGCACGTAGGCGCAGGGTGATGATGAACTCGTTGGTATCGAGTGAATCGCCGTCCCATGCGGGCGAATCATCGTGATCGCCGCCGTTTTCCATGTTGCCCATCTTTGACACGACCTTGAGTCCAAGGCTTCGTGTGTCGAGTTTGGCCGTAGGTGCAACTGTCACAATAGCCACCATCTGATGTGTGGTGTATGGTGCCATCATTGGCATGTAGTAACTGTCGAGGGATTCAACATAGATACATTGATCCTCAATTGCATCTGCAAACACCACTTCTGGGTCAAGGGCAGCGTCTTCATTACCAGTTTGAATCGGCACCGATTCAATCACCTGACAAATCTCCTCGGTTGTAAGGTCTGTACCGAGTTGCTTGACCATGCGCCATTCGACGTTCCAACCGCTGAGGGCGCCCATACCGGGGAGTTCGCCCCAAATCAGAGCTTGACCGTCTTTTTGCGAGGTGTGGTTGTCCAATCGGGCCCAATCAGGAACGTTTCCGTTGTTGGTGATGTTCACCTCAAATCGGACGATGCGCCCCGGGGCAGATGTCTTCACAGCGTTGTCAACGGTTTCATCCATTGAAATTTGCATGTCATAGAACTCTTGAACATACACCGGGATTTCTTGAGTGAATCGCAAACGGGTCAATCGGCCGCTGGCGTCCGGGTAGGATTCCTCTGAGAAGGTTTGGAAGACAACGGTGTAGATGCCGGCTTCGACCTGATCTGGGACGTTGATCTGAACATCGAACAGTTGTTCTGTATCACGGGACAACTCTGCAAGGCTCTCTCGTGGAACTTCGATATCCCAAATGACGTCAACGCCAGCTGGGTCTGTGACTCGAGCAAGGCGGTAATCAAATCGATCTGGACCGTTTCCGTAGTTGGTAACGGTGGTTGGGATGATCAACTGTTGACCTGGGTTCACTGCAACAACATCTTGATTGTTCAGCGACATCATATCGTCTGCATCGATGTCTGCTTCTGCACCGAGTGAATACACGTGGTTTACATTCGTCGAGAGGATCTTCGAAGCCGAGATACGAGGGTATCCGTCAAGGTACGCCTTGAGCACAACTGCTGGACCGAGCCCTGCGGAAGCAAGGGTCGGAGCACACACTTCCACACCCACCTCGTACGTCACGTAGTCATCGCCGTTCGGGATGTTCCATGCGCGTGGCGAATCCATTGGGATGCTGTTGCCACCAGGGGCGTTAGAGAAGTCAAGGTTGACAATCCAGTTGTCCTGACGCCATGCGTCAAGGGAAATCGTGTCTGGCTTGACATCAGGGGCGCCTGGTGTTGTGAAGACGAGGTTACCAGAATCGAAGTTCTTGGTCACATCAATGGGGTAGGTGACACAGTCTCCCGGATCGACGTATTCACTGGTGTCGAAGATTTCCATGACAATGTTGCCAGTGGAACGGATGGAGACGAAGACACCCAGTTCGAGGATGTCATAGGTTCCTTTTTCAATCGACTTGATTGGTTCGCCTTCTGACCAGCCCTTCAGATAAATCACAAAGGCGCCAGGATCTTCTGATGTCGGCACGAGGACTTCCAGATTCTTCGTCACCGATTGTCCTGGGTCAAGTTCAACACTCGTAGGGAAGTTCACTGCCCAGTTGAACGGCAGCAACCATTCTTGCTGGCCTTCAAGGGTGTAAGGATCCCAGAAGATGAAGCGATCAAACACGTTACCGGTGTTGGTGATGGTGATCGAGAAGATGGCTGTTTGTCCTTGCTCGATGTCAGCCATGCTGTGGGATGTGTCCAAGTTGATGCCGTGAACCACGTCCATGAGGGTACGGGTTGTGATGTCAGATTGGATTGCTGGGTCCTTGTAGGACTTGGCGGTCACACGGATGTCCGCCAGTTCATCACCGTTTGCTTGGTACACCGATGGAGCGCGCACACGCACGTAGAAGCGGATATCTTCGCCTCCTTCAAGGAAAATTTGTGTGTCTGGCATGATCGAGGTGTGGTTGTCAGCAAAGAACAGGGTTGCAGTCCAGTTCTGAGGCACGCCTGTGAGGTTCAGCCCGAAAGTATCTGCGACCAAGTCCTTTGGACCGGGGGTTGAGTTGTTCATCGTCATGTTGTAGATGGTTTGTTCACCCGGTTCGATGACGTGGTAGAATGTTTCACCCGCTTGGAATTCAACATCGACTTGACCGGTTAGAACGTGGGAGTAACAGATGGTGAACCGGTTGTTGTTGGCTTCTTGACTGCACTTGTTGGTGTCCGACCATGCGACGTGAGCACCGCTGCCTAAGTCATTAGCAAACGCTGGAGGCATTCCGATGCTTGGCTGGGACCCTGCGTTCGGACCTAGTTTGTTGCTCGCCCAGGATGTGATCGATACCACTTCCCATGGATCCAAAGCAATCTCACCGTCTCCGGTTAGGTCGGTGGAATTGAGCCGCGTGTAGAGCACTTCTTCACCAGCGCTCGAGTTACCAGAATCGACCCACGCGATGTGAACGTTGTTCTGATCATCGGTGAGAAGAGCAGGGAACACCGAGTTACCACCGAAAGGTGAGTTACCGGAGATGCCTGATGGACCTTCGACGTTCGAGATTGGTGTGTCTTGGATTTTCTTGATGGCGTAGGTGGAAAGGCCTTCGTCCGAACCATCCCAAACACCAGCACCCTGCAATCGCAGCTTGGTGTAGTAGACTTCGTAGTTGACCGCCTTTTCGAAACCGTAGTCTCGGCCGTCCATCCAGGCGATGTGAGTGTTGCCTTGCATGTCCACGCCAATTGCTGGGTGGAACGAGTAAGCGTCGTCAATGGTCACACGGGTGTCGTTGACAACCACCAAGTGGCCTTCAGAGCCCAAGCCAGTGTCTTCAACGTAGCCGTTTTGAACGACGGAGTGGCCAGTGCCACCAGGGACCCATGTTGGATCGTTGTTCATCTTGCCGTATGGATCCAAGACGGACATGTAGATCTCACGAGAGTTGTTGGTCGAAATGTAGACCATAGCTTCCACAAGGAGAGCCATTGCGTTAGCGCCACCGGTCCCGGATGGGAATTCGTAGGCTTGGCCGCCAGCATCGGAAGAGCGAAGCGTGTTACCCGGGCAGTTGCGAGTTTGTGTCGAAACAACGCCGTTCGGGCATTGAACGAGGTCCATGAAGTGAGATTGGATGTTTCCAGCGCCACCGTAGCCTTGTCCGTAAAGTCCGACTGGAATGACACCTGCTGTGAGGCAGTTGTCGTGGGCTTCTTCGATAGCAGTCAAATCGTCTGCTTGTTGTGAAGGATCGCCGTCCTTTGGTCCTTCATCGGAAACTGGGATGACAATCTTGGTTGCGTTAGGGTTCCACTTGTGGTCGTCCTGAGTAGGTGGGTTGCCTGGAACATATCCTGAAGCGTCTTTCCAAGAGAGGCACGCCCAGTTGGATCCAGGGCCCCAGTCCTCACCAGAGTACCCTGAGTAGGTGTTGCCGTTGTAGACGGTGCCCGGGAGTTTACGGATTCCGCCGGAATCATCGCCAGGGAATTGACCGAGTGGTGTGTTTCGTGGACCAGCGTTCTGGTTTTTACCAGCGCAGTTCCCACTGCTTGCAGCACCTGGCAGGGTGTTTCCAAGACCGTAGATAGTTTCGTACACGGTCATGTTTGCAGTTTCGAGCATTGGCTTGATTCCTTGGAAGTAACCGCCGGAAGCGAAATTACCGCCATACACAACGGTGCAGATGTCAGCCCACTCCGAGTACATCGAACCGGATGTGTCGACAATGAAGGCAAGTTCGACCTTGCCACCACGGGTGTCGTCCCAAGCGATTTGGACGTAATCGTTGGCGTCAACAACCACATCGGGGTGGCCCTTGTGACCGATGATTGGCGTGAGAAGGGTGTCGTCAAACAGCGTGACGACGGAACCGATCGATGCATCGGGTTGGAGCATTGTGTAGTAGATTTGGGGCTGGTTGAAGAAACGTTGGAGTTCGTCATAGGAGTCTTCCCAAACGATGTGCGCGTTGCCTTGGCTGTCCAAATCGATGGCGGGCCAGTCGCGGTTTTGCGAGCGCATGGACACCACGTGGTCGTCAATGGCGCTGATGGTTCCATCGTCACTTGCGGAACCATCCATTGGAGTGGCCCACGGATTGAGGACAGAGTAGACGATTTTGTGTTGGCTGGATTTGTCGGCCCAAACAACGTGAATGCGGTCCATGTCGTCGACGGTCATGTCAGGGTGCCAAATCTTGTGGAGTCCGGGATTCGTAATTTGAGTGGTGTCAATGAGGGTCTCGCCTCGTGGCGAAAGCATGGCGTAGTAGAGGTGGAGGTTGTTTCGAGTCCAGACGACGTGAACGTTTCCTTCGCTGTCAGAGGTGACGGCTGCTTGTTGATCTGCAGCTGTTCCACCGTCAACGACTTGAATCGCTTCTGTGATGACAACGGTGTTTGCTGATACGGTGACGGTTGCCATCAACAGTGTTGACAGAACTGACAGCAGCATGATTGATACGAGGCTAACGGACTTGATTTTTTGACCCATGTGTACGACATCCAGTGGTAAGACTAAGTTTTCCTACCCCTTATGGTACTTAACCGCGCCTCCCCCATGTCATTTTTCGACCTGTTGGAGGCCAGGCCCTAAACGGAGAGTTCAAGCCCATTCGGTGGGGTCGAAACCGGAACCGAAAGACATTTTTTCGTCAAATTCGATTTCATGAGCTGGAGAGGATTTATTTTCGACTTGGCGTGGACTCGTTGCATTGGATGAGTTGCTTTTGGCTTTCGTCCAATCGTCAACCGGTCCAGGCTTCCCGACACCTGGCCCATAGGAATATTTGATCTCATGAATCACGCCAAGTTTGGCAAGCCAAAGGCGTCGCAGAGCGTGCATGAATTCATTCTTTGTCAGGCCGTCAAACCATATTGGCAAGCTGACATTGAATGCTTGGAGAGGCCCGGGTTTTTCTTCGCCATTGTGCCCCATGTGAATGCCCCAGTCGACTGCAGAGCGGATGAGTTGAAGGCGCCCCTCGTGGACCCATTCAAGCCATTCTTCGCGATCTTCGACCATGTGCTTTGCCATTTCCTTTTGCTGACCCTCATCGACCCTGGTCATGCTGGAAATTGCGACGAGGTCGCGCCCCTTCGGAACAACTACTGCAAACATGTGGCCTTGATTTCCTGCCGGATATTTGATGAGGAAATGTGCTTCAGCGCGCATGTCTTGTTGGACCTTTACGCTAAGCTTTTCTTGCTTGAGCCAGCCTTGAATTTGCTCAACGACTGCCTTGGGGTCCATGAACAGCCGATGCAGTACTCTCGTTTGAACCGCACCCTTCGCTCAAAGGGTGATTTTGTCCATTTCTGCGCTCAATGTGGCCAAAGCACCTCGGATATTTTGCCTTTCAACGCCTCGGGTCCTCAGGCGCCGAATGGCCCGTTTGAAATCAGTCCAATCGTCCCAAAATTTCGCGAACACCCTGCCGCTCAGCCAGAACAAGAAGACCAGAGCAGAGCCTAGGGTGAGGGTGGCCAATTGGCGTGCAGAATCTCCGCTACCGTACATCATCCGCCAATCACACCCGGAAAAATCGTGAAGAGCGGTAGCATTTGTGATGGCCAACCAGACCGCAAATGCAGCCAAAAACGGCCAGAACATCAGGGACCCAAACATAGCAGAAAGGAAATGGTAGGACGTTCGAGCATCGAGCCCCTCGTCTGTTGAATCACCCAACAAGCGCCCCATTGCAATTTGCCCACCTAAGGCGTAGAGGCAAATTGGTAACATCAGCAATGAAACGGGTAAACGAAGCAATGGTAAAATTGCTTTTTTTATGCTGAAAGACCGGAGATCTAAGCCCTCAGAATTCAAATCCCTGCCATCGAGCCCGCGCTCTTGAAGCAGTGCAGCTGCTGCTTTTGCAGGTGGTAGAGCCGGATGGTCGATCTGTGGCACTTCTGTGTCCATGTATGAGAGATCGCTTGGTTGCAATGCATCGCGGAATGCACGCGCTGCCAACACCTCCTCTCGCCAAGTGGTCAACGGTTGTTTAGAACGCCGAGCATCGACATGGCCCATCAGATGAAGGGCGTCGTTCTCCTTCCAATCGGAGGTATTCGGCGTGAGCGGAACCAGTTCAAGCCGCAACTTATCTCTGAGTGCAATGACCTTTTCAGCCGGCGGTTCGCTCCACTCGCCCCCACTGACTGCTTTGACTAGGTCTTCGGGAATATCGTCGCTTGTGAGTTGCATGGGTGGGCCATACTCAACCCATTCATCGGTACGAAACAACTCTCTGTTTCTGAAATGCAAGCCAATCGGGACCACCGCTGGGAGGGCGAGCCCCTTTGATTTGGCGATGGCTCCTGCAGCAAGTACGGTGCGCATGGGTCCCGTTCGGAACCTGAGCATCGAAGCATCGCTATGGCTGGTGCCTTCGGGGAATAAAACACAACCAAATCCATTCGATATACCCGTAGCGAGCATCAATAAAGTGCGGCCATTGATTTGATTGGCTTCTTCTTCTGAACACCCACCTCTGAGCAATTCCGCTTTGCGCACGACCGGTTGAACGGCCATCCGCCTTGTCCACCAGCTGAGCAAGGGGCGTGTGACCAGATCATGCCTCGCTCCAAGCACAAAAAAACGAGGGTGGTTGAGGGTAATAGCGAGTGGGTCAATCAGCCCGTTGGTGTGCCAGGCGCAGCACAAATTGCCTCGATCTGTCGGAAGAGTTTCTCGCCCGGTAACTTCACGCGTTCTAAATTGGGCTGCACGAACCCGGCGCGCAATCCACCATGCCGAATGGGTCCAAAAGAACGAGCCGGGGGTCGAACCAGTGAATTTTGGCATCGGAGTGGACATTAATTTGTCCATTTTCATGTTGGTGGCCGATTTCGAAAGAACGGGGAGGGCGTCCCCTCGATGATCGATCGCACCATCGTCGATGCCTTCTGAGGTCAACGTTCCTCACCCCGAAGCGACTTGGCAAGCTGGCTGAGTGCTGAGTGATCAATTTCGCCTCCAATCGGTAACGATTGTGGCCACATCGCATGCAGAGTTTTACCACCATCTGCTTTCAGACGAGGAAGCACATGGACGTGCACGTGAGGGACTTCTTGGCCTGCGAGGGGGCCATCATGAATGCAGACTGTGAAATCAGTGGTGCTGAACTTTTTTGACAAGCGGTTTTGCACATCAACAACGCCATCAAACAAAGCGTTTCTTTGTGGCTGCGAGAGATCGCTTAGCCTCTGAACGCCAAACTTGGGGACGACAAGGGTGTGCCCCTCCGTACGAGGGAAGATATCGAGAAATGCATACCAAAGTTCACCTTCAGAAATCTTGTGGGAAGGGACCTCGCCTGCCACGATTGATTCGAATAAGGTCGGTTCGCTCATGGCTGTGCCAGTAGGTTCCCCTTTTCAGTGGTGCACCGGCGAACGGTCTGAATTGCTTCATTGTGGTGGAAGAACCCAGTTGCCGGTTGTCCCCTTGCGAAGGCCAAGGGTCGATGTCGCACCGGTTTGGTCCACGGTTGTGTGATGGAGGAAGTTCTCGTCTTGCTCTGGGAAATCACTTCGTTCGTGTGGGCCACGGGTTTCCTCACGGGCAAGGGCTGATTGAGCCGCGGCGGTGACGAGGCGGATCCCAGATTGAACTCGAATGATTTCGACAAGGTTTGTGTTGGCAATCAGTGAAGACTGGTCGAGATGAATGGATTCAGCCATGACGCTTAATGACTCAAGAGTGGCGATGTCGTTGGCGAGTGAATTGGCATTTCTTGGCCCGAGAAGGGCGCTGGATGCAGCGTCTCGAAGTTTGGTTGCGACCGCTCCAACTCGGACAACTGCCCCTTCTTGAGTGCCGCTCATGGCGCTGAAATCAGCCCGTGCATTTTCTTCTTCTTCCATGGCTTCTGAAGCCCCACTGAGGTTTCGTGATTGAACCCATTCACCAGCGTGGGAGCCCGCAGCGCTACCGCCGGCAAGCGCGTCGAGGAGGCGGTTACCTGGGAGGGCGTTTGCTCCGTGCATGCCTGAACTGGCGGCGTCGCCAGCGGCGTACAATCCTGTGAACCAGCGTGACCATGCACCGTTGACTGCCCGTCCGTGTTCATCCACCGCAATACCCCCAATCGAAAGGGTGGGCCGCGCCTCAACAGCAACCGTCTGCTTTGAGAGATCAATACCCGTGCGTTGTTCGACGGTTCTGAAGGCTCCAGACCACCATGCGGAATTCTCGCCCAAGTGTCGGGCATCCAACACGGCTTGATTGGCTGATTGAACTGCCGCGCATACTGCAGCGACGCTTCCGTCTCCCAAATCCAAATCAGTTCCATTGGCATCGTGGAGGGTCGCTCCTGCACTGAGAAGGCCTGTGGATAGCACCATATTTGTGTCGACGAGGCCGAGTGGCGAGTGGTGAATGAACTCCATGTTGCGCAAGTGGAGGCCTGCTTGGAGGGCTAAATCCATACCTATGCCAATAGCACCGTGTGAAAATACGCCTTCAATTCCTTCATCGGCAAGAATGACTGCCTTTGCCTGGATGGAAAGGATTTGGCCATTGATCATGTCAGCCACTGTGATTCCGTGAACAGTTTGGTTTGAATGAATCAAAGAAAGGGGGAGGTGGTCGCCTCGACGAACCACACCGTGGCGCATGCATTGTTCTTCAAGCGTCTTCTGAACCTCTCGACCCGTTGCATCGCCCGCATCGGCGACACGCGGTTTGCCGTGACCCATGGCTTTGGAAACATCTGGAAGACCGCTTGAATCGCGGCGGAAATTGACACCCCAGCGTTCGAGGAGATCCAAATGGCGTATTGCGCCCGCTGTCCTTTGCGCCACAATATCTTGGTCGGAAAGGAAGGCTCCATTTCGAATGGTGTCTTCTCTGTGCCCGCGATTATTAGATTCTTGAACCGCTGCTGCAAAACCGTCGCGCCCGGCATCGGTGGTGCTTCCCAAGGCGTTGACTGCGACCATCAAAGTCGAAGCCCCTTGCTTGGCTGCTGCTGCTGCTGCACGAAGTGCTGCTGGTCCGTCGCCTACTACAATGATGTCCCATGCTTCCATGTACCTCACACCCGGTAATCTTGGCCAAGCATGACTCGTCCATAAGGTGCGCGCTTCGATGGCTTGCTGAGTGGAGAGAGGGGTATGCGCATTCAGCCGCCCAAGAGCGGTGGTGGGCTTGGCCTATGCGTTCTCGAATTATGTAGACAATTTGGGCAATGGAAGATCCCCTTTACGACGAGCGAGCCCTAAATTCCGAGTTCTCAATTTGCTTTGACTACCGCCGCTTCGCCGCACGTCTGTCCGCACGACTTGGGACTCCAAAACAACGCCTTCATCGTCTCTGAGGATGATTTGCACATCAGCCGGACCCGTGAAATCCTTCGGCCAGGCAACACCAATCCAGAGGACAACGCCGCGCTCGAGGTACCTTGGGATCCAATCTAGGGCGTCGTCTTCAGAGGGGTGAGACAGGTTGACGGCTTGTCGAGGGGGCGGGCAGGGGCTCAGTTCAAATCTGTGATCGCGCGATTCTGGTTCCCCGTTCGGCGTCAACACCTCAACCCGCACATGGCGTTCTGTGAAGGTCTGATTGTTGAGTGCGATGAACAGGTTTCCCGCACCAGCATGGCACGTTTCATCCAACGCCACATCCATTCGCCATTCAGCCCTCAACAGAGGTGGTGCTCCTGAAAGCAAGTCATATTGAAGGCGGTCAAGGAGGAGGAACGCCCCCGGTTGCCAGCCTCGTGCATGAGCGATTAAACGCTGTAGACTGCGCCAGTTGAAACGATGTTCTTCATCCAAAAGCAAACCATCAATTCGATCTGGTAGAAGGAAGGCTTTGAGTTCCTCCAACGCCATGGATTCTGTGATCTCTTCTTCCATCTGCAAATGAAGGATGTAAAGTAGGCGCTCTAGAGCTTGTTTGGAAATGTTTCCTGGGACGAGTGCTTTTTTGAATGAATGACGCCATTCTTCCCATTCGAGTAACAAATCAGGGTCTAAATGAGCAACGAGAAGGTCACCAAGAACGCTACCGAGTTGGGTCGGGTGGTGGGTCGGCGCATGGAACACGAGTGAGGGGAAAGGGTCTCCTTGTTGGCGGACGAAGTCGTATGAAAAGACCGAATGAAACGTTTGGGCTACACCCCCGGTCATAGCAACAAGAAGGGCCAGATTCCACGCGAGGGAATTGGGTTCAAACGCCGAGGCGAAGACCAACAAGGCGAAGGTGATGCCTGAGAGAACGCTTGCCATGAGGTTGTTCCGACGTTGATCCCTGAGGCTTTCGAGAATTCGGTCCATGCCAGGTTGCGCTCTCAAAGCGTGCCGTTTGCCGGCTTCAACACCGCCTTGTTCCCGCAGAGAAATACGAGCCTGCATGGCTTGCCATGCAGCTTCGCTTGCAATCACACTGGGCGCAACGGCAATCACGACGGGGATGAGAAGGAAGAGGACCCATCCACCCGCAGACTCGATCAAAGACGGTTCTAAGAGGCTAATGAAGGCAAACATAGCGAGAAAGAATCCGTTCAATGAACGCCAGAACATCAGTGAGGGTTTTCTTGCCAATTGTCCAATCATCAGACGTCGCTTTTCCAATTTCAACCACTGTTGTTTTGTGTGTTCAAGGGGGTCTTCAGCGTGTTCAAACCCTTCGCCGTAGGGGTCAGGTAGCGCGAGGGGTTTCTCGAAACCCGGACTTTTTGCATCGCTTAACGCCATGGCCCTCAGGGCAGGACAAACCGCCCTTGAATTTGGCTCTTGCCTTTCAAAAACCACCCAACATAGGCATTGTGAACCCCCTTTTATTGATTCAGAACGGACGTGCCAGGATTTGAACCCGGGATCTTCGGCTTAGGAGGCCAACGCATTATCCAGCTATGCTACACGCCCA
>DAFX01000088.1 GCA_002495535.1 Euryarchaeota archaeon UBA433
GTTAACATCCGTGATTCGCTGTCTTTGGACGTTTCTGTGTGGATGAACCACCCGAACGACATGGATTTTCGTCCAGCCCTTTCCGTTGCTGGTAGCACCTTTACCATCTCCAGTTTAACCGACGGAGCAACACTCGCTTCGATCGATCTTGATGAAGATCAAATGGAGGCGGTTGTCCGAGATCAAGCGGCTGAACTTCGAGTTAAATTTCACGTTCGTGGCATGCATGGCGAATTGAAAACGATCCACCCAATCATCGCAGATGGAAAAGCGAAAAAACTTGCAACTGCAAATTGGAAAACCACTCAAAAAGTCACTTTTGAGTAAGAAAAACAAGTTTTCGAGGGTGGGACAACCACCATATCTTTCATAGCGGTTCAATTTGATTTTCCGTTCATGCCACCACGCAGAGAGGGAAAAGGTTCCCAAAAGAAGGCTCGGTTTGAGCGATTGAAAGATGAAATTTTACGGTTTGTTGGAATGAACCCCGGGTGCTCAGCCCAGTCAATTGTCGCAAGCCTCTCCAACGACCGTTCAATGCGCAACCACGGCTTAACCCCGAGGAAAGTTGGCTTTTTCATCCCACGGCACCTGGGGGACTGCCTTGAATGGTGGCAAGATCATCGAGCAGGCCGACGGGTCTATGGTGAACTGGGCTGCCCTCAAGCGCCCCGAAAATCCTAATCTTTTCGGGCGGAATGGGGACGCACTCATGTATGGTGTTGTGCACCCGTGAATCATGACAGGTAGCATTGCGGCGTATTTTGACTTGGATGGCACCCTTTTGGATGCATCAAGTGAGAAAACACTGGCGACCGATTTAGCGAAACGCCGCCCTTGGCGAATTCCGGTTGGTGCGCTGAGCTGGACGCTTGGGCTTGTTGGCAACCTGCTTCGAGGACGTGCGTTCTATGACGCCGCCCGAAACCGGGGGCACTTTTCTCTTGCATCGTGGGAAGTTTTGGAATCATATTCGAACCGTCTAGCCCTCGAAAAACTTGCACCGAGAGTTTCATCAGAAGCAAAAGCCAAACTCGCATGGCACAGAGAACAAGGCCACCGACTGGTCTTGGTGACGGCGACGATTGCGCCTATGGCTGAAGCCATGGCCGAGGTTTTGGGCATGGATGCCGTGTATGGATGTGGCCCAGAAGCACGAACAGGGATCCTTTCTGGCTCTGAACGTGGCTGGTCGGTTCCGCGAAGAAAGGGTAAGGTCCCAGTGGTCGAAACAGATGCTGCACAAAATGGACACGACTTGGCGCAGTGTTATGGCTATGGAAACACTCATGCTGATTCTTGGTTCATGCGAATCACGGGAAACCCAGTAGCCATCAACCCCGAAGGGCCATTGCGAAGGCTTGCTGAGGAACAAGGATGGCCCATGCACGAGTGGCGAGCATAGGTGGATGCTGACGCTCAAAAGAAGGGAAGAGCGGCCCCACCGCGATTCGAACACGGGTTGCTGGCTCCGCAAGCCGGCGTGATATCCAAGCTACACTATAGGGCCTTGGTGGTCGGTCCACCGACCGCTTGGATATAAGCGCAACGGGTTGCGTTTTCATCGCTTGAATTAAACGCCCAAGCAAGCCTTCATCACGCCCCACATATTGGGCGTAACATGGCGGTTCAACTTACCCGTAGGGTCGACTATGCGATGTTGGACGGGGCAAACATCGCTTATTTCCCTAGAATCTTCGATCTCGCCCACCGTTTTTTTGAAGAGGCATGGGAGCCCATGTGCGGCGTTTCCTACCCCGTCATGATCAACGAGAGAAAAATTGGCTTCCCCGTTGTCCATGTTGAAACTGATTTCATCGCCCCTTTGAAGTACGGCGATACGGTTCATGCAACCCTCTCCATTGCCAAGGTCGGTAGCAGTTCCTGCACCTGGCATTACCTGTTTGAGAACCAAGAAGGTGCCACCCTTTGGAAGAGCACCCAAGTCACGGTCTGCGTCAATATGGAGACCCTTCAACCCGAGGCCATCCCCGACGATCTTCGCACCGGGCTCCTCAACCACGTTATGGAGGCCTTCGAATGAGCGATCTTGATCTTGGTTTCTCGATGCGCATGGAAGAGGAAGACTCAGTCCCCTCTCCGCCTGTTGATATGTTTGCAATCCGCCCTGACACCAAGGGGCCGAAATCCGTAGCGGTTCTGATCGTGCTCGGCGCCTTGCTTTTGGCTTTCCAAGCATGGGGAGATTATCAGCTCCACGCAGCGGCCGATTTATCTGATGAAGAAGTCGAACTTCTTCTCACCACACCGAACAGCCAAGCCAGCGATGCGGACGATTTGACTCCGGAGCAGTATCAGAAATTTCACGATGAGGCCCGGGAATCTGGCGGCTACCTCATTCGAGCGGTTGGCCTTGGTTTGGCCGCTGCATTGATGATTTTAGGCTCAGGATTTTTGTTTCGACTCAATCCACTCGGTGCGTGGATGAACGTGGCAGGCGCTGGCGTTGGTCTTGCTAGCGGAGCAGCAGGAAGTTGGCTCATAGGTGGTGCAGCAGCGTCCACCCTCACAGGACCTCTGCTTTTTACATACGAGATTTTACCTTACTTCTGTTCAGTTTGCATGGTCTCATGCTTGAGCATTGCAGCCCTTCCTTTGCTGAACGCAAGAGCTCGACTTGCGTTGTATCCAAGCCCGAAAGTAGAACTTGTGGTCGAAGAAGAGTGATTGGGCTTCACTCATCTGTCGGCCGTGGCCATTTCTTAGAAAGTGCCTTCTCAAGGCCCTCATCTACCTTGGCATTCCACCAATCGCTTCCCTGCCAGATTGCATATTTTCCACGGATGCCGCGGAGGTCTGCGCCTGCAAATTTACAATTTCTAAAATTGGATAAATTCAACCTCGCCTTCCGCAGGTCTGCCCCGCGAAAATCCGCCCCGTCAAATGCAGACTTCATCAGATCGACCTCGTACATCGATGCCTTTCGAAAATCACAATTGGAAAAATCCCCTTCTGTCAAATCAGCTCCATCGAGGATACTGCGACGGAAATTTGAGCCGGCATGGCGCCCCTTCCTGAGGATCTCTGCCGCATGATTTTGAAACGACCAGTCCAATACTATCGATTGAACTTCTCCCGTTGATTCTCGAGGGTCGTCGCCCCCACCGCCGGACATTACCATGATGGTTCCTCATGCAGTTGAGCGTTTATCAAGATGAGCACGACCTTCTTCAGTCAGATGTGCAAATCGGTTTTTATCTTCTTTTCCGGGAGGGACCATGAGGAAGTTCCGCTCCCTCAGACGATTGAGGTACAATGAAAGATTCCCTGGCGGGTCGATTTTCGCATCAGCGAACAACTGGTTGATGACGCGCGGAGGACTGTCCTGGATGTTCTCAACATCTCTGAGGTAATGAATCGCCCCGAGAACCTGGTCGGGTTTTCGCTCTAATGAACAAGTTTCCAAAAGGACCCTAAAGCCTGATCCCCGCTCGGGTAATCCCTTTTCTTTTGCTGCTGAGACAGCCGCTTTCAGAGCATCTGCGCGGGCCTGGGCCAATCGATCGAGCATGATGGTCCAGGTGTCGTCCTGACGGTGGAGAATCATTTGCTCTTCAACTTCCATAGCTGCGCCTTCGAGATCGATTTCGATGTCACCTGCAATGACGGATACCTTGCTATTTGGCTCCATTTTGTCCCCTCTGGTCTGAAATGCCTGCCAGTGCCGTATAATCCTTTATCGCTCAGGTCTTCCATTTGGCGGGGCGGGAATGCCGAATTCACACCCATAACGCCGCTTTCTTCTATAATGAGCCGTAAGGAACTTGAAGGGCTTGCGCACAGATGGGACTTGTGAACACCATGGTAAACGCAACTCGTACTGGGCCGTTGCTCCTCGTCACCCTGCTTCTGCTGCAGTCTTTTGCAGTTGTATTGGTGGCTGCGAACCCCACTGGAGGAACGGTGAGTACTTTCGATGGTGGACAAGCAGCGTCAAGCGTGAGCTTGACGGCAGGTTTGACCGATACAAGCCTTGGTATCGAAGTGCCCCGAAACGTCACTTTTGAATCCGCTTCATTCCTCGTCAACGCGAAAGATGAGGTGGCCACCCCCGGTCAAGTCTACATTGACATCGGTCAAGACGGCGTAAAGGAATGGGCGTTTGAAGGGGCAGGTTATGGCCATCTGGGTCACCAACAATCTTTCATCACAGGTGCCACCACAGACGTGCTCTATTCGACAGGTTCGGTATCATCATCGATGGTCAACATCCCATACGCAGCCTCGATCGACTCGGTTGATCTGGATGTAGATTTCATTTCGGCTGTCGCTGGAGGCCTTGTCCCAACTGGCGTTGTCACGACCTTTACCTCTGGAGATATGGACAACGACACCTTGCCAGAAATCGCCGTTTTATCCAAGACCGTCACCGGATTTAATGCAGCGATTTCACGGATTGATTGGAACGCAAGCACGGGACTCAACATGTCGTCTTGGGTGGCCACATGTGCGGGGGCAACAGAGCTTTCTATGGCCGATTTCGATGGCGACGGCATGGATGACGTGGTGAGTTTTGATTACACCTCTTCCAACGCATGTGTTCACTTTACAAACTCGACAACCGCTTCTTTAGGGGCTGCTCAACTCGTTGCTCTGAATTCAAACAGCATAGCGGCAAGCGCAGGCGATTTCAACCAAGACGGAAACGCCGATATCATTTCCATACACTCGGGCGGGGTCTTTTCTCTTCGAACCTTCAACGCCAAGGTAGGATCCTTCGGAGCGAACCAAACTTATACGGTCAACATGAACAACACAGCCACTTCAACAAGCCTTCTCTACCTCACAGCAGGCTATTTTGATGCGAACGCCAGCACCTACAGCGCCGTTGTGACCGATTTTTATGGTCACAGCACGCCACTTCAATGGACTGTAGGCTCCGGCATCTCAGAGAATCCAAGCCGTTTCGACGGCATACAATCACAACCCATTGCAGGGGACATCGACAACGATGGTGATATTGACTTCATTGGTACTAACCAAGTAGGGTACACGATTGCGCTGAACATTGGCTCGCAATGGAACACTACAAACGTCTTATCGACGACAGAACTTGCTTCTGCAAGCGCCCTCAATAATGCATCATTTTTCGACCACGATGGTGACGGGGCAACGTCGTTGATTGTACCAAGGTCTACGGGCGATTGCAACCAGGTCACTGGGGTGTGTGGAAACATCTCAATATTCAACATCAATTCGACTTCAATCGGCGCACAATCCGGCGCTCTCCAGCCTTGGGATGCACCAATGGATGCAAAAGGCATAGACATGGACGGGGACGGGGTTCTCGAACACATTGTAGCTGCGGGCAATGGAACTTATGGCTTATTCATCGGAGCCTACAGCACCATCGGCATGGACATCAATCTTGACGGCCAGACCGATTTAACCGCTTCTGGCTATTCAGGGAGTTCCCAATTCAGCATGAATCCACTTTCGATTGAAGACCCCTTGGGGAACATGACATTGCTCTTGTCCCCATTGATGAATGCGCTCCCGTACATCGAAGACGGTTATGGAATTCGGATGTCCAATGTCTTCTTCGATTTCACAAGCAACACCAATGGAACATTCAATCTCTCAAACATGGACATTGGCTACGACATCGACTTTGTAGTTGAGAACAACCCATTTTCTGCAGGCAACCTCACCAACATCATCAATCAGCAACAAACTGCAGGAACCGGCAACTTCGTCGTATCACTGCCGGTGACCTCAACAATGTCTGGGGACTTCATGGTGTCCGGACTCATTGCCCAATACACGCCTGGCGCTCCAAATCTCGCTCTGCCCCCGACACCGGTCCTGTCGGTCACTGAATTGACCTCGGATCGAGTGGAATTTGGATGGCAAGACATGCTGGATTTCGGAGATGATTTGATCGAGTTCGAGGTGTTTAGGGCGCTTGAAGGAAGTGCTTTTGATTTGACATCTCCTTACGCAGTTGAAGGCAACAACATGACCGTTGACGGTCAGGTTGTGCACGGCGAGACCTACATCTATGCAGTTCGTTCCCTCCATTCCTTTGGCGTCACAAGCAACATGTCTTCACCATTGACGCTGACAATCCCATTCCCCGCCCCGCCAGCAGCAGTCTCAGGATTGATGGCGTACGATACTCCAGAAGACACCGGTGGTTCGCTTGAAATCACGTGGAATATCTCGATTGATGGCGCTTTGGAGTACAAGGTTTACATGGAAAATCAAGGCATTGAATCGCTTGACAATCTCAGCGCTATTGCGACCATCACGCACACAACGACCAACCAAACGATGTCGTTGAGCACGGCGGATCTTGGCTTGATAACCGACGATACAATCGCGTACTTTATCGCCGTCGTTGCTTATGATAACTATGGCAACGCCACCGACGAATTCAGCAGCGTTGGCCCCGTCATGTCGCTGAACAATTCCATCCGCGATGTTACAATTGCCTATGACCTATCGACAAGCGCTGAACCAACAGATGAGGATTTCAGCCTCAGTGCGTTGGATTCACTTTACCTGAATATCTCCCTTTCAAGTGGAGATGTGCCCATTGGGGGCGAACCCCTCTCGTTGACCATCGTGGCTTCGGGTGCCAGTTACACCGTTTCAGGAACAACGGACGAGGAAGGGGTATGGCAAGCGATTGCGGTTGAGGATTTGACCGATCTGGGGGCGACCTTCATCACCTTCTTTGATGTTGCAACCCTCACTATCGATTACGCGGGTAACGCCGGAGACGCTACCATGCAGCCAACCGCTGCATCGAACCTTGTCCTCGAAGGAATAGGTTTGCTCCGAGCAGAAGTCACCACCGAGGACACGGTCTTGGAACTCAACCAAGACGGCGTCTACGAACTAGAGCTTACCTTCCAAGCAGAATTAGCAACCCAAAACACCTACATTGAGGGACTTACCTACGAATGGGTTCAACAAAACGAGAGCGGTAATGTCACCAGCTCGGGGCTCGTCGAGGTCAAGGGCGGGCAACTCCTTCTTTCTGGAACCGCGAACGCTACGGACACTCTTGTCTTGACATCAGATCCGACAAAATCGTGGATTCAACCATCGATGAATCCAATTTCATTCACCTTCATTGGTGGCCCAGAAGACCAAACGAATGAAACCGATGGCAATGATACAACAAACAACACGAATACGACAGGGCCATCCTTCCCAGACACAACCCTTTCGGCCCTCATCGAGTGTGGTACTGCAACCTACGCGTGGGAGGACAATGGGGCGGATGAGGCGATTACGTGCACCATTACCAATCCGAATCCGTTTGATGTGTTCGTCGGGTTTTCTTGGATCACTTACCCGACCACGCCCCCCCCGTTCACCTTTGAGTCGTCTTCCTTGACGGGGAGCGGGCCGAGCCTCACCATTTCTGCAGAGGGCTCGACTCAAGTTGAATTCCAACCGGTTCGTAATGGGCCATCTGACGGTTTGTTCCCCGGCATCCAGGGAGTGGAGTATGTCGTTTACATCACATGCTCGGAGTTCGGCGGAGCCAATCCGTGCGACTCCATGACCACATCAACCGCAAGCACTGAAGGTGAATTACAGTGGACGCTTGGTGAACAACCTGAGGTACAACAACCAGTTGACACAACACCAACAGAAAACAAAGGTTCAGCAACCCTCATCGTTGGTGGTATCATCGGTCTGTTGGTCCTCATTGGTGCTGGAGCAGGCGTCGTGTTGCTGAGAAATTCAGAAGACGAAGATGATGATTGGTACCTCGAAGATGAAGAAGAGGCACCTGAACCGAAAGTTGTTGAGAAGCCCACCAAACCAACCAGCAAATCCCTCGACCAACTCAAATCGGAAGGCCATTCAATCGACGATTTCGAAGCCCCCGAAGAACGGCGACCAAGCCTCTTTGACGAGTTTGATAACGAAGACCAAGGCGAAATCGAATCGTATGATGTCGAAGAAGCCTTGACCACCGAGGAAGAAACGATTGAGGCCGAGGAAGAAGACGACGGCATCAGCGTCGATGAAAACGGCACAGAGTGGTGGGAAGATGAAGAAGGCGTCTGGTGGTACCGCGAAGAAGGCTGGGAAGATTGGGCGGTATGGGAAGAATAACCCCATCGTAGGTCTTTTCATAGAGCCATTGTCACCCACAGCACGGAGGCCGTTTCATGGAGCATGAGTTCAAGGGTTACGCATTGGTCCTTCAAGAGGGCGCAGACCCTCGTACCGGTGGGGTTGCAATCGCGGGATTCACCACCGCTGGCATGGTCGGTGTCATCGCAGCATCTCACATCATCAAGACGTTGAAAATGAGGCAACTAGGCACTGTTTTGAACGCCGAATTCCCGGCAGTAGCGCTGATCCACAATGAGGTGCCAAAGCATCCTGTTCGTGTCTATCAGGGGGATGGAGTCGGCGTCTTTACTTCTGAAATACAATTCAAGAATGAACAAGACATTATGTTTGCATCCACTGTTTTGGAATGGTTCACCAAGGGTGGATTCGACCGCCTGATCATCATCGATGGATTGGTCGATACGGGCAATGTCGCTTCAGGGCAATTGTTCGGTGTCGGCTCCTCAGAATCTGCAAGGCGGCGGTTGAGGGATGCAGGCATTGAACCAATTCAGCAAGGCATCGTTGCAGGAATCACGGGGTTTTTGCTCGGCGAAGGCGACCGATTGGGCATCGATGTGACGGCGCTTTTAGCCGAAGCCAGTTCGCTGTATCCGGATGCGCGTGCAGCAGCGCTCGCCGTTGAAGCCATTGGTGATTTGACAGGTCTTGAAATTCCTCTCAGCGAGTTGCTTGAAAACGCTCAAACCATCGAATCAAGCGTCCAAGAAGTCATCGAAAACTCAAGGACAATGCTGCCAGGTCCAGAAATTGATGTGGGAGACGATCCTTCACTCGACCCCTCAGTCGGTTGATGCGTGACACATTCTCACAACTTCAATCACCGATTCAAACGGTGCATCAGTGACAAGCATTGGCTCTAAATCAGGATAGCGTGCAGCAGCATAACCTGCTTCCACGAGTGCACTCAGCAGTTTTTCCATCTTTGGTGCGCCTCCGACTTTTGCAAGCCGTGGCAGAGCGTCGAGGTTCAGCAAGAGGTGGTCTCTGCTCATCAATTCTGCCGCATCGGCGATGTACCGAACGCTTCTTCGTAGTTCTCTAGCCGAATGGTTGGTGTCTTCATCGCTCCATTGCAAGCCTTGAGTTCTATGAGACTGAATTTCATCCTCGGTTGGGTGGCACAAATCCAAAGCCCGCTCCTCGGTCATCCGAGATGCAATACCGTGGTGCCACATTGGCCCAATCCACATTGGCCCACTGGCTGCCTTCAGCTGATCCGGTGCGGGGTGATGCACAAATCGGTAGGGCACATCTTCACACCGCACCCTCCAACCAATTGAATCGCGAATCTTTGTTGCCTCTGATTTACTGGTTTTGACCAACAACGAGATGCGGACATGGTGCCCATCAAACAAGGCGAGAAGCGGCGTTACAACTTTGTCAAGTCATGCGGCGGTGGTTGCGACAGTTCCCAATAACAGACGAACAGCGTCATCGTGTGCGTATTCGTCAACAAGCCCCTTGGCTTGGTATCGCCGAGCCTGGCTGGAAGGCGAAGAACCGGTTAATGCAGCGGTGTCTGTCGCCGTCACCTCGAGCACACCGGTTCTCGATAGGCTTTGCAAGGCTGCATCAAGGAATTGAATCGGGGAGCCGAACGGATCGAGGTCCACCCATTGATAGGCGGCATCGACCATTGCCATGCGTGCATCGAGCCGTTGAAAATGCAGCCCGTTAGTGAACACGGCATCCGATGGTTGTCCGTGCCTGTCGTCTTCAGGCTCGTGCACGATGTCTCGCTTTGGTGGGTGGCAGTGGTGCGAAGTTTTGGCCCACGACAACGCAAATTCATCCAAGTCATTTCCTGTGATTCGGAGTCGATGCTGGAGGTCGCTAGGAATCTCATTGCGCCAGCGTCGAATGCGTACACCTGTGGCGCACAATGCATCAAGCGCACGAATGGGGCGGCCTGGTTTGACAAGCCAGCCGTGCTCCAAAGCATCAGCAAGGAGGAGCACGCTTCGAGTTCGGGCTGGCGCCATTGCAGGATTGAGAAAGCCGACCCCGGTGCGTTTTGCAGGTCCTCTGGGCATGTGGCTTGGGCGTTCTTGCTCCTGTTGAAGATGGACAAGGGTGCGCCCCTCGAGCCACAATTGGCCCGGCCAACCTAGCGGGGCCTCCTCGTGGGTGTTTGGGTCCGCCATGATGGGGCGTGGAACTGCTCATTGATGACCGCACCGATTCCCTTTCCGCGACGTTACACCTGCCGGGATATGGCGCACTTGGTGTTGAAAAACACACCAACGCTTATACACGAACCATGCGCCACAATAAGTTATGTCCATATTAAAATCGGATAAAGCAATGCTTGGAGCAGGTCTCATGTTCCTTATTTTGAACCTAGCCGTACTTGCCCCAATCGCTACGGGCGCAGTGCCCGACGCTGTCGCAGAAGCAACTGCAGAAGCTCCAAAAGACGATATTTGTTCAAACGACGACTGCACAGAATTTGAAGCGGATTGGCTTTCATCCTCCACCGACCGGGACTTCTATGCCTGGAACCTCACCAACCTAGGTGATGTGATGATGGGTGATGCCCCGGTGTACGAGGAAATCGGACCGGTCACCTACACCATCACTTCAGATCGCCACATGTTGGATCACAACTCAACGTCCGGTGAGATCACCTATCACGAAAACACATCATACGCTTGTGCTGTTGACAGTGCAGTCCCTTGTGATGTGCAGATCACACAACTCAACATCGGTTTCATGCCACAAGTCATTGGTGCAACGGGCACAGCAATGGCCGGTGTCATGGACCTTACGAAGGTCGGATTTGCAGCACAAATGATCAACCAAGACAT
>DAFX01000044.1:0-349 GCA_002495535.1 Euryarchaeota archaeon UBA433
AATCCCAAAAAGGCCCATTTGTTCATAGCCGATGCTTGCGGCTGAGGTTCTTATTGCTTGGCGTCAAACCGAGTTCACCCTACAGTAAACTCATTTTTGAGAATGCTAGAATGATTGCATCATGCTCAAAGGCGGTTGAAACTACCATCACCCATCATTTGCCAGCGAACGCCATCTGCTTGAATATAGATGGTTTGTCCTGTGGACTGATCGTAAGTCCCACCCGGTGGTAGACCTGTGTAATCGGCTACAGTTGTTGGTTGAGCTGGTGGTGGAGGAGCTGTTGCAACTGGTGGTGCTGGTGCGGTGGCAACTGGTGCGGCAGCTTGGACCGGTTGCACGTGTTGAA
>DAFX01000044.1:645-4094 GCA_002495535.1 Euryarchaeota archaeon UBA433
TGGACCGGTTGCACGTGTTGAACAGGTTGTGCTGGTTGGACCGGTTGCACGTGTTGAACGGGTTGTGCTGGTTGGACCGGCTGCACGTGTTGAACAGGTTGTTGCGCAGTTGCGTAGTCTGGCATCGACGCCATGCCTGCTTGAGCGGGCATTGGTTGTGCAGGTGCCTGATTCCATTGTTGTTGGTTGAACTCTTTTCCTGGACCATCCTCACGTCGGCGCATGAGGACCACTGCAACGCCAACAACGACGCCAAGAATTCCAATGGTCGAACCCACAATCAGACCAGTGTTTGATGATTGTGAATCGCTGCTGCGATCCCCTTTGTCATCTTCATCCTTTGTCTGGTCTTCTTGTTCGACTTCCTCTCCATTCGCAATCGCCTGGGCTGCTTCTTCTGTGCCATCGTGCTGGCTGGTGTTGCCAGATACAACTGCGGAAGCATCTGCTGCAACTGCGGTTCCGTCAAGTGTTGAGGATTCGGTGACAAAGGCAACGGATGCCATGTGAGCCACGCCACCATCAAGGGCGACCACATTGAGATTCACGGTGTATTCGTTTCTGTCCGTGGTGTCGCTCACAGTGAAGGTCACTGTAAAGGGTAAATCACCGTTTGAATTCATGGCACCAAATTCAATGACGGCTGAATCCAACAACGCCTGATTGTAAGGTTCAATGAAAATATCCAATGCTCCACCTAGCGCCAGGTCGAGTCCATTGTGTGCGTTAATGACGCCCTCGATGGACATAGCACCGTTGGTGATGATTTGCTCGCGTTCCTCGATTTCCAAGGAGAATTCAGGCAACGAAGTCAGCGTAAAGGTGAGTTCATCAGAATGGACGTTGCTCCCTGCAGTACCGGTTACGATCACGGTGTAATCTCCAGCAGTGAGGTTAGCAGGTATAGTGAGGGTCAAGATTGACATGAACGGAGCGGAACCACGGGCAAAGTCAAGTTGAGCCGTGACACCATCTGGCACGGTCACACTGACGCTGACATCAGCACCGAAACCATTCACTGGTTCGATAAAAATAGGCGTAGGTACGACCCACTCTGCACCTTGTGGTAGGACAATCCATGGATCGAAGGTGAGAATCTCGAAGTCTGGGTCGTTGTCAACGGTAAATGGAATCGTAACTGAACGCTCAGCACCGCCGCTTGAAGAACCTGTCACCGTAAGCAGATACTCTCCACTGGTGAGGTTCATTGTATCGACAATCACGGTACCTGCACCATCGATGGTGAGTTGGTCTTCATCGAACATAATGGGTGCATTCTCTGCGTTCAAGCTCGCACTCATGTTGACGGATGCGTTGAATTCGTTGAACCCAACAACATTCACCCATGCCGCGAACGGCAAGCCCATCTTGGCGACATCATCTGGAACGCTCGGTAGCAGGGTGAAATCAGGCGTTGCCCAGTCATTGTTACCTTGCCGTCCGGCAAAGACTTGGATTCCGTTGGCAGTTACTGAGTCATTACCCACGGTGAAGTCCTTTGTCGAAAGGTGCCGGTAGTTAAGAGGCAGTGCATCCGATGCAGGAACATCGATTGAAAACATCTCACAACCGCCCATTTCAGAGGACATCGAAATCGAACCATCGCCCACAGCAGCCTCGCTCCACACAGTTCCTTCCTCAATTGGGAAGTGGAAGTGATCCATGCCCTGAGCGTAGACGAGGTCTGAGCGGAACACCGTAGTGGTGCTCATGTCACTCATGTCAGGAACACAACCGATTCCAAGGTCAATGTCCCCCGAGCCGCCATCTCCACCGTTTCCAGAGCCATCGTTGCCTCCGTTACCAGAACCATCATCTCCGCCGTTGTTGCCTCCGCCATTTTGAGCATCAGAACATCCCATCACATCGACGGTTGCTCCTGTCATTGTATCTGGGCACATGTCGTCCGCATCGCTCACACCATCGCCATCAGCATCGCTTCCATCAGAGCCACCGTTTCCGTCACCGCCGTCACCATTGCCGTTTCCGCCTCCGTTTTGGGCTTCAGAACAACCGTTCAGATCAACCGAGGCTCCAGCCTCGGTGTTTGGACAATCATCATCAGTATCAGGAACTCCGTCGCCATCGCCGTCGTTGCCGCCGCTGCCTCCACCGTTGTTTTGGGCTTCAGAACAACCCCAGAAGTCAACTTCCGCACCAGGGGCAGTGCCAGAACAATCGTCGAAAAAGTCCTCAACACCATCACAATCCTCATCCGGTTCGCCATCGGACGTCGTGCAACTTCGTCCAGAAGTTTCATCGCTGCTCATGGCACCAATGCCACCAGATGTTTCCATTTTGGAGGTGAAGGTGATGTTTTCGTGGACAAGTGAAAGATCGGAGGTAGCATAACATGCAACTCCGGTTTCTTCATCGGTGGTGGTCGTCGTCATGCCAAAGAAACTCATGGAGAAGGTCATCTTTCCTTCCAAAGAGACTCTGTAGCATTCGTTTCCGGAGACCGTTTCTGTCCCTGTTACCGTCATTTGGTGATATTCGCTGTATTCAGCGCCCATCATGCTGGGCATGGTGACTGTGAAATTCCAGAAATCACCGGTGGTCCACGCTGGTGCAGAAGATGCTGTGGACGATGCTGAGTTTGCGAACTGATAGGAGGAAAGCGATTCAGTGTACAAGAGGTTGCCTTTTGCATCGAACATCTCTGTTGCTGCGTTCCAGCCAACTGCTGGTGCGTACCAGTTGACAAGGTAGCCCGCATCGATCTCAAGAACATAGGCACCGCCACCAGCTTCAGTCATGGTTGCGTTTACTGAAACGATGTAGAGCCCTCCGTAGTCGGTTTCCTCTTCCCCAAAGAACAGTGTGTCCCTGGTTTTTCCAGGGTTGCTTGCACCCAAGTGAGTTCCTTCTTCATCCCAAACTGACATTGACACGCCATCGCCTGCGGCGTGTGAGAGGGTCAACAGGAGGGTTTGACCAGGCTCCAGCCAAACACCGAAGTAATCCAATTCATCGCTCCACATATCGACTGCTCCTCGTACCACGTCGCCGGGATAGACTTCTTGGCCAGTGGTGTTGAGATTGTTTGGTTCGATTTCTTCAATCACATCAACAGACCCGGAGGCGGTAAATTGTGGCAACACAGGAGCATCTTCAAGCTCCGGTTGCATGGCGAGTGGATGCAATGCAGCGAGCAACAAAAGCACGACGAGGGTAATACGCATGCATACGCTAACCGAAGAGGTTGTATAAAAATTAAGTAACGGCAACGGTACCTAAGGAACTGCGTAACATCTAGCATGGAGGGTTGTCAAATCAATGCACCAATAGTGATATAATACCTCAATCCAAGCAGCAGATATGTGGACAGACGAACAGTTGCGCGAACAAGGTTGGACCGATGAACAAATCGCAATCCGCAGAGTGGAACAAGCCGCCGAAATCGTTACCAATCCCACAGAAGTTCCAGAAGTCAGCACCTCAATCCC
>DAFX01000101.1 GCA_002495535.1 Euryarchaeota archaeon UBA433
AAGGACACCTATCTCGCTTTACTTCGTCGAGGAATTGACGACACCACCGCTCAGCAGTTGGCCGATGCCGGTCTGAAAATTGGCGATTTGAAGAAAATCGACAAGGACATGTTGATCGAAAATTACGGGCTGAAAGCAGATATTGCTGACGGTGTCATCAGCATCATCGCTGCCGGACCTCAAAGCCACGGAAAAGAACGCTATCTCTCCAAGGTTCTTGCACCTGAAAAGAAGCAAGAGTCAAAAATTGAGGAAATCAAATTTCAGCGAAAGCAAAAAGACGTCCTCACAGAACTCGCAGAGCAAAAAGAACGGCTCAAGATTGCAAAGGTCGAAGCGTTCCGTGCTCAAAAGCTGGTCATGAACCGGCTTGGTAAGACCGTGGAATTGATTGTCAAACTGGAAAACAATCTCCATGACGAAGGCAAGGACGATCAGAAGGTAAAGATTCGAGACCAACTTGAAACTCGTGGACTGGAAGCGGCCCGTGACCATGAAATGCTTGAGCTTGAAGGAACACCACAAGACATTGTTGATTTCCGTCGAAAGCACGTTCCAGCCCTTATCTTCCACGCCTGCCCTCATTGCGGTGACGAAATGGACCCTCGCTCAGCACGAGACCAAGACCGCCCAGAGGATTGGGCGTTCATGTGCTGGGAATGTGAAACTAGTTTCACCTCAGGGCTTGCAGATTTGGTCGAAGGACGAATGGCTAACGGCACCAGAATCGTCATCGATGAAGACAAGCCGCCTCGTAACCCAGTGCCACCAAAGCCTGCCTCGATGGACTACAGCAGCGTCAACGAATTGATCCGCAAGGACCTCGAAGAAACCGGAGCAACAGCAGACGAGATGACCAAGGTCGTCGAAGAAGGAGGGCTCACCGGTGGGCTCATGGACATCAACGATTGGATCGACCAAACTCTTGCGGCAAAGGAGTACATCCAGGCGCAAGAAGACCGAGAGGACTTCATTCTCCGAACCGGCGCTGGCGCAACCAAATTCAACAAGTGGATGAAGAAGGCTGGATTGTACTTTAACAAGCAAACTGGCCGATGGACTCGCCACAAAGACATGCGGTGAGGTGGTCCAGATGTCCGCAAATGCGGTTGCAGCAACCTTGGATTTGGACCCTATCGATGAGCAGGGCCGCCCCGTAGTTCGCTTTCTACGTGGCCCACACTTGTTGGGTCAAACTCCATTCATGGCTGGTAAAACACTGGTGGAGCACGCGATTGAAGCAGGTGTTGAGATCCCTACCAATTGCACCTCGGGCACGTGTGGAGCGTGCATGGTCACCCTGTTGCTTGGTGACGTACCTCTTCCGGAGCCCTTGCCACCTGGTTTGGATGATTTCCTAGCAGAAGAAGGCGCACGGCTTGGGTGCATAGGCCTACCAACTGGTGATGTCGATATCGACATACGCCCACCGCTCTGAATGGAGGATGAAACGTGTTCGAAGAATGGGGCGCAATGGAATGGTTCATTCTCGTCGTTGATGTCTTGGCCCTCTATGTGGTCGTGCGGTTTCTGCGCAACAAAGTAAAGCACAAATTGAATGAAGTGGAGGCGCGCCAACGCCACCATCTGATTCAGCGACGGAAAGAAGCCCAAGAAAAACAAGATCCCTCAAAGAACCAATGAGGACGTCGCCAAACCATCAAACAATGAACGCAGATGGTTCAAGAACCGTAGACGCCCATCATCCGACATGACGGGGCGGGGTGAAGTCACAACAGGACCCCTTGCAGTTGGCCAGTTCGTTTCGATGGTCAAGCGCACGTTGGTTCGTGAACCACTTTTCCAACGTCAAACCATCAAAGGTGAAGTCTCACAGTGGAAACAGTACCCTTCTGGCCACACCTACTTCACACTCCGAGACGACGAGGGGCAAATCAGTGCAGTGATTTGGAAAGGGCGGTGTCAAATCCATCCATCCATCAAAGAGGGAAGTGAAGTGGTCGTCACAGCGAACCTCGACTTGTATGTCAAACGTGGAAACATCCAACTGAATGTAGAACGGATCGAACCGATCAACGCTCTTGGAGCCATGGAAGAGGCTCGTCGGCAATTGATTGAGAGGCTTAGACTAGAAGGGGAACTCGATCGACCGCGCCAGCGACCCCCATTTTCACCCAAGCACATTCTCATCATCACAGGTGCGGGGTCGGCGGCTCTTTCCGACATGCAACAGCTCATCGAAAACCGCTGGCCTGGGCTCAGGCGGACGGTGATTGAGGTCCTCGTGCAAGGTCAAAGGGCAACTGAAGAAATTGTACGGGCCATGGCTCTATCAAGACGCCTCGCCAATCCAGTGATCGCTTCCCAGCGAGGAGAACCCCCCGTCGATTTAATCATCGTCGGCCGGGGTGGTGGCTCTCCTGAAGATCTGTGGGCGTTCAATCTCGAACCCGTAGTGAGGGCCATCTTAGCCAGCCCGATCCCGGTAGTTTCAGCGGTTGGGCATGAATCGGATTTATTGGTTTCAGACCTCGTAGCTGATGTCAGAGCTTCAACCCCTTCCAACGCCATCGAGCGTTGTGTTCCAATCCGCGCTGAGTTGGAACAGTGGCAGGATGAAATTCATGAGCGCTTGAATCACGCAATGCTTCGCACATTTGGTGACGCAAGGCAACGTCTCATTGGGTTGCATGCGCGTTTGAAGGTCGCACCCCTCGCTGGAATCAACGCAGGGAGGCGCTCAATTCTAACCTTGCATTCAAACCTCAACCGAGCTGTTGAAGCACGCTTTTCCAAGGAGCGCACGAGAATTGCCGGTTTGGAAGCCGCGCTTGTGTCGATTCATCCTAAGCGGGTCCTTGAACGGGGGTATGCAATGACGCAATCCGAACAGGGCGAGGTCATTACCAAGGCGGGTATGCTCAATGTGGGCCAAGCTTACACCCTGCACTTTGTCGATGGTACCGCTCAAGCAGCGGTCACCGAGATCCATGCTGAGGAGGAAAACACATGACAGAAAAACAACCAACATACAACGAAGCAGCACAACGATTGGAAGCCATTGTTGCATCCCTAGAACGGGGGGGCATGGACCTTGAGGAAACGCTGAAACTCTACGAGGAAGGGGCGGCCTTGCTGAAAATTTGCCAAACTGAACTCCACGCTGCCGAGGGGCGGCTGAATGAATTGCGCTTAGAGGATTTAGAACAAGAACTTCAAGCACAAGACGCCCAAGCCACAGACTAACCACGGGAGCGAATCGGCATGAAACCTAGGCATCACAAAGCACTCACCCTGAGGGTGGTGCGATTGATGAACTCTTGGAAAGACCCTCATACGGACCTTGCTTACACTGAAACTGAAGCAATGAAAAGCATCGACATCAGTCAAGAAGGTGCGATCGAGATGGTGATCATGCCTCACCGCCCACATTGCCCTTGCTGCCTGCTTGATCTGCGCGCCTTGCACCGAAAGGTCTCCAGCATCAAGGGCGCCAACGGTGTGAAGATCACGGTCCAAGGGATTCCTGCGGCTGAGCGGTGGACCCGTGAAGTGAATGGTTGATGCTGCGCTTGCGCAACGCCAAGAAGGCGGGGTATGACCAACCTCCAACTGCTACCGCCCATGCAATCATCGAACCCAGAACGGGTCCAAAGGTGGGAAGCGACCACATGATGACCAAGGCATAGACGGCCACACTGACTCCTCCGAGCATCATCGGGCCCGCTGCACCTTGCGGTACCGTGTGACCTTGAGCGAGCCACAGGGCGACCATGCTTGTCAAGAAAATGGCCGGGAAGACGGCTGCGAGCCCGGCAAGAAGGGGTAAGCCTTGTCCTGAAAGCCAAACGGCGCACCCAATAGCAAGTGCCGCTGCTGAGCCACGCCCCACCAGAACAGGCCATCGCACGTTTTGGTGTCCCTTTGGTGCTTCACGTGGTTCCCAATTGAAGCGAACCGCAAGGGCGATGAGCAGGAATAGGCCAACCAAAGCGATAGCCCAGTGTGAAACTCCTTTGCTCATGACCACCTCAATAACCAGCAGAAGAACAAGGCCGGCAAGAGCCCAGACAACGAGAGAGGTCACTGTTGTGATGAGCAGCGCTCGCTTTTGTGAGAGTCGTTTTGGGAGCATCACCCAGACCGCGAGAAACAAGGCGTTGAGGAGCATGCCTAGCGGAACAATGGCCATGCTGTCCAGGAGTTGTTCTTCATTTCCTGAAAGATGCATGCCTGCAGCAGCGGGAACAATCGTCGAGGGGACTGTGCCAAGCACGCCCCCAACAAGGCCGCCCCAGCGTTCTATTGCAAGGGTGACACCGGTTGCGACAAGGCCAGCGAATAAAGCGGACAGAAGCACCGAGGATGGTAGCATGAATCACAGGTACCGCTTCAATCGGTTCACCAACCGATCGATGTTACCGCCTGCCCATTCCTTGACACGTTCTCCATTGACGAAGATGGCATTGAAAGGCAACACGTCGACTTCAGCAACCCAAGGTTGGGCGATTTTGAATCGACCAAGTCCAGGGGTGTCGAGCAGAAGTTTGCCAAATCGAACATCGGCCGGCGCATCCTCGCTGGCGAGGTACGCGCTGAGGTCCTCGGTCCATGTTGCACATGCTGCACAATCGTTCTTCCCGAGCATCAGCACAGCAATCGGTGCAGAGATGCAATCTTCCCACGTTGAGCGTTCGAGCAATTCGAGTTCTGGCAATTTGAAACCTCCAGATGAAAACGGTAGAGTCGGGCTCAAGCTGCGTAATCGTCGCCCTTCTTCCAGTTGGCGCCACATAGGCCGCCAGCCATGGTAGCCTGAGCGGTACGGAGAACTTCAGCCGGGGAACGACCTGCATCCATGTTGTTGATCGACCACATCTGGACCTTGCCTTCATCATCGACGAGGACGGTTCCACGGAAAGAGCAACCGAGGTTGTCGTTTCGCATTCCGAAATCTTTCGTGATCTTTTGAGTGCAATCTGCAATCACGTTGTGGTTGACGCCACCAGGGAAGATAGTTTCATCCTTGAACCAAGCGTTGTGGGAGTGCCACGAGTCGGTAGAGCATCCAATCACTTTGATGCCATCGTCTTCGAAATCTTCCTTCAGTTGTTCGAAACCGACGATTTCGGTTGGGCAGATAAAGGTGAAGTCGAAGGGGTACCAGTACATCAAGTACCATTGTCCTTTCATGTCTTCGCTGGTCATGTTGACGCTCTCGCCACTGATGTAAGTGCGGGCTGTCCAAGCTGGTGCGGTTTTTCCAATCATGTTCTTCATGTGATTTCCTCATTCCTCCCAATGAGAGGAGGTATAAGAACACGGTGGAACCGGGATTTGGCAATTTCATTCGAACGGATCGATGTTGACAATCTGTTCGACATCAATCCGCTTGTAGCCTCGCTCCCGAGCAGATTCTGCCGCTTTACTCAACATTGCACGCATCCAACCCAAGGACATCAGGGTCTTCATGCGTCCAATCGTTTCGATGAACTGAACGGGATTTCCCCCAAGTTGTGCATGCTTACGAATGTCGGATTCAAGTTGTTCAACCACCATGTAGTATGTTTCAAGCAGTTCCTCAACTGCATCGCGGGTCACTGGCATTTTTGCGTGTGTGCGTGCAAGGGCAAGCAACGAGGATTCTGTGAGGACGCCGCCACCCTGGCTGACGACGAAGTCTTCCGTTGGTGCTGCTTCAACCAAAGCCGGCGCATCCCCATCTTCCTCAAGGCCCATGCCCTGAACGGCAACTTCGAGGTGACGTGGTTTGATGGTAGCCACACGATCTTTTTCCGCAGCAGCCTCAGCATGTTTCAACACCGTAGCAAGGTGGCGCTCAACATGCTCAATGCCCGCTTGAACCGCAGCCGAACCGACCGATTCAACGGCACCTAATTGCTCGATCATCAATTCGCGTGTGCGGTTGTAATTGAGGCGAGTTCGTTGTGCATCGTCCAGAGTCTTCCGCTCTGGGTCTTGAGCAAGGGTCGCCTGCTCCATCTCAGGGACAAGGCGTTCAATCTCCTCACAAACGAGTTCGACAAGGCGTTGCTTGACCGCCCCCGCTAAACGCATTTCAGTGTAATTTGATGCAACCGCACCGATGTGGCCGGGGGAGTAGGGCTTTGCCATGTACCCCCACTCACAGAGGACGCATATTGAACACTATGGTCGGTTGGTATGGACGCTTCACTCCGTGAGTCCATCTTCACGGCTCATGGCTTGGGAGATTTCCCAGGCATGGAGGCATTCGTGCCCACCAAGAAATCCGCCTGCTTCGCGGCTTGGTCCAACGAATTCCGAACCACAGAATTGACAGAATACGGCGACGATAGGTTCGTTGAAATAGGTGCCATTTGGGGTTGTACGCTTAGGAATACGCTTGCCTACGTCTTCGTGTGTCCAGCCTTCGAGTTTCTCGCAAATGTCTGATTCTATCTGTTCTTGTTCGGTCATGTTCACCACTCCGTAATCGAAGGCCACAAACCATCAGCACTGATGGGACGCATACCTTCTTCGTCTCGAATCCACGTGTCTTCAATGCCAATGCTGCCTTCTGGATGAACGACTTTTGGCTCGATGGCCATCGTTGCACCGATGGGCAGTGGGCGATCAAAGCCGGCGGCAACAACCGGCGACTCGTCAAGTTGTAACCCGACTGAATGACCGAGGAATTTACTCTGGTCCGGCTCCATGCCCATCAAATGAGCGCCGTGGCCGAGTTCTTGGGCCAAATCAAAACCTTCAGTCCATGCATCACTGCACAAGCCACCCTGATCTAAGACGCCAACAACCGTGTCTTTCACTGCCACCATGTCTTCCAAACGAGAAACCCAAGTTTCGTTCAACGACCCTGCAACGAACATTCTGGTCATGTCAACAATGTACCCTCGATGGGCATGAACTAAATCGACAAGCACTGGTTCATTGGATTTGATACGAGTGAATCCAGAGCCCATGCCGTTGAGTGGATGAGCTCCCGTCCCGCCAACTGCAGAATCAAAAAAGGAAGGGATGCCTCCCGCACGTCCTGCTACAATGACCCCGCGATCGCACGAAAGAGGGAAGCGACGCATGTGCACTTGGCCTCCAAAACCCTCCGACCGGCTCACAGCTTCTGCAGCAGCCACCAATTCCAATTCTGTGACCCCTTCGCCACCAACGGCGGCTACCGCCTCAAACATCCTTAGTTGGACGTCTGCAGCTGCATTGAGTTGTTCTTGTTCCCAGATGGATTTTGTTTCTCGCTGACCATGGACCACCGAGGTGACGTCGCCACAAGCACCAAGCGGGGAAAGAGCGGAAACGAAACGATCGGAGTAGGTTTTCGGGATTTCACCAAATTGGAGAGAAGGAGCCAATTTTACACCCCGTTCTCCGAGCGTTTCAGCGAATTTTTTCATCCGTGGAAAGGACGTCACTTCGTGCGGGCAGTTCGTGCCTCCGCCCTCGAACTGAGCCCGTTGAAGCGAACGGCGGACATACAACACCGGGCCGTCCCCTCCCGCAGTGGTACTCCCACCAGCGCCTGCAGCAGGAATGAACATCGAAGCATTTTGCCGGCCCCCAGCATAGTAATACAAATCCACGGGATGTTGAATCAGTGCCCCTGGAAGACCTGCCTCCTGTAAAAGGTGAGCAAGCCGGTGCTGGCGAGCCTCAAGTTCGGATGCAGGAACACGCCAGTCTTCCCCTTCGGGACCGGTCAAGTCTGCCACATCCCAGCCCGTCATTAGACGACGGTGGATGGCGACTGTTCTAAATGAATCCGCTTCTATCACTCGAAAATTAAGCAAACGCTCAATGAGCAAATTGATAGGGGGGCGCTCAAACCTCCCCCCATGCACATTGCAAGTAAAATCACACTCATCCTCGGCGCCCTTCTGTTCATCGGCAGTGGCATCGGCCTTGCGTTTGGGGTCGGCAGCGTTGCCGACTCGGGCGTTGAGACCCAAACATACTTCGAATCTGAGGATGGATCGTTCACCATTGCAGCAGAACCAACGTACAATTTGGACTATTGGACCATTTCAGTGTACGTGGTTCATCCAATCGATTGTAACAACCTGGAACTTACCATCACCGACGATTCGGGTAACACTGTGCTCACTGAGGCATGGTTTGAATGCGATACTATGCAGCAATATTACGATGGGGATCGCGAATTTTTCAGTTACTTGGTCGCCTCTGACACCGATGAAAGTTACACCGTAGACAGCAATGTCGAGGTGGTCGTTGAGGGTGATTACTGTGACTCAGAATGCATCGAGGCTGTCGTCGGTGGCATCTTTGGAGCAATCGGCGGGGGATTCGGAATTTGTTGTTCAATTCCACTGCTCATTCTAGGCATCATCCTTGCCTTTGTGTTGGACGACCCTCCACAAGCCATGGCCATGCCCGTTGGTCAAATGCCAATGGGGCAAGCGGTCTACCAGCCACCCGTAGGGCAACCGGTGCAACAAGGATATGTTGGCCAGCCGATGCATCAGGCGCCGGTAGGTCAAGCAATCCAACCTTCCGCAGTCCCCGTGACCCCGATCACACCTCCGTTGGCTCAACAACCAACGCAGAATGTATGGGACAACCACCCCCCTCAATGAGGATCAGAGCGGAATTTCAGGAGCTACCCACGGCTCCACTGAATCAAGTCGTGTGGTTGCGATAGCGCAGTACTCATCCGATAAATCGACGCCAACATAGGTTCGGCCAGTGGATTTCGCCGCCACGCATGTCGTACCAGAGCCGTTGAAAGGATCAAGAACAACATCGCCAACGAAACTGTACATTTCGATGCACCGCTTTGGCAATTCAACAGGGAATGGCGCGGGGTGATTGACGCGTGAGGCGCGTTCGGTTGGGAACGACCAAATGGATTTCGTATGTTTGATGAAATCATCCCGGGGGATTGTATCGATTCGACCTTCTGCACGTTGTTTCTTGTCGCGCTTCAACTTGTAATCGCCCTTTGAAAAGACGAGCAGGTATTCGTGGACGTCTCGCAAACAAGGGTTGCTTGCACTCTGGAAGGAACCCCAGGCGCATGAAGAGCCAGCACTCGCTGATTTGTCCCAAATGATCTCACCTCGCATGAGAAATCCAATGTTTGACATCATCACGTTGATGTGGCTCGAAAGGGGGATGTAGGGCTTACGTCCTAAATTCGCCACGTTGACCACCATTCGGCCGCCCGGTGCAAGCACACGATAGCACTCTGCAAAAACACCGCTTAACATGTCGAGGTATTCGGCAAGTGAGAGGTTTTCGTCGTATTCCTTGCTGGCGTTGTAAGGTGGCGAGGTCACAACAAGATGCACGCAGTTGTCAGGCAAGTCAAGGTTTCTCGAATCACCTGCAATCACCGTATTGGCCATGGTTGGAGGCAGCGCTTGTTCGTCCCCCACCTCCCTGCTCGATACGAGGCCCTCGTTGACCCTGCTGTCGTAGTAGGTCGAAGCATCGTGACCCTCCCGGCGTGAGACGCCAAACGAGGAAGTGCTGGTGCTGGCACGCCGACGAGCGCCATCAAGCGATGTGTCCCTCTCGGGTGCCTCGCGTGCCATCCTTCACAAGCGGTGTTCGCGGCTTTATCACCTTTCGGCCCGGCAATCACCCTTAGACGCGCGATTGTCGAGGTGCTAACATGTTCCGCGAAGGGTGATTTAGACCCGAGTGAATCAAAAACCGACGGCGTTTGGAATGTTCAATGGCGAGTGTTCTCACCCTCGAGAATGTCAACGTGGAAGGGCGAACAGTCATTGTTCGTGTGGACATCAATTCGCCGATGGCGCCCGACACGAAATTGTTCCTGGATGACACGAGGATCAAAGCCATCGTTCCAACCCTCAACTTACTCTCAAAGGCAAAAGTAGTGCTTCTTGCTCATCAATCCCGCCCCGGAAAGGACGATTTCACCACGACCTTAGGCCATTCTCGTGAACTTGGCCGCATCCTAGGACGTCCAGTGAAGTGGGTGGAGGACCTCGCAGGGGACAAAGCCATGGCGGCGATTGAAGCCATGGTGGATGGCGACATCCTCATGCTCAACAACGTCAGAATGTACGATGAAGAAACTAAAACCAAAGGCGATTTTGAAACAATGGCTGAAACTCAAATGGTGCAAAAACTTGCTAGCGTGGCCGACCTATACGTCTACGACGCTTTCGCTTGTGCCCACCGTGCAACCCCCTCTGGAGTGGGCTTCACCCACCTGATCCCTTGTGTAGCAGGGGAATTGATGGCCAATGAAATACGAAACCTCGATTTGGCGTTGGAAAACCCCACACGACCGTGCATAGCGGTGCTTGGTGGCGTCAAGGTCGATGATTCAATCGCAGTTGCTGAAAACATGTTGAGAAATGAAATCTGTGATGAAGTATGGGTCACCGGTGGTGTTGCAAACCTGATGCTCGAACTTGCGGGCCATGAGATCGGACTGGTCAACCATGATTTCCTCGTTGGAGAACTTGGCAAACAATGGTACCCAACCGTGGAAAAGGCAAAATCACTGCTCGTAGATTTCCCAACTCGTATTCGACTGCCGGTTGATGTAGCTGCGAACATTGAGGACAACCGAGTGGATTTACCGCTCGACCAATTACCGGTTTCGGCACCAATTTTCGATTTGGGGATTTCCTCAATTCGCAACCTTTCGGCGGCAATAAAACAAGCAGGGACAGTCCATTTGAACGGTCCAGCTGGGGTCTTCGAAGTACCTGATTTCGCCCTCGGAACGATTGAAATGCTCAACGCATGCGCCGAGTCGGATGCCTATGTCGTGGTCGGTGGCGGCCACACAGCCACGCTGATCATGAAGCGGAATTTGGCCTCAAAAATGGGCCACGTCTCCACAGGCGGCGGGGCGTGTTTGGATTACATCTCAGGCCGTAGCCTCCCCGCTGTTGCAAGTTTAGAAGCAAGCGCAAGAGCCTTCTCAATGGAGACCCAATTTTCCATTCACAATGAATGAAAAGGAGCCACTGGGGAGGTTCGAACTCCCGACCTCCTGATTACGAATCAGGTGCTATACCAGCTAAGCCACAGTGGCGCAAATTGTCGGCGGCGACTCGTGAACATAAGCCAAACGGTCGAAAAGCCAGCGTTGATGAGGGAGAGGGGTACAGAGCGAGGCATGGGCGAAGGCGAACCGGTGCGATACCGCAACGCGGTGCTCTATGACGAAACGGGCAAGAAGTATGTTGGCGATGTGTTGCTCCATCAAGATGGGTCGTGGAATCCATCGCGTGGGGACGAAGATGTCCGTTCAGAACTCGATGGTTCAAATCGGTTGATCACCAGAAGCCTGCAAAACTGGCACACCCACCTCGCTATGCAACTGAACGCCAGAGATTTCAGCGACGGTTTTCCTTTGCACCGTTGGCTCAATGAAGCCATATTTCCGACCGAGGCCCGCATTACGCCTGAATTTGTCAAAATAGGTGCCCAAGCTGCGGCGGCTGAAATGATCAAAACGGGCACTTCATTTGCGGCGGACATGTATTTCTATCCAGCAATCACCGGAGAGGTGCTCAGCACAGCTGGGCTGCGTGGACTGGTTGGTGGCCCGGTAAGCGATGCGGCATTACCCTCTCATGAAAGCGCAGAATCCGCACTTGCAGAACTCGATATGATGCTCAAAGATCAGAAGCCCACCGACAAGGTGCACTATGCCATTGCAACGCATTCAGTCTACCTGTGCGGTGAAGACACATTGCGCAGGGCATCAGAACTTGCGGACAAGCGAAAGGCACGACTGCACATCCATGTCAGTGAAACCAGAAAGGAAATCGCCGACTGTCATGCAGCGACTGGCATGTACCCTGTTGAATACCTCGACAGCATTGATTTCTTCAAACCAGGAACCATTTGCGCCCACGCGTCTTGGGTGAAGAAAAACGAAATTCGTACACTTGCAAGGCATAAAGCAACGGCCGTTCATTGCCCATCCTCGAACATGAAACTGGCTTGTGGGGGCACACTTTCCCTACCCGCATTCAACGATGCGGGGGTCGATGTGCGTCTAGGAACTGACGGAGCGGCATCCTCAGGAAGCGGCCTTAATCTGCTCGCAGAAGCAAGGCTTGCAGCCCTCGTTCAACGTCATGATCACTGGGATTCGACTCTGATGACCGCCAACGATGCGTTTGCAATGGCGACGAAAGGCAGCACAGATTGGGCAGTTTGGGACATCGATGACATTCGAATGCGCCCTCTTGGCCGGTCGAACAATCGACACATCACCAACCTGCTCTTCAACGGTGCAACCTGCCTTGATTTGTGGGTTGGAGGCGAGGCTTTGCGACTCGACGGGGTGACGAAAACCCTCAACGAACGCCAATCTTGGTTGGACCTAGACGAAGCCGTTCAGACCTACTATGATGGCGTCGAATGAGCCTTCACTTTTGTCGAAGAAGAAGGATCCCTGCTACCTCACCTAGCATCAAAAACATATAGCCTGCTGCGCTCAATGTTAAATCGATTGAATACTGTATGTCAAGTTGAGTCCCTGCTGGAAGCACACCTTCCTTGGTGCCAATTCCAGCATAGAATTCGCCCGATTCCACGCGCCAATCAACGCCATCAGCTCCGTTGTCACCCTTCGCCACATAGCCTTCATCGCCGTATGAGCACGTCTGGCTTGTGGTATCAAATCCACTCAGACTGCCGCCATTAGCAATATCATCGCATTGCTTTTTCTTTCCACCGTCCGCGATGACGAGGAAAATATCATCTCGATCCCACGTGATGGTTGTGTCTGCGTTGAGCACAAGCGATGCTGCATTCCCGGGTAGTGGATCATCAGCAAAAAACACGAGGCCTTGCACGTTGGGAGTAGGCGTATCATCAACGGTGCCCTCCATGGTATAACCAACAGTCCCACCAAGCAGCAGGAGGGTGAACAATGCAACAATTGCGATTCCAATAGTTCTCATCGTTCATCACCTCAAAACAAAAAGAAGGCTGCGCCGAGAATGATGTAACTGCCAAGCAACATCACGCCCTCAAGCCAATTTGATTTCCCATCAGAAAGGATGGAATTTGCAACGAGCACCGAAATGAAGGTTGCTGAAGTCTCAAGCAAGCCGAATTCAAGGGTCAACGGGACGCCGAGTATCCATCCGAGAATGACCATGACTGGTGCGACGAACAAGGCAATCTGCACGCTTGAACCGATCGCAATCGCAATGGAGAGGTCCATTTTGTCCTTCCCGGCAACAATGACTGCCGCAAAGTGCTCTGCGGCATTACCAAAGAACGGCAGCAAGATCACACCAACAAACAATTCTGGCACCCCAAGTTCATGCACTGCCGCCTCGAGGTTGTGCACAAGAACGTGGGCCATCCAGCCGACGAGGGCTGTTGAGAGGATGAGCAACATCCATGCATCCTTGATGCTCATGGTTGGGTGCTCATGTGTTCCATGCCCGGCTTCGGTAGCAAAAACGTCGACGTGCGTTTTGAGTTGGAACAACAGAGCAAGCGCGTAAATGATCAGCAGAATAATCGCGGCATAATGCGAGAGGTCCTTGACAGCAGATGAATCGCCACCAGCGTAATCAACTGCGCTTGGAATGATAAACGCCACAATCGCAAGCAACAGCAATGAGCCGTTCATCTGACCCGAATCTTGATTGAAATGTTGCACTTTATGGTTCACCCCGCCCCAAACCATAGCAAGGCCGAGCACGAGCAGGAGGTTGCCGAGAATAGAGCCAATCAAGGAAGCCTGGGTCACAGTGATCATTGTTTCAATGGTATCTGGGTCCACGGATTTTGAGGCAGTGTACAACGCAAGCCCAGCGATGATCATTTCAACAGCGTTGCCGAAAGTGGCATTGAGAAGCCCACCAACCGTTTCGCCCGTTCGCAGGGCAATCTCTTCGGTGGCTTTCCCCATGAGAAAGGCGAGTGGCATGATCGCAATCATTGAGAAAATGAACGCGAGTTCTTGTTGGTGGCCCATGTTTGCCCAAATCGCAACTGGAAAGGCAAGAAGGAGCCAATTCAACTTGTTCTTAGATGGATTTGCTGCGTCAATAACGCTCTCAAAGGCGTGCTGTGCTTCATCCGCAATGGTGTCGAGGTTGGTTTCTTCAACCGTTCCTACTTCGTCCATGTACAAATGCAACTTGACTCAGGCCTTGAGTTCACCGCTTCGAAGAAGGGTCACTCGTCGCTTTTCTTACGACCTACCTTTCGGCGTGTTGGTGCTTTGCGGGGGGCAGCACGTCGTCCAACGGTTCGCTTCTTGGCGACTGGAGCAGGTTCTTCGTCCTCCTCCTCTTCATCGTCGTCATCATCGTTCCAGTCAAACATGTTATCATCGTCATCGTCGTCATCGTCGTCCTCTTCCTCAACAACTTCCTTTTTGTTGCGGGTCTTACGTTGAACGAGATTGACAGCGAATGGATCGTCTTCATCTTCTGCCTCAGCAGGAGCAGTTTCCTTCTTTTCCTCTTCCTTCTTGTCACCACCGCTCGTATCGGTGACGGCGCCCATGTCAAGTTCTTGTGACGTGCCAATGAATTCCGACATCCAATCGTCGTCTTCATCATCATCATCACCCTTCGATTTCTTCTTCTTAGGACCTGACATGCTGGTCTGGATGATCAAAGCCATCACCAAAAGTGAGGCCACGAACACACCGGTAAGGACCCACACCAAAACGTATGGCGGGTCAGACATCGATGGTTTGATGATCACTGGTTCTGGCTCTGGTTGAAGCGATTCAACATAGTTGCATGAAGTGGTTCCATCAAGGCGGTGACGGCACTGGTCAACAACGAAAATGACGTTCTTCGAAACTTCATTTCCGGCTGAATCGATGGCTCGGACGTACACTGCATGTTGGCCCGGTTCGAAATTACCTGCAGAGAATTCCATGTCGAAGGCCATCGAACGGTTGTCGCCATCTAGATCGGTGACAGATGTTGCTTCTGACCAAGGTGTGGATTGAGAGTTTCCGGTTCCGTAGTTGTAAGTGAACTTGTATTGGAACGAGGTGATCATCACGTCGTCTGTGGCTCCAGCAAGAACCTGGATGGAGTTTCCGTAGAGGTACTTTGAACCGTCGTTACCTGACGAAGGTGAGTAGATCTCAACGGTTGGTCGCTTTGCGTCAACCGCTCGGTCGGTCCAGCTTTGACTCACTTCATTGCCTGATTCGTCTTCCATGATCAGTTCAATGACCATGTCGCCAGCAATTGTATTTTGGCTGATGAAGAACTCAAATGCATAGACTGGCCCACGGTCTGGGTTGTTGTTGTTGTCTGCAATCATATTCATTTCAATGTCGCCACCAGAAATCTCTCCACCTGCGACCGTGGTGATGTTCACGGTAGGGTTGCCTTGGAGGTATTCATCGATTTCAACTTGGAGCGTGTAAGATCCTGAAACTAAAGACGGGCTTTGGAACGCAGAACCGTCCTCATCGAGAAGCAGCATTGAAGCCTCAGGGAACTTGGTGTCCTCATTGATTTTCACTGCGTTTCCACCAATACCGTTGAACATCTCAGGGTTTTGGTTGCCCCATTGATCTTCGATGATGACCGCGTACCACACATCCCGGTCCACACCGTCTGGGATCGGAAGTTGTCGAACAATGGTGCTTTGAACACCTGTGCCAGGAGTGATGTCTCCAAGGACGAATTCCCAGCCATCATCCGTGATGGTTCCGATTTGATCTTCGTTCTCACCAAACGGAGCACCGTAGTGCCTCCAAACCTCATAGCCTTCATTGATGTCTTGCTCGTTAAACCACTCAAGGGTGATGAGGTTGAGAGCACCAAGTGAACTTGCTTCCTTAATCCTCGCTGGGTTTGGAGGGCGGGTGTCTTCAGAGATGGGGCCGAAGTGGTTTTGGTTCAATCGAGTGTCCATGTATGTGCCGTTGATGTGACCGTAAAGGGCTTCTGTGGTCACGTAATAATGGGCATTATCTCGAAGAATGTCGGCGTCTAAGACCACGTCGAACGTACCGACTCCGTCGCTCACAGAGCCTAACCATTCCATTGATTGGTTGGCCACGAATTCTGCTCCGGTCACTCTGAAGTTTGATCGCCAGATATGATACCGTTCGCCTTCGACACCGAGTTGATCCTGCCAGGTCACGCGAGTGATTCGATCGCCAATGAATTCGGCATTGACTTGGGTTGGTTCGGCGACCCACGGGCTGAAAGCGTCTTCATAGAGAGGGCCTGCGCAAGAATTGATGGTGGTGTTCGGGCTGTATACGCCGTAGAGATCGATCGTGATAATGCAATAGTTCGCATAACCAAGACGTCCAATTGGGACATCGTAATTGAACGATCCAACACCTTCAGAAACGGTTGCAATCAATTGCACATCTGAACTCACGATGGTTGAGAATGGATTACCGGACATGTAAATTCGGTAGGATTCGCCGGTTTCATCTGGGACATCAGTCCAGGAAATTGTAGTTGTGCCGCCGCCTGAAGATGGGTTTGGTATGAATTCAGCGTACATGATACCAACTTGAGATGGCGGCATGTTGTCCTCGACAAGGGCGCTTGTGATGGCGTTGTTCGAGAGGAATCGTACATCTTGGTAGTCTTCACCAGGACCGGTCCAATTTGGCAACAGGTAGGTCACAGCGTAATACGCATCCCGGTCGGTACTGATCGGAATGTCGAGCACAGCGGTGGAGGTCCCAGCGGGGAAGGTTGCAACTGGAGTGGCGGTGCTGAGCATGTCCGCACCATTGGCTCTGGTGATTTGGTATTCAGTTCGCCAGATGTTGATTTGATACGCATCGTCACCGGTTTCCGGCAAAATGGGGAAGATGTCGTTGTAATTCACCCATGAGAGGGTGGTTTGGCTCGCTTCAGGATCGAAATTAACCACGAGGTTGTAAGGGGTTCGAATTGGTGTCGTGATTTCCTGCACCGGGACTTCGATGACAGATGCATTGATGTCGAGGTCAAACAATTCTGTGCCGTCGCCAAGCGTTGTGGTCACGGCGTAGTAAAACGAATTGTTGACGCCTGGAGCGACCAAGAAGGAAGCGGTGTGATAGTCGACGGTTCCATTCAATCCTCGGCACTTGAACGCATCATTGAGCACCTCAACAGAGGAACAGGCGATAATGCCTGAAGTAAACGGCGTGAGCCCTGTGATGGAAACGGACGTTATTGGATCGGCCGAGCGATACACATTGTAGGTCGCTGAAAACAGACCTTGAAGCACTGAACCATCAGAATCGATGTTTCTCCAGGTGATGGTTGTAGTTTCGCTTGTAGGGTCGAACACGGCGCTGATATCCTGCGCTTGGAGGTTGTTTTCATCACCGATGTCTTCGGCAGCAACATTGGAGAGTGGTACGATGGCTAACACCATGCAACACACAAGAAGAATTGCTTTCCTTTCAGCGCCATTAGCGAACTTTTGGTCTGTCATCAATGCTCTTGTAGCATGCGTCCGTTATGAGTATGCCGCCTCTTCTTCCGTCATTTGTGCGGTTCAATGCACCCCGCAGGGGTGGCGGAATCACTCAGATTCGTCGTTCTGATTAGGCTGGGGCAAGGGGTCCTTCAGGTCAATTTCGGTGATCTCATGCTGAGCCTGAACAAAGCGAATCAAAAAGGTCCACAGGCCGCCAAAAGCAGAAATCAAGACCACGATGCTGATCGGGTTGATGGCAATGTGGTCAAGCGCACCAGGATAGGTGCCAAAATCGCCAATGTCCAAGTGGATGAATGCGCCCATCATTGCGATTGCGATGATGGTCATTATGGTACGGTCCGCCCGTCCAAACCCTCTGTAATTACGAGTGCCCGCCACAGCTTGTGCCTGTGTGCCCATGTAGGATCCGAGCAAAATGAGCCAGGCGGCTGCCAGCCCAAGGGTCAAATCACCAACGAAGACAGAACCTGCCAAGCAGACAATCCATACCGCATCAAGCAAGCGATCGAAGGTGTGGTCGAGGTAATCACCCCAACGGGTCACTTGCCCCGTTCGTCGCGCCAAGGGCCCATCGAGGGCATCGAGGGTGATGGCGAAGGTGATCAAAAGGGTCCCGCCAAACAACATGTTGGCGCCATAGGTGTCATTTGGCGCCATCAAAACAGCAAGGCCGCCGAGCACCCCAAGGGGCAAAGCAATCCATGTGAGGGTGGAGGGTTTCCAGGTCGAAATGGAGTCAATAATGGGGTTCACAATGTTTTCCCAAGTGCTTCTGAATTTCTCAAGTGCCATGCCAATCGAGTGATGTGCTCGGGCGGGGGGTGTTTGTTCTTTGGGTGGTCAACCTAACCAATCGATGGCTTCGGTAGCCAAAGCCTCAACTCCGTCGGAGGGGCAACCGAGATGAACCCATTCGAGAATTTCAGCACTGAGGGTGCTTGCGGCGGTATCCGTGGCATCAACTTCCAAAACTGGCAGTTCCAATTCGAATTCAAGCAGTTCAGACCAAGTGCCAGCAATCATTTCCCATTCGACATTTGCGCGAACCTTTGTCTCGTTGTAGCCCCGTTGTTCAAGCCTGGCTTGGAGGGCGTCTGGTTGGCATCGCAAGACAACGATTGCCTCCACTTCCAAGAGGTGGGAGAGGTGCCCATCTACGAACACAACCCCTTCTGAATCATCGTGCCACAGATCTGCTAATTTATGCACGTCAACCGGAGCAGCCCCGTCCTCTGGGTCCTCGACGCCAAGGCAATCAAAGCGCTTGGCAAGATCGGCGACCGATTCAACAGCAAAGCCTTCTTTTTCCAACAGGTCGCAAAGAGTGGTCTTGCCACACCCAGGAGTTCCAGAAATGGCGATGAGGCGGGGGGAATCCATGGTTGGCCCAATCGGCCTGAGTTAATACAACCACCTCTTGAATCAGAAGGAACGAGGGGGTACCGCAGGCGCGAGGCAGGCGAACAAAGGCATCAATAGGTGGGAGGCTCAGCCCCCAACGCTACCATGTTTGGAATGGACGACCCCGCTCAAACGCTCATTCAACTTGAGCGCTACATCCTCGATGGGCGGATGGAAATGTCTGAGGTCATGGCCACCCAGTTCACAGAAATGTTCCTGATGCGAAAAAATCGATCTGCTGATGATCAAATCATGCTGGTCAAGGGCCTTCGAATCCTTTGCGATGTACTGGTTGCCCGTGACAAGGGTGCGCGGGCTGTAGCAAGCGTCGGTATCCTTCTCAAGGAACGAAAAAAATTAGTCAAAATTCTGCGCAATGGAGCCCCTCACTTGCTTTCACAAATGACGCCTGAATCATACGATCTACATCGAGCTGGGAATGTCTACGCCGCCGGTGGAAAGGTGAAAGCAGCGCGCAAAGCCTATGCGAAAGCCGAAAAAATGTCACCAGGGAATTTAGCGAGTGCCTTGGACGCGTGCCGCTCCATTGGATACGAAGCGAAACTGATCACACGAATGGCAGAAGCATGCGCCTCTGCTGGACAGGTGATTTATGCAAACAAAACCTTTGTTCTTCGTCCTGAAGGTACGCCTGAAGTGGATGCTGAACAGGTCATGCAAGCGCTCCTTGGAGCGGTACCTCACGGGCTAGGAGACACCTCACTATGCGCCCAAGAAGCGGAGCGAATCAAAGGTGAAATGGCAGCAATCCTGAGCGGTGAGGCTGCTGCAAATGCACAGTTGCAGAGTGCCTTAGATGCGTTGACGCCAAAACACGACTACTACGAGTACGGCTGAGCGTTTGTATGGTAACGAGGGATGGATTTGAACCACCGATCTCCGGGTTATGAGCCCGACGGGATATCCAGACTACCCCACCTCGTTAACCAAAGGGCCGACCTTCCCTGCTTTGAAACCACCGATGCAGGTCCATGCCCCAATGAAGATGAATTGACAAAAAAGATGCTAATTTTACGAATGGGTGCTGATTTGATGAAGGAGAACCTCCTCTCCCGAACATGGCCACCCTGATGCTCCGCTCGTTGCTGCTCAGCACCCTCGTGCTGGCCGCAGCCTTTGCCGGATGTTTAGGTGGCGAGGAAGATGAAGTCTACGACGGCCCAATCACTTTCGTAGTGTACTATGAAAGCACGTCTGGAACCATTGTGGAAACCATCCAGAACAACCAGCAAGTTTCGGAAGATGGGGTTGACCTTGTCTTCGATTTCTCTTACACAAAGTCCGCTGCTGGAGAAATATCGACGTTTTGGTATGACGCAGGCGACGGTTCAAACCCGGTTTCAGTCAATGCCGCAGACACCGGAGAAATCAGTTACACCTACCTCACGCATGGGATTTTCTCAGCAGGTATTGGCGCCATGGACGACCAGGGCAATGAGTATTCAGAGAACATTACCATTCGAATTGACAAACAAATCAATTGGGGAGAAAGCGGCACGACGAACCCCCGAACGATGAACATCGATGTCACACCCGATTGCACCTGTGCACTACCCGAACAAATCAAAATTGATTCTACGGTGACCAACCCCGAAAACCCTGTTGCATTCACTGGATCTCCCGTTACAGTCACTTGGTACCTCAACAACAGTGAAGGTGAGGCAGTCATCGAATCACCCCCCGAGCAAATCGCAGACGGGCAAAATGCAAATTGGCAACACAATGAATATGCGGTCATTACCGGCGTTTGGACCCTCGAAATTGGACTCAACCAAGACCAAGAAAACGTCGACATTAGCCAAACGATCACCATCGCCTACGCCGCTGATGAAAGCAATTCCAATCCGTTCCCCACCGATGAAGATGCACCAGAAGAAGAACAAAAGGATTGAACCCCCCGTTCACTTCAAGTTTCTCTAAATGTGAAGTAAAAGTGAACCATTCGGTCCACTGCACGTGTTTTTCTAGAACAAAAGGCCATCTTTAGAACGCTGATAACTTCGCGCCGCCTTTCGGTCTTTGATATACCCTAGCCGGCCCAGCACAGGTTGGAAGTGAACAGAAATGGCGACCAAATCGAAAAAGAAAGCGAAAATAGAGATTGAAAACAATGAAGACCCTCAAGACAAGCCAGTAGGAGTAATGCCAACTGAGGAAGAAGGCCCTGAGGTCAAAATCGAAGACCTACCAGGTGTTGGTCCAGCGACCGCTGAGAAACTCCGTGAAGCCGGATTTGACGATCTCCTCGCCCTCGCAGTGATGTCGCCTGGCGACCTAGCCGACCAAGCTGAACTTGGTGAAGCTGTGGCCACGAAAATCATCGGCGCTGCAAAGAAAATGGCAAACATCGGTGGGTTCGTGTCGGGTGACGCTCTGCTTGAACGACGACGTGAAGTCCTCAAATTGTCCTCTAAAGTTCAATCGATTGACGACCTCCTCGGAGGCGGGTTTGAAACTCAAGCACTGGTTGAAGTCTACGGAGCATTCGGAAGCGGGAAGACCCAGATTGGCCATCAACTTGCGGTCAACTGCACCCTGCCGATGAGCGAGGGTGGATTTGACGGGGACGTGTTTTACATCGACACCGAAGACACCTTCCGACCAGAACGGATTACGCAAATGGCTCGAGGCCATGGACTTGACCCGGATGCGGTTCTTTCGCGAATTCACGTGGCACGTGCGTACAACTCAGCGCATCAGATGCTCTTGGTTGATGAAATCAAGAGGATGAGCAAGGGCTTGAACGTCAAGATGATCATCGTCGATTCATTGACCAGTCACTTCCGTGCAGAGTACATTGGCCGGGGCATGCTTGCCAACCGCCAACAAAAACTCAACCGACACCTGAAGGATTTGAAGCAGCTTGCCGACGTCAACAATGCGCTCGTGCTGGTGACCAATCAAGTTCATTCCAAACCCGATGCCATGTGGGGCGACCCAACAAAGCCGATCGGTGGTCACGTTCTCGCTCACGCTTCCACATTCAGGCTCTATCTGCGCAAAGCAAAAGCTGGTCGCCGAATCGCTCGTCTGGTCGATTCTCCAAACCTTCCGGATGGAGAGTGTGTGTACCAAGTGACACAAGATGGGCTCCGCGACTGAAGATGCTCTCAGAAAAGGCCGTTTTGGGCCTTTTTAGGTGCGGCACATTCAAGGTCACATCGGTAAGCAAAGCAGCATGCGACACCTCGTAGAACGCGTCCTGGAACTCACTGAAGCCGAACAAGCGGCGGCAGAAACCGTTTCTCCCGCTCTGGATGAAAATTCTGAAGTCGAGCTGCAAGCGCTGTTGGAATCCCTACAACCCCGGATCCGAGTGTACGGGGTCGGAGGGGCTGGATGCAATGCAATCAACCGATTGTTTGACGAACGCCTGTTCAAAAATTCCTATGTCACTGGTTATGCAATCAACACAGATGCTCAAGCATTGTTGATGTCCCCGATTGAAGAAAAAATACTGATCGGGCGAACAGCACGCGGGCGTGGCGCTGGTGGAGACCCAACAAAGGGAGAAGCTGCTGCACTCGAATCTGAGATTGCGCTCCGCCGCATCACCAACGACACTCAACTTGCCATCATCACAGCTGGCATGGGCGGGGGTTCGGGCACTGGGGCAGCAGGCCACATTGCACGGCTCGCAAAACAGCAAGGTGCTATGACCATAGCCGTCGTGACCTATCCTTTCAATTCAGAAGGAGCCCTTCGCAAGCAAAATGCAGAGTGGGGCCTCGAACGATTGCGAGAACACTGCGACACTGTCTTGGTCATTCCAAACGAACGGCTGTTGGAAATTGAAGGTGTCAAAGATTTGCCTATTGGGGATGCATTCCGAGTTGGCGATGAATTGCTTGTACGGTCGATCACGGGCGTTGCTGAAATGCTCACAACCGATGGAATGGTCAACCTCGATTTCGAAGATTTGCGCTCTGTCATCCAATTTGGTAGCGGCGTGGCGATGATCGGTCTTGGAGAGGCGAGCGGCCCCGGGCGCGTCGAGGCTGCAACCCAAGAAGCGATGCATTCACCATTGCTCGACATTGACTCTTCTGATGCACGGGGGGCACTCATCAACGTGGTTGGTGGACCCAGTTTGACGCTCGGAGAAGCCGAGAAATGTGCCAAGATTATCACCGACCAAATTTCACCTCATGCACAGGTGATTTGGGGTGCCGCAGTTCGTGAAGAACTAGGTGAGGAAATCCGAGTCATGCTCGTGCTCACCGGTGTCAAAAGCGAACAGATTCACGGTGCGAGTGAAAACCGCCAATTGCGGGCGCTTAGAAATCGTCAAATCGAATTCGTAAATTGAATTCACCGGGCAACCCGGACGAGGAAGAAAAAGAGGGCCGATAGGCCGAATGTAAACACAGTCCAATCAATCAAACCGATGTCTCGATCGAAGACGGGTTGCTCTGGCTGGGTCGGAGAATCGATGTGGGCAATAGCCGCACCGAAGCTGTTCCATTCATCTCCGCTTGACTGTTCATTGCCGTTGACAGCATTGCCATGAACGATGAATTGCACCGGGTCGAGTGATGAAGTGTGGGCGGTCCAAGTCAAATTCCAAACTCGCTGATACGTGCCCTCAAATTCATGTGTCCAGCCTGCTTCTAGTTCTTTGACTTGGCTTGAATTTTCGAAAATGATCGTCCCTTGGCTCGCAATCATCCGAAAACCACCTTGATGGCGTTCTTGGTCGCTCTGTTCTGGTCCAGAAATAACGATTGAAAGATTGTAGGTGGCGTTGGATTGGTAAAACTCAGGCAGCCCGATGAGTTCGACTGAGACATCGTCTGAATCTCCACCGTGGCATGTGCATCCGTCATTGCCCAGTTCCCCGACCCCTGTTGGCACGCTTGAGAGACTCGGAAGGCCGAGCAACATGAGCACCATAGCCGCCCCAAAAATGGTTGAACGTGGAAGATGCGCCCTCATGTGCTTCAACCAAAGCCAACCACCCCATCCCTTTGACACTTGGGCCATTGGAGTCACTTGTTCATTGATAATCTATCGGGCCGATGTGCAATTTTGACTTCATCGAAAAATGGTTCACAAAAACATCCTTTCATGTACTATGAAGATGACAAACCGGAGTGATAACATGATGGGACCATGGGAAACTGCACCAGAACAGGTGGAAGAAGAAGAAATCGATATTTTCGCAGAATTGGGCGCTGTACGCCCGTCAGCACCGGCACCTGTTGCCCAGCAAGAAGGAGCAAATGCCGTGAACTCCTCGGCAGACCCCCTTGCCATGTTCATGGATGACGATGAAGACGAGGGCACCTTGCTTGCAGGGCAAAGCGCGTTTGGATTGAGCACCGAATTCGAAGAATCGATCGTAGAACCACTTCAAGCCGAAGAACAACCGCCCGTCCAGGCTGCTGTACCACAACAAATTTCCAACGAAGTGGTGACCGAACTTCTTGAAATTCTTGTCAAAAAGGAATTGCACTCAAGAATCGAGCGAGGCGAGGACTGGCTAAGTGATCTGCCGGCCGATGCCATTGCTAAGATTGAATCCGCAAAGGTCATCAAAGATCAACAGGCATACCATCTCTCCCTGATTATTGACATGGTTGGGACCGGGCAAGTTCGACCGTTCGCAACCGTTCTCTCCACAGATCAAGGCACGTTGCCTGTTGCACCGCCACCACAAATCCCTCAATCATGGCACCCGCTGTACAACGCACTGCGGGAGTTGTTGCTGAACGCAATGAATTCACTGACCGCAATTCGAGTTGTGGCCAACTGAGTTCATTCATGGATCTCACAAGCGTGGGTGAAATTGACACCAACAAACATCTGTGAAACGGTGCAGTACTTTTCATGACTTTTTGATGCCAATCGTTCCACAAGTTTGAGAGGGACATCACCTCGAACATGGTAGACCATATGGATGTCAGTGAATACCTTTGGACGTGTTTCGCGCCGTGTAGCGTTCATCTCAATCCAAACCTCACTGAATGCTCGATCTTTCAACCCCAAAACAATGTCTGCGGTGGAACAAGCCCCGATCATTTGCAGGGCCACTTGCACCGGAGTTGGCCCCTCTTCCCAATCGATATCGATTCGGTCCCCACGCTCATTTGTGCATGCAACTGTGTCACCACCAGTCCATTCAACGCGTCCGTACATGGAACCCCCAAGGGCGGTTCATTCTTGAAGGGGACGCTTCTGCGTGGTAACGATTGCAATGGCAGGAACACCCGTTACCATGGAAAATGGCAAACTCAGCATCCCAAACGACCCAGTAATTCACTACATCGAAGGCGATGGAATTGGAGTCGACATCACACCCGTGATGATCAAGGTGGTCGATGCATCTGTTAGCAAGGCATACGGTGGCGAACGCGGAATCGTTTGGACCGAAGTGTTGGCTGGTGAGAAAGCATTCAACGCGACTGGTGAATGGCTTCCTGAAGCAACACTCGATGCTATGCGCACGGGCCTTGTGTCAATCAAAGGACCACTAACAACTCCTGTGGGTGGCGGAATCCGCTCACTCAATGTAGCACTTCGACAAAAACTCGACCTGTTTGCGTGTGTGCGACCGGTGCGATGGTACGACGGCACCCCCTCTCCAGTCAAGGCCCCCGGCGACGTGGACATGATCATTTTCCGTGAAAACAGCGAAGACGTGTACGCTGGAATCGAATGGGAAGCCGGCTCAGACGATGTCAAGAAGGTCATCGAATTCCTACAAAATGAAATGGGCGTTGACAAGATTCGATTCCCCAACACCTCTGGAATTGGAATCAAGCCAATTTCCCAGGAAGGTACCGCACGAATTGTTCGAGCAGCAATCAATTATGCATTGGAAAATGATAAGGAAAGCCTCACTCTTGTTCACAAGGGCAACATCATGAAATTCACAGAAGGTGGCTTCAGAGACTGGGGATACGCAATTGCAAAGGACGAATTTGGTGCTGTTGAACTCGATGGTGGCCCATGGTGCACCCTTGAAAACCCAACAACAGGCCGTTCAATCCTGATCAAGGACGTCATCGCTGATGCTATGCTCCAACAAATCATCACTCGACCAGCAGAGTACTCTGTTCTGGCAACCATGAACCTCAACGGAGATTACATTTCTGACGCTCTTGCCGCACAAGTTGGAGGCATCGGTATCGCACCTGGTGCAAACATCAACTACGACACTGGAATTTCAATCTTTGAAGCAACCCACGGAACCGCACCAAAATACGCCGGTCAAAACAA
>DAFX01000057.1 GCA_002495535.1 Euryarchaeota archaeon UBA433
CCTGCCATATCAAGGCTTCCGCCTGAGCCACATGGCTCACTCAATGCCATCGAGGATGGCCACTTGTGCGTCAAACAAAGCTTCCAAGCCACCATCTGCTCGAGCAAGCAAAGCCACCAATTCATCCGCAGAAAAGGTTGATTCTTCACCAGTGCCCTGAATTTCTACATATTTTCCATCAGCAGTTTTGACGACATTCATGTCAACATCTGCGTTTGAGTCAAGAATATAATCCAAATCGAGGTAAACTTCTCCATCGATTAAGCCGACAGAAATCGCAGCCAGATCATGAGGGATGACTGCGTTTTCATGGTTGGTGCGCTCAGTCTCTGAGAGGGAAGGGGCGGTCCATCCATTTCGGCGTTCGTCTTCGCTCGGGCGCATATCCAGCGGCAGGCAATCTCCACGGGCAATCAAGCGACGCACCGCAAGGCGAAGGGCGATATTGGCTGCAGTAATCGAAGCACACCGAGTGCCACCATCGGCGTTAAGCACATCACAATCGACGTTCAATGCCACCGGCCCAAGCGCTTCCAAATCGACGGCTGCACGAAGGGAACGAGCAATAAGTCGCTCGATTTCCTGAGTTCGTCCCTTTGCACCGCGGCGTTCACGGCGGAATCGGGAATCTGTCGAGCCTGGCAAGAGAGAATATTCGGCATGAACCCAACCCTTTGTTGAGTCCCGAGGGAACCACCCAGGAAGGCGAGCTTCTTTCGTGCAGCAAGCCAAAATCACGGTGTCACCCTGCCGGTATAGGATCGAAGCAAGGGCGTTTGGAGTGAAATCAATTTCCACTTCCACGTGTCGCATTTCGTTTGCTTCTCGGTCGGTTGAAAATCCTGTCTTGAATTTGGCCATGATGTGGCCAGTACCTTCTCTTCATCAATGCTTCTCCCTGTTGAAATGCTGGATTTCAGGCGCGCACATTGAAGAATGTGCTCTCGTTGGGTACCTCCATGCCTCAGCCTAGGGTGGCCATTTGCGCCATCGCTCGAACCCCGATTGGCAAGTTTTTGGGGTCGTTATCTGGTTTCACCGCCGTCGATTTGGGGGTCTTCACGCTTCAAGAATTGTGCAAGCGAGCAGGCATTGATGCGTCTTCTGGAATCATTGACGAAGTCATCTTCGGCCAGGTCTTACAAGCCGGGGCGGGACAAAACCCCGCTCGCCAAGTCGCACTTGGGGCCGGATTGCCGTATTCTACCGGGGCGGTCACCGTGAACAAGGTCTGCGGAAGCTCGCTCAAAGCAGCGATGATGGGCGCAAACAGCATTCGAGCTGGTGAGTACAAAGCGATTATTGCCGGTGGGATGGAGAGCATGTCCAATGCACCTCATCTCTTGCAAAACCATCGCAAAGGCTCGAAAATGGGTGATTCAAACCTTGTTGATTCTATGATTCATGACGGGTTGTGGGATGGCTACAACGACGTTCACATGGGTACGACCGGTGAAACGATTGCAGAGGAATGCAACATTTCCCGACACAACTCCGATGTGTATGCTGCTCGCAGCCAACAACGTGCAGCGACCGCCCAAGCGAATGGTTGGTTTGACTGGGAGATCTTCCCGATTGAAATCCCCCAACGCAGAGGTGAACCGATTCAGTTCACCAAAGATGAAGGCATTCGTGGAAACACAACTGCAGAATCCCTTTCAGGCCTGCGACCGGTGTTCAAGAAAGATGGACAAGTAACGGCAGGGAATGCCAGCACGCTCAACGATGGAGCAAGCGCAGTCTTGCTTGCAGATGCAGATTTCGCAACTGAACAGGGCTGGGAAATCCTTGCTTACATCGAGGATTACTGCACCAGCGGTGTCGAACCTGCTCGAGTGATGAGCGCTCCAATACCTGCCGTGCAAAACTTGCTTGAACGGAACCAGTTGCAAATCAGCGATGTCGATGTCTTTGAACACAACGAAGCTTTCGCATCAGCTTCGTGTTCAATTGCACAAGAATTGAACATCCCCGAAGATCGTTTCAACCTTCATGGTGGCGCAATCAGCCTCGGCCACCCACTTGGTTCGAGTGGGACTCGATGCCTGATCACCCTTCTTGGTATCATGCGTCGACTGGAGGCATCGACCGGCGTTGTCACGCTGTGCTTGGGCGGCGGCAATGCAGTTGCAATGCTCGTTCGAACAGAGGAACGTTGAGCAGAGCCGTTCAAATGGGCGTTTTTTCCTACTGTTGGTTCTAAATAGGGTCGGATGGCGGCCATGAACGGGGTGCGTGTATGGTGTCGTTCAGTGATTTAGGCATTGAGCCAGTTTTGGTCAACGCCCTCAAGGCACAAGGTATTCTTGAGCCCTTTGAAGTTCAACGAGAATCCATTCCTGACGGTATGCTCGGGAAAGATGTGTGTTGCAGAGCACCAACCGGCTCGGGAAAGACGCTGGCATTTGGCCTGCCCCTGCTTTGCCGAACCAAAGAAGCAGAGCCAAGGCGGCCAACTTCACTGATCCTGACGCCGACCCGTGAGCTTGCAGAACAGATTTACAAAGTCCTTGACCCGCTTGCTTACGACATGCGACTTTACGTCCACGCCATGTACGGAGGCACTTCCTATCAGAAGCAATTCCGAGCGCTTGACCGAGGTGTCGATGTTTTGGTCGCATGCCCGGGCCGTCTAATTGACATGCTTGAACGCGGTGCACTTTCGCTTGATGATGTTGAAGTCGTTGTGCTTGATGAAGCCGATCGAATGGCTGACATGGGTTTCATGGAACCCGTTTGTCAAATCCTCGATGCATGTAAATCCGATCGACAAACTATCCTTTTTAGCGCCACCCTCGATGATGAAGTTGCTGACCTTGTTCGCGACTACCAAACCGATCCGGTGACCATTGAAGTTGGTCCAAAAGAAGTCAGCATGGAAAGCATGACCCATCATTTCTGGCTCATGCCTGGTTCGAAAAAGCCCGACATCACATCAGAATTGATTCGTAAGTGTGGACGTTCCATCATCTTCTGTCGAACCCGTGCGGGTGTCGATCGGGTTGGTGACGAACTTACCTTTGAGGGCATTGCCATCCAAACTCTGCATGGCGGTCTAAGCCAAAGGCAACGTGACATGGCTATGGAACGATTCCAGCATGGAGAATGCATGGCGCTCGTTGCAACCGATGTTGCAGCACGTGGCATCGACGTGTCAGGCGTCAATTGTGTGATTCATTATGATCCTCCAGAAAATGGTAAGGCGTACAAGCACCGAAGTGGACGAACAGCTCGTGGTGGCGCCTCTGGAGTGGTTGTGTCTTTGGTTCAACGGCCGCAAAGACGATCCTACAGTCGTATCCAGAAGGCCGTGGGGATTGACGTTGATTTCATGCCGCCTGAATTTTCTATTCTTCCAGAATTTGAAGTCGTTTACATCGCTGCAGACCGGCGGTCCCGTGAACGAAGCCGCGATGGCGGTGGTCGAAGCGGTGGTGGCCGAGGTGGCTACAACGGTGGCGGAGGACGTGGCGGCGGTGGCGGATACCGTGGC
>DAFX01000090.1:0-3250 GCA_002495535.1 Euryarchaeota archaeon UBA433
CACTTTGTGGAATGGATGGGCAAATTCTACGACGGATCCGGCCGTGCTTTCGCACCGCTCGGTGGCCGTTCCCTCCACGTTGAGGGTCAATCATAGTCCACGGACACAAATAAACACGGAGGTAGCAATTATGAACGCAAACACCCTAAAAACGAGCCTAAGAACATTGATCCTACTGGCAGCCATCACCATGGTCGCTCAAGGAGCAGCAGCAGCAGAAGGAACCGGAGCAACAGACGGTGACGGATACACAGCCATCGGTGCTGGTATCGCACTCGGCCTCGCCGCAATCGGCGCAGGTCTCTCCCAAGCAGCCATTGGCAGCGCAGCTGTCGGTATGCTCGCAGAAGACGGAAGCAAGTTCGGACCAGCATTGATTTTCACTGCTTTGCCGGAATCTATCGTCATTCTCGGTGCTCTACCACTCTTCCTTTGAGGAAGAAGGACGGTTCCACGGCCGATCTTCGGCCAACTGAAATCACACTACGGAGGAAATACAATGACGCTTGAAACACTTGCAAAAGACATCTCAAAATCAGCCAAGGCGGAAGCCGACGCTATGATTGCAGAGGCTCAAAAAGAAGCCGAAGCAATCGTGGCCGAAGCAACCGAAAAGGCTGCAACCATCCGTTCGGAAGCGGCCAGCCGCACCGAACGCGAAGCAGAACAGATTGCCCGCGAGGTTGTTGCGAGCGCTCGTCAAGCCAACCAAAAAGAAATTCTCGTCGCACGCCGAAAGGTGCTTGACGAGACTCTTGCGGCGACACGAGCAGAACTCAGCAGCGCCAAAATGAAGGGAAGGGCGAGTTTGCTCAAATCCCTCATGGCCAAGGCAGATGAAATTGGAAACGATTTCAACGTCCGACCTGTAGAAATGGATCGAAAGGCACTCTCAGAACTCGCTGGAAAGCGAGGTATGGGCGACGCTGTTGAAGGCCTGGGCGGATTCGTCCTCGAGGCTACTGACGGCTCAGTGTCCTATGACATGCGTTTCGACACACTTCTCGAAGCATCTTGGAAAGATGAATTGAGTGCAACAACTAAAATTTTGTTTGATTGAGGGATTCGAATGGTTATGACAGGAAACACACCCTATGTTGCTGCCCGAGCAAAGTCTCGTCGGCAGAAACTTGCGGACCGTGCCCGTCTGCGCCAATTGATCAGCCAATCACCAGACCAGTTGACGGTTGCCATTGGCGACATTGGTTACCGGACTGAGATGGATCTCTACGCTGGACGGTTGTCTGGTGGCGATTTGGTTGAAGCAGCCCTCACTCACAATTTGGAACACGAATTGGACAAGATGGTCGGCCTATGCAATGGAAAGATCCGCTCCATGGTCGAAATCTACACTTCACGCTACGAATACCACAACGCAAAAGTTGTGTTGCGGGCCGTCGTGAACGATGTTGAAATGGAAAAAATCACGCATTCAATCCTCCCCGAGTTGAACGATATCAACACGCCTTGGATTAAAATCATCGAGAACGCTGACGACCTCAAGTCCGCATCAACCCAGATGCGACGCAAGTCGTTCGGTTCTGCTCTCGCCGGTGTGCCTGAAGATGGTCGTCTTTCTGATTATGAAGACGCACTTGATCGCCATTACTTCTCCAACGCCCTCAAAGCCTTGACTGGGAAAGGACCCGATGTCCGTTTCTTGAAGGATTTGGTGGCAAGTGAAATCGATCACCGCAACATCCTCAACGTCCTCGAAGCAGGAGCCGTTGGTTTGTCAAACGAACAAATCGTAGAATTGCTCATCCCTGGTGGACGAGTTGTCCCTAAGCGCGCCTTTTCCGCCATTGCTACCGGTGGAAAGGACGCCTTGCTCGATATGCTCCGTAACGCACCAAGATTCGATGGGGCCTCCTTTGAGGAAGCCCTCGCCACCTCAACCGAAACTCACAGCCTCGATGCTGTGGTCACGTGGTTGAAGGAACGGGAACACAAGATGATGGCTCGTATGAGTTTCTTGCACCCTGTTTCCGCATTACCAGTCATCCATTACATCGCCATGAAGGTGCAAGAAGTGGACGATTTGAGACTTATTGTGCGAGGTCGCCTAGCGGGCTTGCCAACCGATGTGCTGGAAGCACACATACTGAACTGAGGTGAAATGAATGGATATCGCTGTTGTAGGTACGCCGGAATTCACCCTTGGTTTCCAACTGGCAGGTGTTGATCACTTGCTCAACCCCGAAGGTGAAGACGCAATGGTCTCCACTTTCAAATCACTACTCAACAACAAAAGCGTCGGGATTGTCGTGGTCGACTCCGCAATCCTCGCTGGCCTGCCGGAGCGTCTTCGTGACCAACTCTCGGCATCCGTCTCTCCGACCGTGCTTGGCATTGGAACGGAAGAAGACACCACCTTGCGAGATACAATTCGTAAGGCAATAGGAGTCGACCTTTGGAAGTAATGTTCCAACCAAATGGAGGAAATAAAAATGAGCAATGAAGGAGTAATTTACCGGATATCAGGTCCTGTTGTGACCGCAACCGGCATGAGCGCAGCTATGTATGACGTCGTTCGTGTTGGCCACGAAGGTCTGATGGGCGAAGTGATTGAACTGCACGGCGAAAAAGCCGTTATTCAAGTGTACGAAGATACATCGGGTATTCGACCTGGTGAACCCGTATTGAACACCCAAGAGACCCTTTCCGTTTCACTCGGGCCAGGTCTGTTGACACAAATTTACGATGGTATCCAACGCCCTCTCCCTACCTTGGAGAAGGAAATGGGTGTGTTCATTACCCGTGGTGTCGACGCAGACGCATTCGACCTCGAGAAGATCTGGACCTTCGAACCACAAGTCGCAGTTGGCGATGAAGTGGTCGGTGGCCAAGTCATTGGGCACGTTCAAGAAACTGAAACAATCATTCACAAGATCATGGTCCCTCCAACCGCAAACGGCACAGTGAAGTCGATTGAATCGGGTGATTTCAACGTCACACAAACAATCTGTGTGCTCGAAGATGGCACTGAAATGCAGATGATGCAGAAGTGGCCGGTCCGAACCCCACGTCCTTTCCAGCAAAAGTACGCACCAGATACACCTCTGATTACGGGTATGCGAATTTTGGATTTCCTGTTCCCGCTCGCAAAGGGTGGTGCGGCAGGTATCCCCGGTCCATTCGGTTCTGGAAAGACGGTGACACAGCAATCCCTTGCAAAGTACTCTGACGCACAACTTGTGGTTTACATCGGTTGTGGAGAGCGTGGAAACGAGATGACAGAAGTGTTGGA
>DAFX01000090.1:3582-27535 GCA_002495535.1 Euryarchaeota archaeon UBA433
GAATTCCCTCACTTGATTGATCCAAACACCGGTAAGCCGCTTATGGAGCGAACCGTGATGATCGCCAACACCTCCAACATGCCTGTGGCTGCTCGAGAAGCATCTGTGTACACTGGAATCACCATCGCAGAATACTTCCGTGACATGGGCTACGACGTTGCTCTCATGGCAGACTCAACCTCTCGCTGGGCAGAAGCAATGCGTGAAATTTCCTCTCGTCTTGAAGAAATGCCTGGTGAAGAAGGATACCCTGCTTACCTCTCGTCCCGAATTGCAGAATTCTACGAACGAGCTGGACGTGTGGAAACCCTCAGCGGCGACGATGGTTCAGTGACCGTCATCGGTGCTGTGTCTCCACCTGGTGGTGACATCTCTGAACCTGTTTCTCAAGGTACCTTGCGAATTGTCAAGGTGTTCTGGGGCCTCGATGCTGGTCTTGCCCGACAACGGCACTTCCCTGCAATTAACTGGCTGAACTCGTACTCCTTGTACCCCCAAAGCCTCGACCAGTGGTTCCGTGACAACATCAGTCAAGACTTCCCAGAAGTCCGAACTCAAATCAGTGGTCTGCTTCAGATTGAATCGGAATTGCAAGAAATCGTCCAACTGGTCGGTTCCGATGCTCTTCCAACCGATCAACAACTCACCCTTGAAGTCGCTCGAATGATTCGTGAATTCTTCTTGCAACAGAACGGTTTCCACGATGTCGACGCTTACTGTGACATCCACTTGCAATACAAGATGGCCAAGGCAATCTTGTCCTTCCAAGACGCTGCAAAGTCTGCAATGGCGAGCGGCGCACAACTCAACGATGTTGTCAACGTTCCATCCCGATCTGACCTTATGCGAGGCCGTTTCGAGAAAGGATATGTCGACATCATCGAATCGATGGTCGAAACCATGACCACTGAAATCGCCGCTACGGTGGAGGACAACTGAGGAGAGGATTATCATGACTGGAAAAGAATACCGAACCATTACCGACGTGAAGGGACCTCTGGTCTTTTTGAACAAGACTGAACCTGTTGCCTTTGGTGAAATCGTTACCCTACGACTCTCCAATGGTACCATCAAGAACGGACAAGTGCTCGACACCTCCGATGACCTCGTCATCGTTCAAGTGTTCGAAGGGACCTCCAAAATCGACCGAGAAGCCGGTGTCACCTTCATGGGTGACGTTTTCAAACTCCCTGTGAGCACCGACCTCGTTGGACGCATTCTCGATGGTGCAGGACGACCACGTGACGGCGGTCCAGAAATTGTCGCTGACCAAAAGGAAGACATCATCGGTGCTGCGATTAACCCGTACAGCCGACAGAGTCCAAATGATTTCATTCAAACTGGTGTGTCCGCTATCGATCTGTGTACGAGTCTGGTGCGTGGACAAAAGTTGCCAATTTTCTCGGCATCTGGTCTCCCTCACAACGACATTGCTCTGCAAATCGCCCGACAAGCCAAACTCAAGGATTCCGATGAAGAATTCGTTGTTGTGTTCTGTGCTATGGGAATCACCGCTGAAGAATACAACTTCTTCCGTTCCGATCTGGAGCGAACTGGTGCGCTTGAAAACGCTGTGTTGTTCGTCAACCTTGCTGACGATCCAGCTGTCGAGCGAATCATTACCCCACGTCTTGCTCTCACCGCCGCTGAATACCTGGCGTTCGAGAAGGACTACCACGTCCTCGTTATCTACACTGACATGACCAACTATTGTGACGCACTGCGACAAATTGGTGCTGCACGTGAAGAAGTGCCGGGGCGACGTGGTTACCCAGGTTACATGTACACTGACTTGGCTATGCTTTACGAGCGTGCAGGTCTTGTCAAGGGCAAGAAGGGTTCCATCACCCAATTCCCAATTTTGACCATGCCCGGTGACGATATTACCCACCCGATTCCTGATTTGTCCGGATACATTACTGAAGGTCAGATTGTTATCTCTCGTGAACTGCACCAACAGGGTATCTATCCGCCGATCAACGTGCTTCCATCACTCTCTCGTTTGATGGGATCTTGTATTGGTGAGAAGACCACCCGTGAAGACCACAAGTCCGTGTCCGATCAGATGTACGCTGCGTACGCACAAGGCCGTGAACTCCGTGGATTGGTTGCGATTGTCGGTGAAGATGCTCTCAACGAACGTGACAAACAACTGCTTGATTTCTCCGGTGTGTTCGAAGACAAGTTCCTTCGACAAACCCGTGACGAAGACCGTACGATCGAAGAAACTCTCGATCTTTGCTGGACTTTGATGTCTTCAATCGACACCAAGTACCTCGTCCGTCTCGACCAAAAGTGGATTGACAAGTACCACCCAGACAACAAGGCTTGAACTTGCTGAAACAAACTGGAGGCGAAGAACATGGCACTCGACATCAAGCCAACCCGAAGTGAGTTGATTAAACTCAAGGGGCGCATTAAGCAAACCAAGAACGGGTACAAATTGTTGAAGATGAAGCGGGACGGTTTGTTCCACGAATTCCGACAACTCTTGGCTGAAATGATTGAGGCGAAGCGTGACCTGACAGCAACATACCGCCTGGCAAAGCAACGCATCGACTTGGCCAATGCTATCGAGGGCGGTCTCGCTGTTCGTGCAGCCGCCATCGCCAACACCGGTCACCCAGAAGTTGAGGTTGAACGCCGCAACATCATGGGTGTGGTCGTTCCTAGTGTCAGCGGAACCAACCTCAAATCGACCTTCCAGGAACGAGGTGTCGGTTACATTGGGTCTTCACCTTACATCGATGAAGCAGGCGAATCGTTTGGTACATTGATTGAGAAAATCGTTCGTGCTTCAGAAATGGAAGCCACACTCAAGCGCTTGCTTCAAGAAATCGAAGCCACAAAGCGCCGTGTCAACGCGCTCGAGTTCAAGGTGATCCCTGAACTTGAAGAAGCACGAGTGTTCATTCAACTGCGTCTTGAAGAAATGGAACGTGAAGAAACCTTCCGTCTCAAGCGATTCAAGAACAAGTGATGCAAACATGGGCGATGCACAGCCCGTATGTTTGAAAACCATGAGGGATTCATTGATGGGGGAGGCTTGCTCCCGTTGGGATGAGGGGAAGCCATGAGTGACGATCAGCAACCTTCCTCCGACCTTCAGCCAATGGATGCTCACAAGTCCATATGGTCCCAGCAAGATTTGCTGAAGACCATTTTGGACCGCTCTTTTGTTGTTCATGGTTCGATTGGTGGGACCGTGTTACCCGCCTGGAACGTTTCCGTTCAAGCCGATCAAGACGTGCATGAACAATTGATACTCTTGAACAAGCATCTTGTCAAACTTGGCTGGATGGGTAAGCTGTTGATCGACGAACCATGGGTTGTTCAAATCCTTCCAATACCAGAACGGCAATTTCCGATAAAAGCCCTCCATCTGATGATGTGGGGTCTCACCACCCTCACCTTGACCCTGGCCGGTGCTTACTGGTTGGACGGGGCGACACCAACAGGCGGTTGGTTCACGCAAAGCACGTTTTTGGACGCCTTGCTCGGCTACACCCTCCCCGTCTTAGGCTCCCTGTTCATAGCATCACATCTTCAGTGCTATATCGCGCAGAAATTTGGCGTTCGTGTCGGTCATATCGTACCTGTTCCTGAACCATCGATTTCCCTTTGGAGCCTAGGAGCGCTCCCTAAGTCCATGCTCATTTGGCCATTTGGTCTTTTCCTGATCCCTACGCTTCCAAGAATGGATGCTCGATTGTGGCCTGATCGAAAGGCCCTTGGATGGTCCGCAGTGAGTGTTCCTGCAACACTTGTCAGCATGGGGATGCTGTTTTGGAGTGTAGGGCTGTGGCTCACGCCAGAATTCATAGCCATCACTTCCCAACAAAATGTGGCTTACCCACCTCTTGCAATTGAACTTCTTAGTGAACTTGCGCTGCCTGCCGGATATGAGCAGCGTCTTGTTTGGGCCCACCCATTTGTTCACGCTGGGGCTCTGTTGACGTTCTTTGGGTGCTTGTCAATGCTCCCAATTCCTACATTCCCTGGTGGTCGATTAATGGTGGCAAGGGCCGGGCACGGGGAAGCACGAAGTGGTTCAAATCAAATTTTTATCTTCCTTCTCCTGCTGGCTTTTGCATGGATGTTTGATGCGTTCAATGGATTGAATATTTGGCTTCTTGTGCTTTCAATGGCCGTACCTCTGCTGCTGTTCATGGGTTCGGATCGCCGAACTCCAGTGGTGCTTGATGAACCGAAGGGGTTGGAACTTTCATCGATGAAAAACATGGGGCTCGTGGCTTTGGCTATCGTTTTACTTGCCTTGCCAACCCAAGTTCCCTTTGCCGTTGATGAGGATTGGAACGATGAAGTGGAGTATTCAATTGAGTCACTTTCTCAGGCCACACTCTTGAATGATACTTGGAGCGCCGAGGTTGTTGTCAAAGTAGCCAACCCGTCTTCTTTGAGCAGATCATGGGCTGTGCTGGAGGATCGGTATGATTCGGATCTTGAAGCGTGGCAACTCACTTGGGATTGCGAAGGCGAAGACACCAATTCAATTCTCGATGGAGGCTGCGGGAGTGTCTTGCCGCCAAGCACCCAGAGCGAAGTCACGCTGCGCCTCGTTTGGATTGGTTCAGGAGACGCCCCGATTGCTCTGACATTTGGAATTTTAACCTCTTCATTGAACCTGCTCAGTGTGGAAGACGTCACCGTTCAGCCAGATGCCGATGTCTTTGTTGCCACACCTTGGGCCTTCATTGAAGACGATGGTGAATTCAAGCGATGTCTTGAGCTCGACGGCATTGGTGAACATCCAGTCAACATGAGCCTTCCAAACGCACAAAATGCATTTGAAACCGAAACTCGGCTGTACTGGATTGAGGGCCAGGAAGGGCTCTCTGCCAGCTTTGAAGATGCACCCGAGCGCCTGTGTGTCCGTGGACTTAACCCGGTGCTTCTCCAAGGTTCAGTGCTCGATGTTCTTGCCATTGAAGGTGTGACTTACCACGCAGGATCACCAGATCTACCAATGAAGGCTGTTGTTCCAGAATCCGGATGGGGCATCACAAATCACTCCACCACCGGTTGGGGCTTTGAATTGGGCGCGGGCACCGTGATGAGCGCTACGGGTGAGGGATGCCCACTCAATGCGACCCTTGCAACCCCACTTCCTCCAGCTGCTGGTGAATGGGTTTGGGATCTCGAAGTCCGAGACATTTCCAGCATCCCATCCCTTTCATCAGGCGTGCAAAACCTGACCCTTTTGATGGCAGATGGGACGACAGTTTTGGTTTGCTCAGAACCCCTCTCACCGCTTCCACGTCTGAATTTCACTGTCGAGCAAGGTCCAGAAGTGATTCTTATTCGCTCAGATGTAACTCACCGAATGTGGTCCAGTGCTTGGATGGCCGCGACAAATGGCACCCTCCTCCACCCTGATGGTGGCGCTTTTAATTTCTATAATCCGGCCAATACAAGCGCATCAGTCCAATTGGAGTTTGAAGGAAATGGCCCTCAATGGACTGCTGTATCTTCCACCACCTCACTTCAACCAGGTGACAACTTCTTTGAATTCCAACCAAGCAATTCAACCCTTTCGACAATGTGGTTCGAACACGTCGAGGGCCAAATTGTGATTCATCTTGGCAGTTACATTTGAGGTGGGTGAATGAGGGTCGCAGTGCTTGGCGCAGGTTCTCTTGGCTCACTGATCGCCGCTCAACTTTGTCAGGTTGCACCCGTTCAACTCTTGGTCCATGCAAAAGGTGAACACGGAGCGATGATGGTGGCGAATGGCCTCGAAATTCAAGGTGAAGTTTCACTCCAAGTCGACAGAGACCAGGCTCTTTTTACCCTCGATGAAGTTGGTATCCCAAAAGAAGTGCATGGCACCATGGAAGCAGTCATATTGACTGGAAAAGCCAGCTCAACAGAGGATTTGGCCCGTATCGCCCGAACCTTGCTGCGCCCAGATGGAGTTCTGGTCTGCTTGAGCAATGGATTAGGCCATGCTGAGGCTTGCGGGGCCATTGTGGGCGCTCATCGCGTGCTTGCTGCAACCACCACCTACGCAGCGTGGCGTCCAACACCGGGCGTGGTTCATTTTGCGGGAAAGGGTAAGATTGTTCTCGGGCGTCTCCAAACTGGTGCTCTTCGAGAAGACGCTCAACCTTTGATTGAACTTCTGAAAGCGGCGAAGATCGATGTTGAATGGACTGAAAACGGTCCTTCAGCTGTGTGGATGAAGGTGTTGCTCAACATCGCTATCAATCCAATAGCTGCCCTCTGCGGCGTCAAAAATGGCGCTTTATTGAACCCAGAACTTTTCAGTTCTTCATTGGAAACTATGCTTGAGGGTGCAAGAATCGCTCGTCAAGAAAAGGCTATTCTTCCCGATGACCTCGAACTCGAACAAATGCTCGAACATGTGCTCAAAGCCACATCAGAAAATCATTGCAGCATGCTGCAAGATGTCCGCGCTGGCCGGGTTACAGAAATCAAATACCTCAACAGAGCAGTGGTCGAACGAGGAGAGCGCATGGGGATTCGAGCCCCAATGAACCAAATGCTTGGTGCGATGATTGAAGCGCTTACACTTGAGTGAGATCTGCATTGAAATGAAGACCTTTATTCTCTTTTCGTAGCAGTGAATCCTCGATCACCAACTGGCCAACGAGGGTCATGTTCCTTAATTCGACAATTTCTCTTGAAGGGGCCGCGCCCTCCCAAATCAAGTCCACTTCTTCACCCAGAAGGGACAAGCGCCGTTGTGCCCTGTGCAATCTGTCAAAGCGTTTCACAATCCCTACTTCTTGGGACATGGTTGCTCGTAATGCCGAGCGGTCATTCATGACTGGAGCGTGCTCAACGAGGTTGGTGAGTCCATCAGCGCGCCAATTGGGGAGTTCTTTATCGATGGATTGAGGGTTCAAATCAATGATGTGATCGGCAGCACGTGCGGCATACACAACCGCCTCAAGCAAACTGTTTGAGGCCAAACGATTCGCACCATGCATGCCCGTACACGCCACTTCACCAATCGCATAGAGGAAGGGGATGATGTTGCCAGTTTCTCTTGAATGAGGCCGGCCGATGGAGTCGACTGCAAGGCCGCCTACGACATAATGGGCAGCCGGTGCAATAGGAAGTGGGTCCCTGCCAAGTTTTAGCCCGTGGCGGTTCAAACGTTCTTGGATAGTCGGAAAATGCTTCAACAGGTGTTCCTGATCAAGATGGCTCGTTACAAGATAGACGTGTTGAACCCCAGTTTCTTTCATGTTTTGGTCGATGCTTCTGGCCACGATGTCTCTGGTTGCCATCGAGCCGAGTGGTGAGTGTGAAAGGGTGAAGGAGAACGAATCTGGACTTGGCAATGGCTTGCCCTGTTGCGTTGCTTGGCGTTTTGCCTCCTCCCAATCAGTAAGCCCGGTCTGATCAAGAATGACCCCGCCTTCGCCTCGAACAGCCTCTGTAATCAGGAATGGCCGGTCATCTGGTCGGGCCAATGCAGTTGGGTGGAATTGAATGAATGCCATGTCTTTGACCGCTGCTCCAGCGCGATAAGCCATTGCCAAACCATCACCCGTTGCAACAGTTGGGTTTGTGGTGTTGGCCCAAAGTTGTCCAACGCCACCTGTGGCAAGGAAAACGATATCGGCCGGCAAAGTAAGCATCTCTTGACTTACTTGGTCAAGGCACCAAACGCCAGAGACTCCCTCCTCAGGATTGCCGTGTTTCCTTTGAATCAAATCGATGGCTAAAGTATTGGGTTTGATGATGATGTTTTGGTGCCGTGCAGCGCCTTGGGTTAAAGCGCGTTCAATCTCTTTTCCAGTGGCATCTTTGGCGTGGAGGATCCTTCGCTCGGAATGCCCTCCCTCTCTGACGAGATTGAATGTTCCATCGTCGTCGGTTTCAAAACGAACGCCGATGTTCAACAGGTCTTGGATCCGTTCGGCAGCTTCGGTGATAATAGTGCGAACAATTGTTTCATCGCACAATCCATCGCCGCTCTCCAGCGTGTCTTTAATGTGCGATTCTAAGCCAACTCCATCGGTTTTGTCGAGGATTGCAGCAATCCCGCCTTGTGCCCAATTGGTTGATGAATCGGTTGGTCTCTGCTTGGTAACAACCGTAACCTTGTGCTCTGCATCCGCAAGACGCAGGGCTGCAAAAAGCCCTGCAATTCCGCTTCCGATGATCACAACGTGTGCCATGCCCTCATCCCGATGAACCATGGGTGTCGCCTCGACCATTTCACCTCATCGCAAGGCGATATCACTATCACTGGTCCTCTCCTAAGGGGGCCATGGCGAGCCTTAGGGTCTTTATTGGACAGGTCCTTGCTTTAGCCATCGTTGCCGCAGTCATCGCTAATGCCCAGTTTGGAAAAATCGCTCCAGAGATTATTGAGGGCGCTCCGGGTGAGAAATACGACATGGCTCAGATGATCGAACCGGATTGCGCACCACCCTTCGAGCGCTTGGAATCTCTCATCGAATCCAATGATGAGATCAACTGCTTTATGCCCCCAGGGGAATGGTCTGGTATCGATTTGTTTGTGATGGGGCCGTCCTTGTTCATTCTCCTATCGGGACGGATAAAACTGGCAAGGGTAGGGACAAAACAAGACCGGTTTTACAAAGGAGCCTTCGTGGCTGGTGTCTTGATCTTCTCCATTGCAGTTATGGATCGTTTGGGGGTGCTTCCGACCCAAGTTAACTCAAATGGTCTTGCTGATTTGATTCCGTTGACTGTCCCACCTTGGGGGGTTCAAATATTGATTGCATTGATTGGGTGTCTGCTCATGATGGGGCCGAAATATTGGGAGGCTGAGGGTGTCGTTCAGGCAAGCGAGAACATCAACAAGCGGCGAGCCTTTGCTGACGAATTCCGGTCTAAATTTGGTTCCACTGCAGTTCCACTTCATGCTCGTGCGGGTTCTGAACAAAGAATTACTCGGTCTAAAATTTTACAAAGGGATTCTCATTTGCAAATGAGGAAAAATTCGAATAAAGGGTTGAAGGTTTACGCAACCTGTCCTTTCTGTTCTGGCGGCGGATGCACGAAATGCGGCGGAAAGGGCACTTTGTGACGTTTTACCGGCGTGTTTGATTTGTGATTTTCCACTTTTTTTTGATGGGCGTGGCTTTTTCATTCCAGTCTTTAAAACCGCTGCACTGGGGCTCCATCCCTCGCATTCTTTAAGACCCCTCGCGAACGGGTGTCGCGGATAAGGTCGGGGATTTAATTCTCGATTACGAGGGAATGGGATGTATCTCAAAGCATTAGAAGTTTCGAATTTCAAATCATTCAAGGGTGAATTGACAATCCCAATGGACCGTGGATTCACGGCCATCACTGGACCGAATGGTTCGGGGAAGTCAAATTGTGGCGACGCCATCCAATTCGTACTCGGGCCGCGGTCAAACAAGGTCATACGTGCCCAAAACGCCAAGGATTTGATTTTCAACGGCGGTAAAAACAACAAGCCAGCTCGCGCTTGTCAAGTCACCCTCGTGTTTGCAAACCCCCTCTTGGCCAGTGGTCGAAGACGCTTGCCTCTGGATCAAGATGAGGTGCGAATGACTCGCGCTGTTCGTTTGACAAAGAGCAACAATATCGTGACTGATTATCTGCTCGACGATCAAGAGAGCAGCCAGAAAACCTTCCATCGTTTGTTAAGTTCCGCCAATGCACGCCCTGATGGCTACAATATCGTCCTCCAGGGTGATGTGACAAGGCTAGCAAAAATGACAGCAAAGGAACGAAGAAAGGTTCTCGACGGTGTGGCGGGCGTCACTTCTTACGATGATGAAATTCGGAAGGCTGAGAAGCAACGATCTATGGTCGAGGGCTACATCGAGCGAATTGGATTGCTCGAAGATGAGCAAAAAGCCCGCCTTAAGGATTTGACCAAAGAAAAGGACCTTGCATTGAAAGTCACCGGCCTTGTTGAAGAGTTGAAGGCTGCTCGAAGGCTTTCGGCTCAAGCGAAATACGCAAGCCAACAAGCAGAACGCCAATATCAACTCAACGAGCGTGTTCGAATTGAAGAGGAAGCAGACACCCTTCTCGAGCAGGTGAGGCAAGGCGACAAAGTCATGGTCACGTTGGACGACCAGATCGGTACACTCCAAAAGCAAATTGAAGACCTCCTCGGTGGAGACAACAATGGTTTGATGGGGGCCATAAATGAATTACAAATCCGTATTGCAACCAGCCAAGATCGAATCGATGAATCAGCTGACAAGGACGCCGAAGATGCTGAGGAATTGACTCATCTTGCAGAAGCACAAGTCGCTGTGATTGCAGATCTGAAGGCCTTTGAGGACGGTCTCAACGCAGCAAACGAAGACCTGCAAAAGGCTCTTACTTCATTGAATGAAGCAAGGAAAGAGGAAGAAGAGGTTCGTAAAGCCCTCGCATCCTCTGGTTCAGAAAATGCAGCACTCACCCGGCAACTATCCAAAGCCACCGAGGCAGTTGAAGAGGCTCAATCCTCCCTCATGAAGGCACAAGAGGAAGTCAATAGGGTGGCGACGCAAGCAGAGATGCTGGGCGAACAACTGAGTCAAGCCCAAGAGGCCTCAGAATCAGCAAGACTCGCTCTGGCAGAATCAGAACACGAAGGCGAACAACTCAATGCGACAGCACCAGAGCAAGACCGAAAGAAGTTGGCAGAAAACCTTCATGCTGCTGGAAGAGCAGAATCAAAACTTCTTGAAGAATCACAAGCTGTTGAGACAAGGCTTCGTGAAACTGAACGCAAACTTTCAGCCGCCAAAGCCGAAATGGAAAACCGCGCTGGCTCACGAGGTATGGCTGGTGGCGCTGCTGCAGTTTTGGCAGCACGTGACCGCGGTGAATTAAGCGGTATTATTGGAACCGTTGCAGAACTGTGCCAGCCTCGCGATTTGAGCCATACAGACGCACTTGCAACTGCGATTGGTGGCGGGATGACCTCTGTTGTCGTGGACAACGATGAGGTCGCAGCAAAAGCCATCCAATGGCTTAAACAGAATCGGGCTGGAAGGGCGACGTTCCTTCCACTCAACAAACTCAACAACACCCGTCCAGCCGGCCGGGCAACAATCATTTCAAAGAAACCTGGAGTGATTGGTTTTGCAAACGAATTGTTGGATTATGATCCTCGAATCGATATCGCCATACGTTTCGTACTCCGAAACACACTGGTCGTCGATAGTTTGGCGACTGCAAGAGCCAACATGGGCGGTGTGCGTCTGGTGACCCTTCGGGGTGATGTGACCGAAGCAGGAGGTGCAATGGTTGGTGGTGCAAAGCGAAAGATGACCACTGGGTTTGGCGGCAATATCCAAGGTGCAAACGAAGTTCAAACGCTGACTGCAGACGTCGAAAGGTTCCGACTGATGGCGGAAACAGTCAACGGGGCGCTTGATGAAGCCCGCCGACAGCAAGCCACAATTCGCTCTCAGATCAATGACCTTTCCAACAATGACCATTCCCAACGACATTCTGAATGGAAGGCAACTCACAAACAAGCAAAGACGAACCACAACACCGCCGTTGGAGCCGTTGGAGCTGCGGAAAAGCGCTTGAGTGACTTGGAGGCAGAAGGTGCCCACCTCTTGAAACTCCTCGACGCCGCACAAGCCGCTCTAGCAACAGCCAAAAACACCCGGCAAACGGCTCAAACGGCCCTTGAAGATGCGAGCCCTGCCCATTTGAAAGACCGCCTCCATGCCACTGAAATGAAGCGCACTGAAGCCGAGGGTCTCAAAGCCAAAGCAGAGGCCTCTTTGTCCAGCGATGCTGGGCATCGTACCTTACTCCAAACAAGAATTGACGAATGCACCTCAAGGATTGAAAGCATCGAGAAAGCAGCGCTTTTGAGAAGTGAACGAATGGATGAATTGAGTTCACAGGTTGCTTCAGACACCATCACTCTTCAAGCCAAAGAAGCTGAGCGAAGAGAATTCCTCGATGAGAATCAAGGGCTTGAAGACGAGCGTGTTGCACTCATCGAAGAACGTAGTTCCCTCAAGGCCGAACTTCAACAAAAGGCCCAGGAAGCCCAATCCCGGCGCAGCATGAGCATTGAAATTGGGCGCGCCTTGGAGCAGAAGGAGATCACCATTGCTGAGACTCTTGGGGAATTGATCGAGCAGGGCTACCAACCAGCAGAAGAAGGGGCGCAATTGCCAAGCCTTGGTGATGCAGAACGCAAGGAACGCGGCCTTCAGCGACGGCTTGATGAATACGGTCCAGTGAACATGCTAGCGATTGAACAATTTGACGCATGCCAAGCACGTTTGGACGGTATGAAGGAAGACTTCAAAACGCTTCAGAGCCGTAGAAAGCACTTGCTTGATGTCACCGACAAACTCGAATCACAAAGAAAGGAACGGCTTGTCAATGTGCTTGTGAAGGTCAATGAAAATTTCAAGGTCGCTTACAACTCACTAAGTGACGGTGGACGCGGTGAACTGTTTTTGGAAAACCCTGAGGAGCCATTCAAGGGAGGCCTTGAATTGTGGGCCCAGCCACGGGGCAAGTCAGCAAAGGTGACCCGTCACCAACTTTCTGGTGGTGAACAATCCATGGCTGCACTGGCCTTGATTTTTGCAATCCAGGACTACGATCCAAGCCCGTTCTATTACTTTGATGAGGTCGATCAAAATCTTGACGGATACAACGCAGAGCGAATTGCGATGATGTGCAGAGAACGCAGCAAGCGGGCTCAATTTATCATGGTCACATTGCGTAAGGTTTCGTTAAGGCTTGCCGACCACCACATCGGCATCACACACGGTGGCGATGGGTGCAGTCGACGTATTGTTGACTTCGATCGAGAGCGTGCCATTGCCCTTGGTGAGAAAGCTCTTGCAGAGGCTGAAAAAGACAATGAAAAGAACCACTCAAGGATTGAAGAAGCCCGTGCTGCCGAGCATGAAATGCCTCAGGTCCCCGATGCACTCCCTACGCCGACTAGCCTAGGTGGGCTTCTACCACATATGGAATCCAAACCAGATTCTACCGCCGCCCTTTCAGGGCTTACGGAACGAACCGCTGAATTGACCGAAGATATTGAAGAGTATCAGGAAGTTGCAGATGCCGTTCGTGAAGCTGAACAAGAAACCGCTATAGAAAGCAAAGAAGAAAGCGAAGAGACATTGCAGTGAGGTGGAAAAATGGTCGAGCAACAAGCAGCATTGGACAAGTGGTTTCTCCGTCAAGATGTGATGGATCAATTGCTAGCCTCTGGTGAGGCATCTTCTGATGCTTCTCATTTCGCCGACCGCATCCTAGCCATTGCCGAAACCGAAGAGGCAGAACATCAAACGCTCATCGATCCCTTTGATCGCTCAGTGGCTTTGGTGCTCTCTCTTGTCCGGGAGGAAGAGCTTGACCCCTGGAACGTCGATCTTTCCAGTTTTCTCAAGGTGTTCACCTTGAGGGTCAAGAACGAATCTTCTGCACTTGATCTGCCTGCGTGTGGCCGTCTTATCCGTCTGTCTTGGGAAGTGCTTCACCAGCAAGCTGCAGTGTTGTTCGATCGGGTTCAATTCATTGAAGAGGAAGAAGATTGGGACCAGAGTCTCGACTTTGGATGGGAGGCAGATTATGACGACGAGGCCTTCCATTTCACCAACACAATTCTTCAAGGGGAAGCCGATGAGATCCTCCCCACTTTATTCGACGAGCGGGTGAGGCGTGATGAGGGAAGACCAGTCACTCTTGGTGAATTGTTATCGGCGTTCAAGGATGCAGCGGATGATGCTGAAGCCCTAAAACTCCGAGAGGAAAATCGAATCGCTCATGAATTGGAACTGCAAACGTATCTTTCTGATGTCGGTGGACGAATGCACAACGAAGACCTCGAGGGTGACATACAACGGTGCTGGACAGCACTTCGTCAGGCATGCTTGGCAGCCGGGGACACAAAAGTGCCCGTCAAGGAGGTCATGGTCCATCTCGCCAAAGTGCTTGAAACGACCTTCGGTTCATTACCAGAAGGCTACGATGATGAGGCAAAGGTTGCCTCCTTTATTGCAGGTCTTTTCCTTACCCACAGGGGCTTTGCTTCGATCACTCAAGAGGAAGTGCCAGACGGCGTCATTTGCTTGGAAGATGCATGGCCTCAAATCGAAACATTCGAGGAGGTCAAAAAACTGGTTGATGGTGAATTAGAGCAGGAATCTGACCGCATTCAATCGCAAGATAGCGGGTCGGTGCGCCATGCTCAATTGAGGGCTGAAAAAGCCCAGAAAGCAGAGGATGCTGCTGCAAGAAAGGCTGAAAAAGCTGCAAAATTGGCGGCTCAGGCGGCACAAGAACTTGAACAAAACCACATCAAGGCTGAGCCCGTGGTCGCCGAAGATGGATTTGAGCCTCATGATTGGCTGGTGGAGTGATCAAAATGTCAGAAATTCCAGTTGATACCCTGTTGGAAGCGACCTTATTTGGCGCTGGGCGCTCGATGACCGTTGGTGAACTTTCTATCGCTCTTGGCTATGATGAAGACGAAATTCTTGACTCACTCTATTCTCTCCGTTCAACGCTCAAAAGACGTCGAGGTGGCGCTTTGCAGGTGGCAGAAGTGGGTGAAAGATGGGCCATTGAAGTCAAACCTGACATCGCTGATCACCTTCCCAAAGAGACGAAAACTGAAATTCCACAAAAACTGCTGAAGGCAGCAGCGTTGATCGCATATCACCAGCCTATGGCACAGTCTCGACTGGTTGAACTGTTGGGTCAGAAGGCCTACGATTACGTCCGAGAATTGGCTCAATTAGGGATGATTGATCGGCGAAAGGACGGAAACACCCGCCGTCTGATCACGACACGTCGGTTTTCCGAAGCATTTGGTTGCCCTTATACCGATCGAAAAAAGGTCAAGCAGTGGTTTAGAGAGCAGGTGAAGGGTTCAGGAATGCTCGACGGAATGGCAGACGCCTCGGTGCTGCGAGAAGAAGGCGAAGTCGATGGCTTCATCCAAGCTACATTGCCACTTTCAGAAGAAGAATGAACTCACTCAGAACGCAAAGTTTTGAGCAATTGCACGACAACTGTTTGTGTTTTTGGACCTTCGACTGATTGCAACCTTTGGGCCACAATTTCGATTTCATCGCCAACTGCTCCAGCGCTCACGGCCATGTTTCTAGAATGGAGCTTCATATGACCTGCCTGGATGCCCTTGGTGGCTAAGGCCCTCAGAGCGCCCAAGTTTTGTGCAAGCCCTGATGCAGCGATAATCCCAGCAAGTTCCTGGGCAGATTCAACGCCAAGTATTGCTAGGTTTGCCTGAGCGGCAGGATGGACCTTCGATGCCCCGCCAACGGTCCCAACGGCCATTGGCGTCTCGATTCGGCCAAGCAAATCACCATTTTCCAACCGGGTCCATTCAGTCATCGATCCATAGTGTTCTTTGCCATAGGCTGCGTAAGCGTGGCAACCAGCCTCAATTGCACGCCAGTCTTGCCCGCAGGCGAGCCCAACACTGCTAATGGCGTTCATGACGCCCTTGTTGTGGGTTGCCGCTCTAAACGGGTCTGCGACGGCAAAATGATGGGCCTCAAGAATTCCTTGAATCACCTTTTCACCATTTTCTCGCGTCCCATCATCAGAGAGTTCTTCGGGGGTAAATGTGGCTTCAATACGCGCCAAACGATGGATTGCAAGGTTGGATAGAATCTTCAGATGAACCCTTCCACCGGTCAGCTCTTCGACTCGGGGTGCGATCAACTCTGCCATTGTGTTAACGGCATTGGCGCCCATGGCGTCTCGGCAATCGACGATGATGTGCAAGACGACCATCGGTCCGCTCAAGGAATGAATCGTACGAGTCTCAATGCGTTTGCAGCCACCACCAAGCCGTATCATTGTCGAAGGTAAACTGTTGCACAGGGCCATAAGTTCCTCACTTGCGCTCTGCAGGGCCTGCTCAGCGTTCGAAGTGTCTTCACAGTCCATAATTTGCAGTTGAGCTATCATCAGTGGTTTGTCGTTATTTGAGCGGAAACCACCGTTTTGAAGGCATCTTTTGGCCATGTTTGACGCAGCAGCAACCACGCTTGATTCCTCAAGACAGAATGGAATCAGGTAGTGTTTTTCGTCAATCACAAAATTGGTCGCAACGCCGACCGGCAGGGACATCGTACCGATCACATTCTCGATCATTCTGTCAGCTGCTGCTTCATCAAGTTCTCCACAGGCTCGAAGTGCCTCGATTTGTCCCTCGGAAAGTTCAGCCATTTCGGCTACTATACGGCGACGTTCTGCCACTGAATGGCGGAAAAAACCGCTCAATCGACTGTTTTCAACTGACATGGTACCCGCTCTCCGGTTGTTCCAGTGGCTCAGGGCCCATCAAGCAATCGCAACAAGGGTTTGGCACTCTGGGCGCAGCGGTTGGGCGAATTGATTTCGGAGGGGGATTAACGGGTTTAACGGTAAATTTAACGCGTTAGCCATGCGTTAATTGAGCGTTATTTTCCAAATATGATGCGATACGGCCGTCTGATTAACGTGTCATAACACGTCCTCTGCGGCGCTTGAATCCCTCAAAGATGAAATACCCCTTCTCCGTTGCTCGAGGTATGGAAGTTGAGGGTATCGACATCGAATTGCCAACACTTGCAGCGAATCCATTCTCGACGTTGCCGCTTGAAGCGAGTCAGAGTCACCTGCTCGTGGGCAGGGTTCCTCTGAAGACAGCCTTGCAGCAATACATCCGTTTCATGTCATCCCGTCGGATCTTGCTGTCGGGCGAGATGGGTTCTGGACGTTCATCGCTGCTTCGATGCCTCTCGAATCATGCCCCAGTATCGGTCCATATCGACCATATTCCGCATCAGCAACCGGGCCTTGGCCTTCTGCGTGAAGTGTACTTCCAGTTAACGAGGGTTGAAGGCCCCTCAGGTTGGACTCAGGTGGTCGAGAAACTCGTCGATGCCTCACGGGCATACAAGGACAGCCTCCCTCTGATTGTGATTGATGCACAAGGTGTGGAAATGTCTCTCCTTTCAGAGGCGCTGCGTTCTTCGGGGGCTGCTTTGAACAGGATTCAATGCGTTCTCGTCGTGGTCTTGGAAACAAGCCAAAAAGCCCTTTTCCCTGAGAAAATGCTCCATATGTTCGATAGTTCGCATCACCTCAAGCCGTTTACAATCGATGAGATTCAAGCGCTGGTTGAAAGCAGGGTTGGAAGCGTAACAGGTGAAGATTTTGTCCTCTCTCAGGAAGACGCGAGGCATTTGCTCAATAAGACCAATGGAAACCCAGGGGCGATCATCAAGACGCTTAGGAATGCAGTGGATGCCTCACGCGACCCATCCTCACTCGCAGGCATCAATCAAATCTTGAGCATGCCTCCTGCTGTTGAAGTTTCGACAGATCAAGGAAAACCACTCCCTCTCTCTACGCTGCAAGAAGAAGCTTCAGATGAAAAGGAAGCAATTAACGCCTCTGAAAGCGCTTCTGAAGGTATTGCTGAGTCGCCAGCACCCTTAGGGGGTCTTGGTGATGAAACAACGCCTGAAGTGAACGAGGATCCATTTGATTCAGCAATAATCGACGCCTCGATGCCATGGGAGGAACGAGAATCCCACAGGGATGTAGCGGATGATGTCAAGATCCTAGACTCAATTCAGGGCTTTGAACTCAATTTGGAACAACTCGATGAAGAAAAATCGAGCGATGCTGAATTGCCTGAAATACCGTTCAAGGCCTTACCCCAAACTCCAGAGTATGATTCGCTTGACCAAGAAACGCCTCCGCCACTGCCAAGTGGTATGTTTTCAAGCATCGTTGGAAGGATACGTGAGGTCAAGAAATCACCACCTCCTGCAGAAGAGAGCGGAGCAGAACTTTGGGTTCATGAAGGCTCAGAACCTCTTCCTCTAGCACCCAATCTCTCGGAAGATGAGGCCCTCCAAGTTCCCGAAAATGAGAGCTTTGCTGAGTTAATTCATGATGAAATTGGCCTTTATGAAGAACCGCAAGAGGTGTCCGAGTCTGTACCATTCCTTCCGCAAGAGTCTCCAGTTCCATCCTTTGAAAGCCATGAGTCCTCATCAACTGAAGTGCTTGCCCTCACGCAGGCAGTTCATGCCTTGGTTTCCGCTCTTGGCTCTAATGGAATTTCCAACCCCGCCTCGTCCCAAAGGGCTTTCATCGATGCCCTCGCCCTTCTTCAAAAGAAACCGATTTCAAATCCAACCGAGCATCATTTGGAGGTTGGTTTGCTTTCGAGCCTGACGGCGAACGAAATGGCCGTGATGGCGGTGGCGCAACAACGGAAGTTTTCACCCTCTGATGCAGAGTTGTTGGCAGATCTAGGCGTCAAGCGTTCTCGCCTCTCCCAGATCTGCAATCGACTGCACAAAGGCGGTATTCTTAGCGTTCGTCAGCAAGGTCGGAGTAGGTTTTTCACAATGACTTCTACCGCAAAGGCCCAATTAGGGGCTTGGGGAACTTTAGGAGGTGAGGCATGATGTGGTCGATCACATGGTCTTGGCAAGCGCCTCAGAGGATTGCAGCGATGGCTTCGGCAGAGGGTGGCATGATCATCAGCAGCGGTTTGGATTTGTTCATGCTGGAAATGGATGGAACCATTCGATGGAAGGTTGAATTGCCGTTCAAAGCGCATGCGTTGTGTATCAACAATGGTGTTGCAGCCGTTCTTGCAGCGCATGGTTTCTACGTTCTTTCAACCACAGACGGGTCCATGTTGCATGAGGGGCGCTCGACAACGGGTGGCTTTACCGATGTTTCAGCCCGTCCAGGAGGCGGCTGGATCCTTTCTGGGCGCCAAGGGCACCTCCACCTTTTTTCACACGAAGGAAGGGGGCTTAGACGCCTGGAAAGTGGCAAGGTGCGACGCCTTCTTGGCTGGTTGGACCGCGAACACATGATGTGGCAGGCTGCGGATGGTCGTTTGTGGTGTGCACGCATAGCCCAAACAGACCAAAAGCGATGCCTTGAAGATCGATTATGGAGTTGGGTCACACCGCTGATGAACGGGCGAGTGTTGATGCAGGCCAGCGATGGCGGTCTTTGGGAAGGTGTCCCTCATCCATTTGGTTGGGATTCACTCGAACGCGTCGAATATGATTCACTCGAGCCAATGGAAGGTGTGAGAAGCGCTGACGGTTGGTGGGTGCTGGGCATTGAAGGTCACCTTCACCACCTTTCAAGCATGACGGACGAAGATGAAGAACCGATCCTAGGCCAGGGTATGAATTTGGGCGATCTCTTGATTGGTCTCACCCCTGATGCAATGGCGACAGCTACCCGTGACGGGCTTGTGAGGAGGTGGACAGCGCCTCATTTGGCTCAAGCGGAACGGCAAGGCCGTTACGAGGCAGCTGCGGAAGCTGCACTGGCCAAGAACTGGGACGAGCGCAAATCACTCTTCGCACGCGCTCAGGCTGCGGAAGATGAAGGGCGACTCTCGAGAGCCGTCGAACTCTATGGTGCGCTTGGACGCACAGAAGACGTTCGCAGACTCCTGCAACGGCAGAAGGAGGGTGGCGAATGACCGAAGAGCTTGAGCATGTGTCCGTTGAAAGGGTAGAAAAATACCTAGACATCACTCGAAGAGCTCGCGCAAAAGCCACACCAATACACCCCGAAGGTTCGAATGAAGCGAATCAACTCGCTGTCATGATTCGAATGGCGGATGATTATGCATCAGATGCGCAGCATTTCCTCAACATTGGCGATCGTGTCCGTGCGTTCGGGGCAATCAATTACGCACATGCATGGATTGATGCAGGTGTCAAACTTGGTTTGCTGGACGGGCACGGTGACGACGTTTTGTTTACCCTTCCTTAGTCACAGGGAACGGGTAATCCGTTGCACATTTTCGATGCCCCTTTGGAGGGTGATAATTTGCTTTTCAGCATCGTTCAACAGGACCCCTACGCATGTAGCAAGGGGTTCGCACAACGTGTAGATGTGAGAGGGGCGCCCTCGCCCTTCAGAACCAGAACGCTTTGTTTCGACAAGTGAGAGTTCAACCAAGCGCTTGATGGCAGTGCTGATCTCAGGTTGACGCAATTCACAGCTCTGCTGGAGGTTTTTGCTGGTTGTCTCCCCGTTAAGATGGAGGCAAACCATGACCCGGACTAAACTTACAGGTGTGCCCAGTTCAATGAGGGCGTCTGCAAGAAGAATTGCTTGGGTTCTTTCATTCTCTCCATGGTCTCTCTGACTCCCTGAATCGATGGCTCCCATTTCATTCATGTCGCGTAGGCGCATTTTATCCTATATCAAGTTCCTACCGGCATGGATTGTGAATGCTCGATTTCAATCACCCTTATTTTGGGGTGTTTCCAGAGCAAGAATTATCTATAGACCGTCGACTAAGTTGAGTCTTTTGCCTTTGGTGATCTCAAGAACAGGCCGCCCAACTTCGAAAAGTCGCCGCTTCAATTGAACATCAACGGTCAGCACGACCAACCTCTTTTCCACGGCGAGGTTGACGATTTGATCGTCGGTGTGAACTGTGTTTTCATCCAATGGTTGTTCAATAGAAGATTTCGATAACAGCATTGGCAGCAGTAGTTTTTTTCCTCTCGGCCGCTGCAAATCTAGTCGTTCTAGTTCTTCGACTATTTTTGGGAGCAAGACCAACTGAGGCTTTCCTAAGATGCCAAGCAATTCGGAATCGAAATTCATGTTTGCATCGATGACTGCAACCCACCCGCAAGCGTCAATCAACACGTGTTGCAAAATGGCCCCTCCAATTCATGATGAGGCATGAGCCTGTTCACTCAATCGTGCCGTAACCGATCAATCGCCAGCGTGTTCCGACGCGGCGTGAAAGGGAGACGCGCTGTCCAGGGTCTGCACAAATTGGGAGTCGCAATTCAAGAGTAGCTCGCCCTTTTTCTGCACTGCGGGTCACGCCGACCGATGTCGCCGTTGCTACGTTGATCATGAGCATCTCATTGTTGCGTAAGGGATGAATTTTTTCTGGAGCCTCTCCTTCCCCGGCCACCATGGTTTCCATGAGTTTGATTGAGATGTTGACCGAAGAGCGAACTTCAGGCAAATCGCCCTTTCGAGCGACAACTTGGCCAGACAGGTTGTCGGAGGTGGTGATTGACGGGTCGAGCATTGTTGCCATGCCGCACAGTCCACCTGCATGCATTTGCTCGAGGTTTAGCCCTCCGCCTTGCATGCTGCTAACGGTCGCTTCAATGGGTTCCCACCGAGTTTTGTTGCCCTGTTCGATTTTTCGTCCGGGACCGATGATAATTTCATCACCATTCTCAAAAGTCCCTTCAACGATGCTTCCGCCAATGACACCACCGCGCAACTTCGTTGGGCGTGTTCCTGGTCGGTTGATGTCGAATGAGCGTGCTACGTGCATGATTGAACGCTTATCATTCGAACGGTCTGGAGTAGGGATTGTTTTCTCTATGGCATCGATTAGAATGTCCAAATTGACATCGTGGTGTGCCGATACTGGAATCACTGGTGCGTTCTCAGCAATCGTGCCCTTGAGGAAAGAGGTGATCTCTGCATGAGATTCTAACGCTCTTTCTCGGGTCACGAGATCGATTTTATTCTGAACGATGACAATGTTCTCGATTCCTGCGATTTCAAGAGCCATGAGGTGTTCTCGTGTCTGTGGTTGCGGGCAGGTCTCGTTGGCAGCGACCATCAGCATAGCACCGTCCATGATCGAAGCGCCTGTGATCATAATGGCCATCAGTGTCTCGTGGCCTGGTGCATCGACAAAGGAGACAACCCGTTGAAGTTCTGCCTCAACATCTTCTTTGCCATCAGGGCGGCGACCGGTTGGGTAAAATTGCCCTTCCTTGGTCTTGTAGAATGCGGTATCGGCGTACCCGAGTTTGATCGAGATACCACGCTTGCGTTCTTCAGAGTGAGTATCCGTCCAAACACCAGACAAGGCTTGTGTTAACGTGGTCTTACCGTGGTCGACGTGACCGACAAGGCCGATGTTCACTTGTGGTTGTGCTGGAAGCGTTCGTGCCATGCTTCCATCACTCCATTATTTCGAAAGCCCTCTCGGGTTTCACTCCGATGTTTCTTCGCTACCCGTTGCGAGCATGTCAGCGAGGGACTTGTTGCCCGAATCGATGACCTTGAGATTGATTTGACGTGTGTCTTGGTTGATGGTGTTGCCACGGAAGTAGCGACGCTTGCGGAGACCATCTGGCTTGTATCGGAATCGCTTCTTTTCGCCACCTTTGTTCTTGAACACAAGTTTGTGGCCTTTGAAACCAGTTGATTGAGTCACTAGAACCGCTTGTCGAGAGCCTCCAGTGAGGTCTCGGCGCAGTGGGGTTCCGGTCTTGTCCGATCCGCCAGTGATTTGCAATTTGTAGCCAGAAAGAGTTTGTTCACCTTCCCCGACAAAGATACCGTCGACAGTGTCTCCGATTTTCTTACCCAAAAATTGGGCGTGGTTGTTCCCACTGATTTTCAGCGAGTAGGACTTGCCGCCACTGGCGGGGTCCGTGTCATTGACGACGGCGACGAATTCTCCTTGTTGTCCAACAGCCATATTTGCACCTCTAGAACGACCTTCCGACCATCGACCCGTATTTAGCCCCACCGTATGAACTGAAACGAGTTTTTGTTCATCTGAAATGCTTTTTCAGCATCATTTCAAGCCGACTTCCAAGATCTTTTGGAAGGAAATGAGGCATACTCAGGTGGGTTGTGCGACCTCTTCCACCCCCGATTGTGGCGACACGAGAGACGGTCAGTTGCCTTGTTTCGAACTCTTTGAGGTACTTCCAAACGGTGGTGTGACTTTTCATTTTCACTTCGTATTCCTCACTGACAACGGCATAGAGTTGTTCCACATCTCCAGTCGTCATGCTTTCTTGATTGGTCAGTCGCCGACACATCGCCAAAAGCACCAACATTGCGTGAGGAGGGAGGTCATCGATGACCTCCAAGTTGCTGCCAGTTGTGACAATGGCTGCGTTTGTTGGTTCGTGTATGTCTTCGATAATCAGGTGGGATTCATTGTGCCCGTCTTGACGGAATTCACATCGCTCGACTGCTGCATTGAGCAATTCAATTGCCTTCCTTGCATCGCCACTTGGCCCTGCCTTTTCCGCAATAAGACGTATGATTTCTGGCGTCCATGTTCCGGTCACGAGTCCGAGCTGTGCCCTTTGGAGCGCGATGGCTTCCAAACCGTCAACGGTGTAGGGTTTGATGCGGAGATGATTGGTTGCACCCATTCTGGAGATGACCGCTGTTTCTAACACGTCCAAAACTTGTTCCTGGCTGATCAAAATGAGGGACATGGTCCCTTTCCCTTCTTGGTCTTCATCGATCCTTAACAGTTGGTAGAGAAGATCATCCCCGCTCCTCCGGAGCATGTGATCCACCTCGTCAAGCACGACGATCAGATGAGATGCTTCCCTGCGCAATAAACGACGAAGGCTCAACAGCAATTCGCCCATGGAGAGACCACGGTCTGGATGGCCCGGATCTAAGAGGTGGAGAATACGTTGAACCACTCGCATGCTCGTCGATGCATTCCTGCAGTTCACTTTGACTGAGCGCACATTGCGCTTGCCAGATAAGTGGCGTTGAATGTCGCGGCAGAATGTGTCTGCAAGAACGGTTTTTCCGCTGCCAACAGGTCCAGTAATAACCGCTCTTCCTGCCCCTTCCGGATGGCTTAGCGTGGCGAACTTTGAGGCCAATTCTCGTTGAACCATTTCTCGGCCAACAAGTTCAGGCGGTGTCCAATCGAAGTCCATGACTTCGGGGTCGGCAAGCACAGAGCCTGCCCCAATTCGGTCGAGGTAACTTGCCATAACAACAGAAGGCTTACGCCAACCGTTCTTGAACATACGGTTGTCCTATCGAGGAAGCAGGCGTGTTTTCACCCATCAGGGGATTTCATCGAATTGGTAGCCAGTTTCCCATTTCTTTTCACCAAGGGCGACTTCAAGTTCAAACGGAGTGATCAACGGTTTGCTGTACCGCACTGCGTCATCGATGGCTATGC
>DAFX01000067.1:0-158 GCA_002495535.1 Euryarchaeota archaeon UBA433
ATGACGATACCTGAATATGCGCCTTCATAGATGAACGAAATTCCACCTACAAACATACCGATCAGAGCGGCATATAACATCGCTCCTGGAGCGGGATTTTTTGGTCGTATGAACACCATGGCTAACACGACAATAAGTCCACCAAGAGAGCCGGTCCA
>DAFX01000067.1:485-10474 GCA_002495535.1 Euryarchaeota archaeon UBA433
GTCATGAGGCTCATGAGCCCGAGGTTCCCGGAGGAACCCACAGACACCGTCATGAGTGCTGATAAAATTGTGATGCCGAACAGGAACCCAATCTTTTGCATTGTCCCTTCATAGGACATCGTTTCATAGCCTGGGATGTTGCTCCAAAAATTGTTGGAGAGGACCGGGTTGCTCGTCGTTGACATGGCTCGCATGGGCCTGAATGGGGTGGGCTCCCTTGTCAATCTTGTGTCGATTCAGCGTGTGCTTTGACCTGTTCTTGATAGTACTCCTCAAGTTGGTCCATCGACCATCCCTGGTCAAGGTAACTTCGAACCATTGCTTCATCCCATCCAGGAACCCGTTCGAGATCGCTTTGGGTGATTTCAAGCGCCTCAGGGGCATCACTCGGGCCGCTTCCATCAAGGACGGGGGTTTGCAAATCATCGGTGGACACTGGTTCAGCGGTCAAAGCGTCATGAGAGGCCGCATCGAGCGTAATCAGGTCTTTGGCCGCTTCGGCTTCGGCCTCAATGTTTCTTAGAATCATGAAGGCTCCAGCTGCGAGCACGACACCTGCGAGCATCAGAATGAGCATTAACATCGAACCGAGGCCAGATTCATCGCTTGAACTTGGTGTGGCTTGAATCAAACGTTGTTCACTTGAGCACCCCGCTCCATTGACCGGAATGTCCGCCATAGTACCGGGACAATCATCGTCTGCGTTGATCACGCCATCAGCGTCGTCATCGAGGGTAGAATTGTCGACGGGTAGTGAGGTATTGTCTTCAATATCAATTCCGCCAAGATCACACCCTAGAACGTCCGATTCATTGACACCATCCATGTCAGCATCAGCAAGAAGCAAAGCATCACGTGGCGATACATCATCAACGGACGGGTCGAGGGCTGTTGATTGAGCCCATGCTACTTCGACCCCATCGGGGATGCAGTCGCCGTCGGTGTCAGCGTTTGTGGGGTGGCTTCCAAAGTTGTATTCATCTTGGTTGATGATCCCGTCTTGATCCGCATCATACAGCCCTTCGAGCATGTTTGGCCCGGGGAGGGTGCGGGTTGTTCGGTTGAGTCCGTTCGGTACTTCCCAGATGTCGGGGAGGCCATCTTGATCGGTGTCTGTGACGTTGTCAAGGCGGTTCCAATCATCAAACCAAGCGTCTCTAAATGGCGTTGCAACTTCCACTGAAGTTATCACAAGACCCATCTCACGGTTTCGATTTACCGCGGAGTCGCCCCAATTGATCGAAGACACAAGCACGGTCTCACCGTCGATGACGAGTCCCTTGTTGTGGAGTTTGGAAACCGCATCATCCTCGCCCATAACCACAGCAGCGACATCCAATCCGTCGGTCGAATTCCACACTTCATTGAAGGTGTCCACGACGTCTTGTACATCTTGATCAAGGTAGGCACCGTTGATGATCAAACGGACCGCCACACCATCTTCGGCTGATTGTCGAAGTGCGGTGAAAATTGGGTTATCGCCCCAACCCCATGACCAATCCATGTCGAGGTATTGCAGGGATAGCAACAGTTCGTCATCAGCGCTTGCAATCAAATCAACGAGGCCCTCAATACAATTGTCCGGGCAAGTCAACAGAGCACCGTTGACCGTTGCGCTGATGGCAGGAGCGCGAGCTCCATCTACGGGTGTTGCCGTAGGCATGCTCCAACCTATTGGTGCGTCAGAGGCTGACGCAGGGCTGATATGTTGACGCATTGGTTCTTCATCGAAGGACATTTGCTGGAGGACGATGTTAGCAAGTTCGACGTTGTCGATCAGTGTGCTCCAGTCCGCGTTGCCACGAACACCTGGTGCTGGCATGGAAGAACTTTTCCAGTTGCCTGAAGAAATCCAAACGCTCGTACCGTCTCGTACCGCAACCTTGCTGTGGATGTAAGCGTAGGGCTCAACACCGCTATCACCGAACCAGTAAGTGGTGACGCCTGCTTTGACCAATTCACTGGCCATACCGTATTGGTTCATCATGTCGAAATCTGACCAGAAGCCTTGTGACCCAGCATCAAGGACCACTGTGACATCGACACCACGTGCTTGAGCATCGATGAGTGCTTGGACAAGTCGAGGTTCTGACAACTGGTAGACGTGTACATTGAGGCTGGTGTTCGCTCCGTTGATCCAATCTAATACATCGAGCAAACCATGCGTCGGTCCAATCAATGGTGTCACGACGGATTCACCGGAGAAAGTTTGGTCATCACAGAAGGTGCTGCCACCCAACCGTCCCCATCGGTGGTGCCAATCGACGACTTGATCGGTATCGTCAAGGGAGCCACAACCATCTCCACGGTGGTAAATAATCAGGTTGATACCCGAAACGGGTTCGACCAGACTGATGCCGCTCCAGCCTTCGACTTCAACCGGTCCATTGCCGTACACAACCGTATCGGCAACCATGCCGGATGGGTCAACAATGTGCAGGGCTGCTCCATCGTCTGGAAGTGTTGGTGATTCTACAAATGCAGATGAGAAACCGTAGATCGTCCCATCCTCGTACACACTCAATCCATTAGGGTCAGCAGCGAAGAGGACTGATGAAAGGGCGGGTATGCTCACGTCGCCGATGACGTGGTTGGTCGAACCACCAGATGTTGTGATGGTTAGGCCCCATCCTTCCATGTAAGCCAATTTGTCACCAACGTTGCTGATTTCCACGAATTCTGTGTTTGAGGAGATGCTGGATTTGCCTTCGCTCATCAGTCGAGTGAATTTGAGGTCATCGAGTTGTGCGAATTGGGATGCGTTTGGTTCCGCTTTCCCAGGGGTTGGCCACATGGTATGAATCCAAGATGCTTCTTCGGTTTCACCGGGCATCATCGTTTGGCAATCACTTACGATGCTCCACTGGACGGTCGTTTTTGGTACGCCATCCGGATTGGAGAGGGTGAACCCATCACCCAGACCGGTCAGGACGCCCTTGTCCATCATGAACACAATACGCTCACCCGGTTGCATTACGGTGGCGTTCCAACCTTCGTCAGTGGCATTCCAGATGGCGTTGGAGCGAATGAACCGCCGCTCTTCATCAATGGTATCAATTCGCCAGCGGCTTAAATTGAGTTCTTCGGAACCCGTGTTGTGGAATTCAATCCAATCCTCGACCGGTTCAATCGAATCGTCATTACAGTAAGCGAGGACTTCGGTGACCACTACATCCTCAGAATCGGCGTACGTTGGCCAAACAGGATTCGATTTTCCAGGGCTGGACCATGCAGAAAGAACCCATTCTGAACCAGTTCCTGCGCCGGTGCCACTTGGGCCTGCCCCCGCATGGGAACTGTTTGGTGCGATCAAGGATTCACCTTCGACGGTCGATGACCATCCGATGGTGTCGACGACTGCACCGTTCGCATCCACCAGTCCGATGGAATCGGGGGTGGTGTGCTTGAGGTAGAAACTGCTCGTTCCGTTGAGTGCGATCAAGCCAACTGCTCCTGCTTGAATGACCGAGGTTGATTGGAGCGGCATGTTGTACTGGTGCAGGGTCAGCGTTCGGCTCGCAGCTTGGAGTTTCCATCCACCCACATCGATGGCTTGGTCACCATCATTTCGGAGTTCCACCCATTCGCCAAGTGGCCAAGGCTGGGAATCACTACCGACCCCGTCAGGCATAACTTCTGAAAACGTGACTTCACCGGTGGAATCCATTGCGCCAGGTTCGGGTTGTCCCGGTGTCATCCAAGGTGCTGGGACCCAGGGGTCGTTCTCATTGTCATCTGGGATGAGGGATACATTTGCCCCGTAGTCCGCAGTATACCACGCGGCATCAACGACATTTCCTACATCGTCGATAAGCATGACATGGTTGTAGAAATTCCACAACTCAGTCCCTGTTGTGAACTGAACGATCCGCCTTGAATCTGCGTTGATCGAGTTGCCTGGCTGCGTTTGATTGTAGGTGAGTGATGACGGGTCAAGGAGGGTGATGTTGCCCATGCCGTCCATGATTGACCATCCAGTGAGGTCAACATCGACGCTTCCGTCGTTGAACAGTTCGACCCACTCTCCATCGGGGAATGGGGTGCCGTCTTCAGAACTGTTCGACAGCAATTCCGTGATCCTGATTGGTGAGGTCGTGGTGACAATTTGGTCGAGTGGCAAAGGATTGAGATCGTTTGGTGTCGGGTAGGAAGCGTACACCATGTGGGTTGATGCTGCGTCTTCAACAAGTGAAAAACCTGGCTCGTTGTCGGTCCACGTCACCTCCTGTGCAATGCTGCCGTTTGGCCACTTGAGGTGAAGCATTTCGACACCGTTGTTGAGCATGCTTGACCCTGAGCCATTCACAGCAATCATACGCAAAGCACCCGGTGCGATGAGGTAGCCGATGCTCTCTGCATCGACCAGATGAGTCTCATTGAATTGGAGGACCTTTCCCGCTTGGTCTTCAATGCTCCAACCACTTAGATTGATGTCTGTTGTTCCAGTGTTGAGAACTTCGACCCATTCGCCACCCGGCCACATGTCACCGTCGTAGGTTGGCCAGGGGTCGGCCATGACTTCGTTGATTTTGAGATCGGATGGAATGACAGTTGGTCCGCCGGTTCCATTTCCAGTGTTGATGCCTCCAGGGGTTGGGGTGTTTGTTGCAACCCAATCGTTGGTTGGCGACATGGTGTCTTCTTCAAGGCTCACTCCGGAGGGAGAGCCGCTGCTTCCGAAGGTCCATGTGGCTTGGTCGAGCCGCGTGCCTGTATCGGTGTAAAGATCGATAATGTCGTTGCTGTTAGCCAAGTAAAACATGCTGTTTGACATACCGTTTCTCGAGATGACCATGTAATCTCCAGCGCTGATTTGCCATGAGGTTGAATCAGCCGAATCATAACCCACAATTGTTGTTTCGTTGAAGTACATAGTTTTCGATGCTTTGTTGGTGACGTACCAATCCGAGATATCGACTGTTGTGTTGCCCATGTTATGGATCTCAATCCATTCTCCATTGGGCCACATTGCGTTGTCGTAACCGTTCGGATTTGGTAGTGCTTCATTCAAGCATACATCGCCCAGGCAGGCAATAGAGCGGGCAGAGGTGTTGTGTGGTGTTTGGGCTTCCAAATCGCTGGTTGTGACGGCTCCAAGAGTGGAACACACCAACAGTAATGCGAGCAAAAGGGGGCGAGTCTTGGATATCATGAGGTCACCAATGCTCCTTCGTGATGGTCAAAGGGCATAGGGCTTACGCCTGCCACGATTGGTGGATTCTTGCAGAGGTTCACAAGAATCCCGCATTGTCGACGAGGTTCTGGAACATCAAAACCATGATTGGAACCAAAATAACACCCATGGCGTGGCTTCTTCGAATACCCAATCTGGGCGGAAGCAGGCCAATCATTGTTCCAACGATCAAGACGGACATCCCGATGAATCCTGTGCTGACAAAGACCAGTGAGCCCACAAAGACAATGACGCTCATGATCATTTGTTGCAATGGAATTGCAGCGTGAAGTCTGAGCATGCCTTGGCCGACATACCGCATAATTGGCATGGCCATGAGGCCTGCAGCGAGGGTAAGGGCCAGCAAACGGATGAAATCCGCCGTTGGCTCAAGATTGCTCCAGGTATCGACGGGGTACATCGCCTTGAGCGCCAGCGTTGCACCTGACCTTGAGCGGCTGATGATGTACAAGAACCCGAGGACACACACAGTCACCGCAGTGTTCACGGCTGAAAGAATTGCAATGATCTCCAAATCTTGTTTGGTTTGAGGGCCTTCAACACCGTCTTCGGACTCTGCCTTGGCAATTTCAAGGAGTTCATCGTCGCTCAGTTCGGTGAGTCGGCGCGTCTCCCAATCCATTCCATACCCGGTTTTCCCCTGAACTTTGGCCACCACATTCCGGCCACCCATCACAAGCACTGTGGCTTGTGAGGCAGTCATTCCTGGTAGAACACCCATGGAGGCTCCGGCAACACCGGACCAGAAACAAGGAACGAGCAATGGGCGTGCCGGTGGTAAATCCCAATTTTCTTTTTGCGGTGGTAAATGAGAAGTCGTTGCGTAAATGTCGAGTAAATTGGCAATACCGAAAAGACCTGCTAGACCTGGAAGCAGTAAACTTGCCCCTGGCATGTTGATCGGTGATTTTGCTGGAAGTGAAGTTGGTCCAATGATGGTCCAACCAAACAAGCCTGCGAGCAAGAAAAAGGCGGTAGCGGTGAAGAATCCTGCGAACCTTGAATCCGTGCCAAACACGCCCCCTGATAGCTTTTGCAACCACAAAGGCCAATCGAGGCGAGTGGTTTCTGTTGCGAGCAAGAGCGCCGATATAATCAGAAGAATAAACGGCAACATTGTACGAAGTTGGTCGTACCATCCAAGTTCGGGCCCAAAGGCAATTCTTGCCAGCACAATCAGTGGAAGCGAGAGAAAAAGACCGAGTTGTGAGCCACGTGCTGACCATGCAACACCGCGAGCAGCATTTCCGGAGAGCAGCATGCGGTGACCGGGCAACAGCGATAACGCTTGATCTGCATCTGGTGCTCCCATCAGTGCAGAAGGGATGTAATTTAGGAAGGTGTGAACCGTTCCGGTGGATACAATAATTCCGGCAACGGCTGAAAGAGGTATACCAAGGGCGAGCAAACTCGGTGACAAAGCAAGAAGGATCAACGCCACATTGTTGACGTGGAACCCTGGAATGATGCCTGTCAGCGAGCCCATAAAGACGCCAAAGAACAGAGCGAAGAGCATCCACCCAAGTTCGTAAAAGTAAGCCTCAAGCATAGATTCACCTCACGCATTCGGGTTGGTATCTTCTTCCAATTCAAAGCGGTCATCGACGCCATCTCCATCGCTGTCGGTGTTGTTGATGTTCATACCATTCGCAATCTCTAGGGAGTCTGCAACTCGATCGCCGTCTGTGTCCAGAGCGTCTGCTCCGTCAAGGGTGTAGACCAACGATACTTCGGAGGGATGCTCGATTTGCCGCAAGCGACCTGTCCAAGTCATTGAAATGTTGGCATGAAGGTCGTCGGTACCAATCGGGTTCAAATCAAGGTTCAAACGAATTGATTGGGAGGAGCCATCCCTGTAGAGGAACCACCCATCGTCTTCCAAGACGGCTTTACCGTTGAGGAGCACATGGGTGTTTTTGGCATAACCCCACTGGGTTGCACCGTCGTCCCAAAGAAGGTCTTGAGGGCTCGGCGGTTCCCCAACGAGTTGGTAATTCTGGACCATGAGGCGCATCATCATCTTCTCATCGTCCCAAGAGACGGTAACGTTGGCAACGAGTCCTTGTCCTGATTCAATCCACTCGGTGCGTGTTGAAGGGAATGACATTGCAACCCTCGTCTGACCAAAAGTGTAGGTTTGACTGTCGACGAAGTAACCGTCGGTGTCAAGCGGTTCGAAAGCGTACTGCATGAAGGTGCTGAGCGTGTAGACCTTGTTCGGGTCCGACAACATAGCAGCAGGGTTTGCAGAAAGCATGGCTTGCATGGACATGGCGGACATCGGATCGATGAGGTTGGTTCCGTTCCCATTGTTGGCATCGATGCACCACATGCTGCGATCATCGTTCCACATCAAACGCCCGGTTGCTTCGAAAGCAGAGCCGTTGTATCCGTTGGTTTCAGCGTTGGTGATGTCTTCATCCGTTGGCAGAACACAAATCATGTTTCCATTCGGTCCAAACAAGGTCCATTGATTTTCCAAAATGAGCACAGTGCCTGCCATGGTCACCATGCTGCCCGATTCATAACTCCACGTTGATTCACCAGACCATTCCAAGCTGTTTGGTTGCGGTGTGTATCCATTGACGAGAATAATTTCAGGGCCTTGGGTCAAAAAGGCCCAACGAAGGTTTGTTTCCTGGTAGGAAAGCATTCCAGTGACCTCAACCTTCGAATCTGCTTCAATCCAGACACCGGGTGCAGACTGAATGAGCAGTTGCAATTGGTGGGCTGCATTTCCAGGATGGTCGGTGATGTAGGCGGAGGTGTAAATCGCATCTTTGTTGATCGCTTCGCTGATGAACCCAGTGATCGTAACGATTTCACCTGCATAAGCCTCAGGCTCCACGGCCAAATCGCTCAACGTTAGGCGCTGTACTTCAGGGAGGCCATCGGCTTCCCACCAAATGGCGCCAGCCCCGTTCGACTGTATGTAGAACCGGCCGTTGTAATCAACAACTGCACCCATGACGGTAACGTTGGTTCCAATGGGTGGTTTCTCTCCGGTGGAGTACCAGCGCACGCTGATCACTCCAGTCTCATCTTCGACGACCAAATCGATTCGGTCCTCGCCGCTTCCATACCGATCTTCAATCCACGAGATAACGGTGCCCTCGACCAAGACCGTTTCTCGATTGTGGTTCACCAAATCCTCGACTTGAACCACTTGAGGCTCACGGACCATTGCGTACCAGTTCAACGATGCTACGAGGAAAATAGCAAGAGCGAACATGACCCAAAGTTTCTGGCCGCGAGTGGCCGGGTCGTCGTCGGTAATTTTGAGCATGATGTCCTTGAGAGCATCGGCCATGTACCGGTCACACCCACTCCAGCCATAGCCGTTTGCACCAAATCCGTTGTGGTCTAAGTGCTGAAATCCCCTCGTTTTTGAAGGGTCCATTTTTTTAATGCGGGAAGAGAGGCTTGGGTGGGGATGGCAATGCGTGACCGCGTGATTCGTGATGAAATTCACAAGGACATTCTCGTTCCTGCGCGTCATGCGACCATTATCGACACCAAAGAATTCCAGCGCCTGCGGCACATTCAGCAGTTGTCAACATGCGAATACGTGTTCCCTGCTGCAAATCACAACCGCTTCGCACATTCCCTCGGCGCTTACCATCTTGCAGGTCAATTGACAGATTCGCTTAAGGAAGTGCAACCAGGAATCCTCAGCGATGATGACGCAGAATTGGTCCAGTTGGCTGCTCTGCTTCATGACATTGGCCATCCTCCATTCTCCCACGTACTAGAAACGCCCGAAGTCTATGCAACCTACCACTCCCATGAACACTGGGGGCGACTGCTCTTAGAATCGGAGCACACCGAAGTCGGCGCAGCGTTGAAGTCCGTGCTCGGTGGGCAGCGAACCGCCCGCCTCTTTTCGCTCATGGATGGAGCCTCACAGCACGATGGAGTGCCGATTCCTCCCTTCCTCAAAGAAATCGTTTCAAGTCAACTCGATGTCGATCGAATGGACTACATGGTTCGAGACCAGGCCAACACTGGTGCACAGATTGGTGGTTTTGATATCGCAAGAGTGCTCCGAGCGTTGCGTGTTGGGGACGACGGACATTTCTTTGTCAAATCGTGGGGTCTTCCAGCCATCGAAGCTTACCTTGTCACCCGATACCATATGTATCACCAAGTCTACTTCCACAAGGTCAACATGTTGACCCAAAATTACCTCGTTCGAATGCTTTCCCGAGCCCGCTATCTCGCCGGTGAAGGCACACTTGCTCTTTCTCCAGCGCTCCATAACATGCTCCGGAATGAGAATTTGGACGCCCAGGGGTACGCCAGTCTCAACGATGCTCATGTTCGTGTCTCAATACCTGAATGGGCTGAGCATGAGGACGAAGCCCTGTCCAATTATGCCAAGAAAATGTTGTCGCGGCGTGACTTCCACAAATCCCTTCGCATTGAGGCACTTACCACGGAAATGGTTGCTGTCGTGAAGGACAGGATCGAAGAGGAAGTGGCGGCAGCAGGCTTCGACCCCTCTTCGGAAGTCATTTACGCCCGCATCTCCAAACGAGGCTATATGCCCTATGAGCAGGGTATACAAATCGAGGATGGCGGCGATGCTTCGGAGCATTCCCCACTGATCCGTTCATTGGCTCAACCGAATGAACGTGCACTCATTTTTGTTCCAGATGAGATTCGTGATGGACTTGAGCAACGCGTTCGCGAGTGGATTAAACCGTCACAATCTTCGCTTGTTCATTTCGAATGAAGCGGATAAGTTGATGAGTTCAACCAAGTCCAGCAAGACAGGGGCCTGTAGCTTAGTCGG
>DAFX01000019.1 GCA_002495535.1 Euryarchaeota archaeon UBA433
CTATACCGCTAAGCCACGGTGGCAGTAATGCTGGCGACCGACCGGACCAATATAACCGCTTCGCGTGAAGAACAACGCACTGAAATCCATGATGTGAAGCCCATGATGTCCTCAAAGGCTATAAGGTGATTTTTACAAATGTTTTCTTGGAGAAGGCAACTTCTTCGGATGGGATTGAATATGGAGCGGGAGCTTGAAACAAAAACGGAGATGCGACAACGAGTTCGTGACCTCCAGAGCCAAGTAGATGAATTGAAAGACCTTGTCAACACATTGCTAAGTGTGATTTGCGAGGAGCCGGATGGCGTCCATAGCGGCGCAGCCCCTACGATACCGGGGCAACCTGCAAACAACTACTGCATGTGATTCAGCCTTTGATCACGGCTAGCGGGCTCAGCCGAGCCACAGGCCGGGCCAAATCTGCTGTTTGTGTCAGTGCAATGACTTCATCGACGTCCTTGTAGGCATCAGGTGCCTCTTCTGAGAGAACATTTGGCGTCGATGCGTGGATTCTGATTCCCTTTGCTTCCAAATCCCTTTTGAGTTGCTTTCCATCAATAGTTTTCTTGGCTTGCGTCCGTGACAACGATCTTCCTGCACCGTGGCATGATGAACCAAAAGCACGGTTCATGCCCTGCTGAGGTCCTGCCATAATCCATGAACCCGTCCCCATGTCCCCTGGAACGAGCACAGGTTGTCCACTTCCTGCATAAGATGAAGCAATTTCTGAATGGTCGCCGCCAAACGCTCGAGTCGCTCCTTTTCGATGAACACAGCAGGTGCACTCCACTCCATCAATGGTGTGATGTTCGACCTTCGCGATGTTATGGGCCACATCGTAAAGCACTCGTGCTTCACCATCGGTGCCCAGTTCCAATCTCAGAACCTCCCTCAGACGATGGGCAAGAGCGCTTCTGTTTGCAAATGCATAATTTGCAGCGGCGTTCATGGCGTCAAAATACCCCTGGCCTTCCTTGCTGTGGAATGGGGCTGCTGCAAGTTGACGGTCTGCCAACGTGTAATCCCACTCTTCATTATACCAAGCGTTGCCCTTTTGCTTGTATTTTCCTTCCAACGCTCGTACGTGATCGCTGCACACTTGATGGCCCAAGCCACGAGAACCGGAGTGAATCATGGCCACTAATTGGCCTTCGTATAGACCCCATGCCTCTGCTGTTGCCGCATCAACCGTTTTGCCAACAGTTTGTAATTCCAAAAAATGATTGCCACTTCCTAACGTCCCAAGTGCCCTTAGGCCCCGTTCTCTAGCCCGGTTGGACAGTTCTGCGTGTTCTGATTGGAGGACCCCATTGGATTCAATGGCCGCTAAATCTTCATCAAACCCGAAGCCCAAATCCACGGCAGCGTGTGCGCCGCGTTGAACCAAATCATCGAGTTGTCGTGCATTGATCTCGAGGCCACCCTTGCCCGAAGCCCCTGCTGGAATTCGTCCTGCGAGTCGCCCTGCAAGTTTCTTCAGGTTAGGAATGTCTGATTCCGTGGCATCGAGCGCCAACATTCTGACGCCGCAGTTGATGTCGAAACCAACCCCACCGGGGGAAATCGCTCCGCCAAGTTCACCCGCCTCCGTATCGGTTGCGATCACGCCACCAATCGGGAGGCCGTAGCCATAATGCCAGTCCGCCATCGCCCATGCTTCTCCAACAATACCGGGGAGTGCTGCGGCGTTGACAAGTTGTTCTGGGCCACGGTCGTCTGCGTGTTTCTCAAGGTGAGCCGCATCGGTCACCAAGCGGGCATCAACCTTCATTTGACCGTGGGCTTTGATCCGCATGGTACCGTCGCCCTCATCGGAGAGGTGACTTCGCCAATCTTCGCCCATAGCGATGCGTTGGGTAAATCACCTTTGAGCGTTGTTCATGCTATTTGGACAAAAGGTCAACACAGGTTTCAAGGGGGAGGCGTCGCTGGCAGAGTCGTTCCTCTAAGGGCGTGTTGCTATGAGTCTACCACCAATTGATTTGGCTGTGTTCCACGAGAACGGGTATATTCGCAAACAATGCCGTATCACTGAACTATGGTTTTGGACCACCGACCCCGATCGAACCACTTGTGGAGATACCACGGAAGATGAATACACGTTCATCGGGGCGCCTTTGATTCAAGGCTATCCAATGCGGGGAAAAGCACTCAAGGACGCAATGCGGGAAACGTTCCTCGCCTTCTTTGAAAACCACGAACACACACGGGTCCAACCCTATCCAGTTCTGGCGCGTTGGCGCGATGACATCCACCTGACGATTGCATCAATTGCTGATTTCCAACCCCATGTCACCTCGGGGGAAGTTGAACCGCCTGCGAACCCATTGACGATTTCTCAACCGTGCATTCGTTTAACCGATGTTGACGCAGTAGGTCGTTCTGGTCGCCATTTGACGACCTTTGAGATGATGGCGCACCACGTTTTTAACCGGCCTGATGAAGGTCGAATGTTTTACTGGATGGAAGAATGCGTGCGCTTCTGCCACGACTTGATGACCGATGCGTTGGGTATTGATGCCAACGAAATCACCTATGTTGAGAACCCGTGGTGCGGTGGAGGTAACGCTGGCGCTGCTGTGGAAGTGATCGTCGGTGGGCTCGAACTGGCAACATTGGTGTTCATGAATTTAGAAGAACATCCAGATGGTGATGTGGAACTCAAAGGCGATAAGTACCGTGAAATGCCATTGCAAATTATCGACACTGGTTATGGTTTGGAGCGCTTTTGTTGGGCTGCAGCTGGAACGCCTACCATTTACGAATCGATATATCCCGATTCAACTGCATGGCTGAAAGACCTTGCCAATTTCAGTTCGATCACCGCTCAATGGCCAGACTTGGATCTGGATGCGTTGCTTGGTGAAATGAGTCGCTTGAACGGGATCATGAACATCGAACCTGGTGTCGATGCTGAAGAATTACAAGCAACCTTCTTGCGCCGCTTGGCCGAACGTGGCATCGAAGTTACAGGTGAACAATTCGCTGCAGTGACCGAACCGTTGGCCAAAATTTACGCCATTCCTGATCACCTTCACGCGCTGTGCAACATGCTCGGCGACGGGCTTGTGCCATCGAATGCAAAAGCTGGTTATTTGGCACGAATGCTGGCGAGGCGCACGCTCCGACTTCGTGATGAACTCAATCTAAGTGTCTCCCTTGCAGACCTTGCACAACACCACATCGAAGTCAATCTAGCAGGGGCTGACATGAAGCAAACTCATGATGGTTTGCTTGGCATTCTTGCGCTTGAGGAAGCACGGTATGGCGAAATGTTACGAAAGGGGGGCAATGTGATCAACACCCAACTGAAGAGCCTACCAAAGGATGCGACAAGCATTCCTGACGAGGTGCTGTTCAACATGAACGATTCTCACGGTCTCGCACCGGACATGGCGGTCGGTCTTGCAAAACAAGCTGGCTGGTCTTCGGTTTCGGTCCGGACAGGTTTTGCCGCAGAAATGGCAGAACGCCACGCCAGATTGGCTAAGCAAGCTGCTCAAGCAGTGGAGCCGAAGCCTCTTGTTGAGCACATTCCTTCCCTTCCATCAACACACGCACTGTATTATGAGGATGTGCAACAGCAAGAATTTGACGCTTCGGTCTTGGCTTGCTTGCCACTCGTGGGCGATGACCTTCCTGAAGGGGCCACTCATGCAATCATCACCGACAAGACCTGCTTTTACCCAGAAGGCGGTGGCCAAGAAGGGGATTACGGTGTTCTCTCCACAGACTCGGTTCAATGCAGAGTGCTTGACACTCGAAAGGTGAACGAGCATGTTCTGCACCTGACCGATGGGCCTTTTGACAAGGGAGATCTCGTCCATGGTAGTCTTGATTGGAAGCGAAGAAAGCAACTGATGGACCATCACACGGCTGTTCACATCGTCGGTGGTGCTGCTCGACGTGTTCTTGGGCCTCATGTGTACCAAGCAGGTGCCAACAAATCCGTTGAGATGGCACGCTTGGACATCACTCACTTCAATCGGTTGACCAGAGATGATCTGGACGCAATTGAATCACTGGCCAATGAAGTCCTCGGTCAAGTGCAGCGAACGGAAAAGACAGAATTGAATCGAAAAGATGCCGACAAGAAATACGGTTTCGACCTGTATCAAGGTGGAGCACCTAAAGGCAGTTCAATCCGAATTTTGAGAATTGCCGACCACGATATTCAGGCTTGTGGCGGCACCCACCACGATGAGCCAGGTCAAATTGGCTCGATTCGTATCGTTCGTTCTGCCGCAGTTCAAGACGGTGTTGAACGCTTGCATATTGTTGCTGGAGAATCAGCTTTGAACTATGCACGTGAACAAGACGCTCTGCTTCGTGCGGCATGTGAAATTTATGGAATCCCAAGCGCTGAACTTCCTCGCACCTCCGAACGCTTCTACAAGGAATGGAAAGATCAGCGAAAACGCATTGAACAACTTGAGGCAGAAATCGTCCGTTTGAGAACCTCTGGCGGAGGCTCTGATTCTCAGGAGATAGACGGCGTACGAATTGTCATTATGGAGGCCCATGGAAACCTCAAGAAAATGACAAAGATGCTCAAAGAATTGACCCTCGATTCCAGCAAACCTACCCTTGCCGTGCTCGGATCCAAAGAGGGAGGTGGCAAATTGATGATTGCTGTCACCGAGAACACCATCGCAGCCGAACGATATGATGCAGTGACATTGCTTCGAGAAATTGCTCCCCATATCAACGGCGGTGGTGGCGGGCGTCCGACCCTCGCTCAAGGTGGTGGCTCAAATCCCGACGGTCTTGATGCGGCGCTTGACGCAGCACGGGCTTCGGTTGGCATCAACGGTTAGAGCGAGCGCAGCGCTTCTCGATCGAAGTGAGAAACTGCGACGTTTTGTGCCTCACTCACTTCAAACCAACGAACTTCAGCGATTTCCTCTGCCTGAACATTGAGGGTTGATGCATCGCCGTTCCAGTGCGCTTGGTAGGTGAATGAAACGAAAGATATGCCCTCGTCGGTAAAGATATTCTGAGTGACGATCGGCTCCACATCAAGCAGTTCAATCTCAAGGCCGAGTTCTTCCTTCGTTTCACGAACACAGCCGGTTGTTGGGTGTTCGTTGTGGTCCATGTAACCTCCAGGCAAGGTCCAAAATCCACGAAAGTGACCCCGCTCAACTTTAGCCATAAGGACATGATTTTGATCGTTTGAAATCATTACTTTTGATACGAGACGATGAATTGAACGGTAAATGGCTTCTCTGGCGACCGGATGAACGGCATTGTCGCTGATTAAGTCGTCCTTCAGCGCCCAGTGCTTTGGCCATGCAATTTTCGGATAGCCCTTGATCACGAGGGTGTTCGATTGGTTCCATGAGATCCGTGTGTGACCCAATTGATCCCAATTCAGCCCCATCGTTTCAATTTCATCTCTGGTTGGCAATCGCATCAGTGTTTCGGATGTCAAGCGCCCCGTCACCGGGATGCAAGGGCCTTGCCCGTTTTGATCGACCAAGAGGACCCGACCGTCGTGCTCCAAATGAACAACTTCCTCCGGGTGCATGATGCCTGCTCAATATCCTCTCTCATCAATCCTCGTATTCCGGTTGGCTTTGGGCAGGTGGCATTTGGATTTGGCTGATTCTTCAAGTACCACCCCATGCTCGCCTTACCATGGGCTTTGAACAACTCAACGACACCGGCTGGGCTAAGACCTACTTGATTTGGGATGAAGCGACCAAGGAGGCTGCTTTGGTCGATCCCGTGTATGACCACCAACAATCCTATCTCGATCTTATCGAAAATAAGGGGCTTACGCTTGTGTATGCAATGGCAACTCACACTCATGCCGACCACATTACCGCATGTTTTGAGTTGAAGAAAAACACGGGATGTGAATATGTGATGTGGCATGCCACTGCCTGCCTTGGTGTGACGAAATACGTCGATGACTTGGACACGCTACAGATGGGCGAAATCACGTTTACGTTCCACCATGCACCCGGGCACACAAACGACAGCGTGCTGATCGCAACCGACTCGCACGTCATGACGGGTGACTTTCTTTTCACCGGGAAGGGCGGCGTAGGACGCGATGATTTGCCGAGCGGACGAATGCATGTCCACTGGCAGGCCCTTCAGGTGCTTGACCGACTCTCAGGTCACCTCGTTGTCTGCACCGGCCACGACCCCCCAGGGACTGAAATGATGACGCTTAATTGGAATCAAGAGCACAACCCTGTGCTCAAAATGCGTTCGTACGAGGAGTATGAGGCATGGCAAATCGAAGTCAGTTCAGGTCTTGGAGCTGTTTCAAAGATCAAAACAGCTGTTCCAGCCAACTTATTTGCTGAAATTCCAGAATACATTCCATGGTTGGACGGCCAAGAATGAAGCACAAAATATGCCAATCCCTTTGAAGGGCCAATGAGGCCCACAGGTTATGCGCTCTTCCTCAGCACGCGGTCTCTTGGTTGTTCTCAGCCTCCAACTCCTTCTTGTCGGCGCCTCTGCAGCCCCTTTATTGTCCTCCATGAATCCAGCGGGCGATCCCGAGAGAATGGATGCCTCGTTGGAGGATGCACTTGATTCTGGGAACTTTGACGATGTTCTTTCAGTGATTTTCCAATTGAACAGCGAAGTGACGAGCGACGATCGAAAGTGGCTCGAAGACCACGGTGCTAGAATTTTGGGCGACGCTCCGCTGATCGATGGTGGGTTAATCGAAGCCTCGGCTATGGATGTCCGAGCGATCAGCGAATGGTCCAGGACCGAATACCTTGAACTCAATCGTGAATTGGAATTTTTCTATCTTCCATCTGAATGGGGTGGGGAACCGACACCCGGAATCATGATGCATGAAACGACGCATGTGGTCAACGCCACAACGTCTTGGCACAGGGCCATCATCAACCCGGACGGCACGGTTGCTTACGACACTGACCTCTCATTCACCGAATGGGACGGTGATGGAACGGCCATTGTTGACTTGGACACCGGCGTCGATGCAGGGCATCCGGATTACGATTACCTCGGTCCCTGGGCTGGCGACAAAACACTCTATTCAGCAAAGTGGGACGGTGTTTGGACCGAGACCCGTAATTCTGACACTTCATCCGGTCACGGAACTCACGTTGGCGGCACGATTGCAGGCAATGGTGACGCCTCCTCTGGACGACGTGCAGGGGTGGCAAAGGGTGGTCAATTGGTCGCATTAGGGACTGGCGACGGGGCATCGATCTTTGCAGCGGAACAAGGCCTCGAATGGACCTTCCAACATTCGATTCCGGGACAAAACGAGTATCACATCCGTGTTGTTTCAAACTCCTGGGGCACCGATGGCGACTACGATCCAAATGGGGCAGTCGCCCAGTTGACAGACCGTTTGACCTATGAAAACGGAGTAGCTGTGATTTTTGCAGCCTCGAACTCAGGCGGCAATGGCGGCGAATGTGACGGTGGACTGAAGACAAATGTCTACGCCAACACACCATCGGCGATTTCTGTGGCTGCTCTGACCCATGACGGCACCGCAGTGACCTCTTTCTCGAGTCGGGGATGCATGAACCAAATGCACACTTGGCCCGATGTTGGTGCTCCAGGCCGTGATATTTGGGCAACCGCTCCCCGAGGCACAGCCATCGACGCTTCAACCAAACTCCAAGGCGATCTGTATTACATGTCCATCTCGGGCACGAGCATGGCCACACCCCACGTGGGCGGAATGGCTGGCCTTTTGCTCAACGCAGCGCCTTCACTCACCGTTGCAGATTACCACCGGGAAGACCACGACGAAGGCGATTCACTCGTCGGTGGGGAAGGAACAGCAGCCTACGGTCAGTTTGGCGACTGGGACGATGCGAATTACTCTCGCGTTCACGAATTGGAATTGATCCTTGAACTCACAGCCCGTTATGATGGCATGGCAAATTCATGTGAGGCGGGTAATGACGACGACGCGTGCAACGACATCCCAGCAGATTGCTACCTTTCAGCAACCGGCCGCTGCCACGACTGGCGAGTTGGCCACGGACTCACCGATGTTGATGCTGCAGTGGCGCTCGCACGAACCCTACAACTGATGCGAGACCAGAACAACGATGGCATCGTCGATCACCCTGAATACAATGTTTGGGATGCTTTTGAAATCTATGATTCCCTCCGCACCGAAGAAAGTCTTGCTGTTGACACCGATCGAGTTCGCCACGCTTGGAAGGGCGATTGGAATCATTTCAACAACGGTGCAAGTGGGGCGGTGTACTACACTGAAGACTCCCACTATGTCTGGATTCCGAATGGAACTTACAACATGCTGGTCCAATTCAGTCCAACAGAAGTCGATGTAGAAACCGCACAAGTTGGGAATTTACAAATGGAAATCGATCTTGGTGAAGACGGGTCAAATGACGCACAAGGTCAAGGCACCAGGGTCTCTGACACTTGGATTTACGACTTGGATGTAGATTCCTCCCACTGGAACACATGGGCGCACTTTGATGTCACCGGCCAAGCGATGGCTTTCCTTGGTTTGTTCGAAGACCCGGAATTCTTTGAAGCCAGCATACCTTACACGGTTGATGCAGTGCTCAGTCTTGATCTATCAACTCCTGTTGATATCAGTATTCCACAGCGACCCGATTTCTATTCTGATTTAGATCCGACAACCCGTTCTGAATCTTGGGATGATGCGTACGCTGGCCAACTTACCTTTACCCGCCCTGTCTACAATCAATCTGCATTGATGGACGAAATCCTACCAAAGGTCATCGTTGAAGAGGAAGAAAGTACGTTCTTCGGTGCTCTTGGTGATGTCTTCGCAGAATACACTGGTGCTTCGATGCTGTTCGGTTTGTTTGCCTTGCTATGCGCTCTTGGTGTCGGCTATGTTGTTCGTAACAGCAGAGAGGATCAGCCGCTTACCCTGGCAGAACTTCCGGTCGATGCTCAATTAGAAGATTGAAGGCCGAAGGGTTGAGCGTGAATCCCTGTCTGGGGTCGGGACTTCACAAAGGATTGTCCGGAATGATGCCCTTATGCTCCGAAGC
>DAFX01000029.1 GCA_002495535.1 Euryarchaeota archaeon UBA433
TGCGAAGGTCAAAGTCCCTTAGTGTAGCGGTCCATCATGGAGGATTCTGGTTCCTCCGACCTCGGTTCAAATCCGAGAGGGACTACCACCGCTCGTCCACAGAGAGGTTGAAGTTGGCCATAGCATCCCCATACCATGGCCAAGGTCGAACTCTACACCAACAAGGGGTGTGGGGCTTGCGTCAACGCAAAACGATTGTTCGACAGGAAAGGTGTCGAGTACGAGGAAAAGAAGCTCGGTACTTCTGCCCGAATGGACCGAGAGTACCTTATTCGAACCAAAGGGAGTAAATCCGTGCCACAAATTTTCATCGACAATGTTTGGGTTGGAGGGTTTGATGACCTCATGCGCTACGAGCATGCTGGTGAACTCGATTGGCGACTTGGGCTTGAAGATCGACCAAAGGTAAGTTTGGTGAGAAAGTTCATTCGCATTATGCGGGGCCAAACATTTTGATTCACAACGGGTTTGCTTTGTCGGACAAAGGTACGTTTTCTTTGAGGGTAAAAGTGGTTACCATTTGCATGGCATTGCCTGCCGTGATTATTCCAGCGTAATCCCTTGACTCCCCGTGCACCATTACGCGCAAGCGGAAACTGGTTGTGCGCTTGGTGCGACGCTTTCGATGATGTTTGTAAAAATGGACTCCAATCTTGTATTTCCCAGGTGGGGCTTGACCTGTCCATACCACATTTTCAACCGGGTTATTGCTCACCGGTCTCACGTTCATGTCGACGTCCAATTCCCCACCGCATTGGCTCTTTTTGTTGTTGAAATATATCCGTTCCCCAGACGGGCAGAACACGTGCATGTCAAGATCGTTATAATCGTCCCAAGCAAGAGAGAGTTGTACTTCTCCAGTTTTTCCACCTTCACGTTCCAAACGCTCTTCGATGTCGTCCTCTTCAGGAGCCATCGGGACCATGATGCTGACGCCACTGCCAATTTCTTCTTCTTGAACCAGGGCGGCGTGTTCACCCAATCCATCTTCATTTTCTTGAATCCAAGCAGATCGTTCGGTCACCAGATCTTCTCGCTGCTGCTCTTCTTCAACCTCGTCAAGTTCGCCTTCTTCGAATAAATCGGCAACCAGCAATCGCAAAAATTGGATGTTTTGATTTCGAGCAATGTCTCTGTTTTCATAGGCAACGATTTCTATTTCGTCTAAATCTTCAGTGTGTCGCCCTCGGACAGTTTGGGTTCTTCTCCTCCGCTGGAGATCAAAACGTGGAGCATACTTTGCTCTTCGAGCCTCAACAAGAGCCTGTGCCTTTCGCCTTCGCAGCATTCGAAATGCGCCTGCCAAAAGCACGGCACCAATTCCGAAGGAAAATGCTAGCGTTTGGAGTGCGCTCATTACACCCCCTCCGTCCCCGCTCCTTTATGGGAGATTCGGCGATTGATGTGCTCAACCAAGAAGTGCAGCGTTCAATTCATCAAGGATTGATTTGCTTGGCCTCAAACGTTCAGCAGGCACATCGATGAGGGGCGTGTCGACAAGGCCCAGATCTTCTGCCAAAGCTGGCTTTGTGTTGTCGAAATACAACAAACCAGTCACGTGTTTTTGAGAACTTTCTGCTTGGTGTAAAGCAGTGAGTGCAGCCATAGCATCGCTCGGGTCGTGTTCATCGGAAATAGTTTCCAAACGAATGGTTGACCCGTCGTGCAATTCGATGTCCCTGAAGTGCCCTTCTGGTACTTCGATCTCTTCGACCGGGTTGAAGTGCGGAATGTAATCTGCCATGTGCAATGTGACTTCATTTTCCTTGACATAGCCATAGGAACGCATTGACTCATCGTTGTTGTTGAAGGTCACACACGGGCTGATGACGTCGATCAAAGCGAAGCCCTTGTGAGACATTGCTGCTTTAATTAGAGATGTCAATTGCTTCTTCGATCCTGAGAAGGAACGAGCCACAAAAGTGCATCCTAGGTTGATTGCAAGAGCGGCCAAGTCGATTGGCTGAGTGGTGTTGGCCTTGCCTTTCTTCTTCTTTGAACCAACATCTGCGGTAGCAGAGTATTGCCCCTTGGTTAGTCCATAGACACCGTTGTTTTCAACAATGTATACCATGTCCATGTTCCGGCGAATGGCGTGGATGAGTTGACCGATTCCGATCGAGGCGGAGTCGCCGTCACCTGAAACGCCGAGGTAGAGCAGATCCTTGTTGACAGCGTAGGCGCCAGTGGTGACCGATGGCATACGGCCGTGAACGGTGTTGAACCCGTGTGACTGTCCGAGGTAGTAGGCAGGTGTCTTTGAGGAGCAACCTATGCCTGACATCTTTGCGATTCGATGAGGTTCAATTCCGTTTTCCCATGCGGCTGCAATGATCACGTTCGAAATCTGATCGTGGCCACAGCCCGGGCACAATGACGATGGTCCACCAGTGTAGCTGGTTTTAGGTTCGTTGATCACGTTGAGTTTTACGGCTCTTGCTGGTCGTGCTGGTGCATCGCTCATTGGCTCACCTCCTTGAGGGTGGCAAGGATTCGATCGGAGTAGATTCGAGCCCTTGGTGGCATACCGTCACTGTAGGCAACGGAATGGACCTTGGTGATGAGTTCGTTTGGCAGTTCCTTTCTTAGGATGCCATAGAGTTGACCATCACGATTGATTTCGAGCACAATGGTGGTTTTGTGGCGAGCAATGAACTCCTCGACGCCGCTGTGAAGAGGGAGGGCTCGAACTCTGCACTGGCTGACCTTCATGCCCGTTGCTTCAAGCATATCATCGATTTCTTGGATGGTGTTTTCCATGCTTCCAAGGTAAATGATACCGACTTCACATTCTTCTTCTTCGCGGAGAATAGGTGCTGGCAATTGGTCTCTAGCCCCGTCAATCTTTGATTTAAGACGCGCCATGAGGTTGAAGTAATCTTCTGGCTTTTCGGAATACACACCCTTTGGGTTGTGCCCGGTTCCTCGGTAAAGGATCGGGTCCATGCCGGAGCCCGGGAGGGTTCGGTAGGGGATGCCATCGCCATCGACATCAAGGTAGCGCCCGAATTCTTCGAACGCTTCGAACACATCTCTGTCGCGAACAACTTTGCCTCGGTCCATGTCGTTGTCAGGATAGGTGAATCCCTCGCAAGCCCATCGGTTCATACCAAGATCAAGATCACTCAATCCAAACACGGGTGTTTGGAATCGCTCAGTGATGTCGAAGGCTCGCCATCCAAACTCAAAGCACTCTTCAACGGTGCCTGGAATCAAGACAATGTGTTGCGTATCGCCGTGGCTGCCCTCATAGAGCATGGTGATGTCTGATTGTTGTGTGCGGGTTGGCAAACCGGTCGAGGGCCCGACTCGGTTGACGTCCCAAAACACGGACGGGATTTCGGCAAAGTAAGCAAGGCCAATGAATTCCTGCATCAAAGAAATACCCGGTCCAGAGGTGGCGGTCATACCACGTCCACCAGCCCAGCCTGCGCCCAGGACCATGCCTGCGGCGGCGAGTTCATCTTCTGCCTGAATCACAGCGCATGTTGCATTTCCATCGTCGTCAACTCGAAGTTGAGGGATGTAATTGATGATACCTTCTGCAAGCGATGAAGAGGGCGTGATTGGGTACCATGCCAGCATTTGAACACCACCAAAGATGCAACCAAGGGCGGCAGCTTCATTGCCATCAATGAAGAATTTAGGCGTCTCGATTTCTCGTGACACAACCACATATGGGTCTTCTTTCGTGAAGGTGTCTTTGAAGTAATCACGCCCGAGTCCGAGCGCTGTGATGTTGAGGCCAATCGCGCTTTCCTTTCCTTTGAATTGCTTTGCCACTGCGCTTTCCAAAGCCGCTTGGTCGATGCCCAACATTTCGGCAATTGCACCTACGTAGATGATGTTGGTCACGAGTTTTGCAATCTTAGGATTGATTTTTCGGGCCAGAGCGGACATAGGAATCGGGTAAGAGATCACATCCTCCCGAGTCATTTCCATCTTAGCGTTCTCGTTCCAGATGACAACAGACCCCGGTTCGAGGGCTGCCAGATCATCCGCCCATGTTGCTGGATTGACCAGCACTTGGATGTGAGTGCGGTCACCTGGTGCTTGGTAGCCGTGGTCGGAAAGTCGAACGATGTACCATGTTGGTAGACCCGAGATGTTTGATGGAAACAAATTCTTTCCACTGACGGGCACGCCCATTTCGAAAAAGGATTGGAGGAGAATGAGGTTGGCCGATTGTGAGCCAGTTCCGTTAGCAGTTGCGATATTGATGGTGTAATCATTAGCGATGGTTTCCATTTTTTGCTTCCCCTGAGGGCCAAACTCACCGAGGTGAGGGGCTGTATGGGGTTGGGGTTCAGCATGCACCCTTTGAACATGTTGATGCGCCCCCCCCCTCAATTTGTAGGAATTGGCTCATCATAACGAAGCATCTGTTTCGCCGTGATGCTCAAAACTGAAGAGTGGCTCGGACAGGTATGGCCGATGGTGACTCCAGCAAGAAATCCTCAACGAAGAAATCCTCAAGCAAGGCTGAAATGACCGAAGCAGAGGCCCGTAAGGCGGCGTGGGATCGTGCAGAAAAGACGCTCCTGAAAGGCAAATATGCTGGTGCACTGGAAATCCTTCGTTCTGTTGATGGAGAAGGGCACCACCCAACAACGCTGAGAATCGCGGCCGAAGCAACTTGGGCAAAAGCCAAGGATACCCGGTCCAAATCTGATTACAGGAAAGCAGCTGCACTTTTCCGAGACTCAATCAAGGCCAATCCTAAGGACAAGAAAACCAGCACGTCCTACAACAATCTTCTGAACGAACTTCAAGACGCTCGCATTAGCGAGACGGTGTTCCCACCGCTCGCTCGCAACGGTACGCCAACAATGGCAGGGATCATTACGGTGTTTTCCGGTCTTCTCATTTTCTTGCTGATTGTCAGCTTGCTCAGCGCACCACAGGCCGACGGTCAGAACGTTGAGTTCGAAATGTCTTGGACCAATGCAGACGGTTCGTTTGAAACTGGAACCATCACGATTGAACTCTACAGTGAAGATGCACCCACGCACGTTGAAAATTTCAAAGAACTTGTTCGAGATGGTTCCTATGACGACACAACCTATCATCGGATTATTGCGGGCTTCATGCTCCAAGGCGGGGATTTCACCAACGGTGACGGAACCGGCGGCCACGCAGCGGTTTGGGACGGGTACTGCAACGGCCAAGCAAGTGCCTCTCAAAACGACTGTTCCAAGACGGCGTGGACAATCGGTGACGAAGCAGACAACGGGCTCAAGCACGAACCTTACATGCTCTCGATGGCGAAAACCAGCAACGCTCACACAGGCGGTTCCCAATTTTTCATCGTCTCCCCAGATTCAACCCCTTCACACCTCGATGGTGTTCACACCGTCTTTGGTAAGGTGATCGCTGGGCAAGATGTCGTCGATAAAATTGACGCCGTTCAAACCGGAGGCAGTTCAGGCAGCGATCCAGTGTACCCAGTGACGTTAATTGACGCTTCATTCAGCGGAGAAACCACCGATTCATGGTGGCCTTTCTGAACGAAAAGTTGACGCCTTAGGCCTTCTTGAATACGAGCCACCTCAAGGGTTTTGTTCATAGATTAGCGCCTTGTCGCTCATAACATGGCGACCTTGGACCCTTTCAATGCACGCAGAACACTTTCAGTTGGTGGCGACTATTACGCCCTCGACGGCTTGGATGAAAATGGCATTGACACCTCTTCGCTTCCTTACTCGATTCGCATTCTACTCGAAGGCGCACTGCGTGGTAATGATGGATTTCTTGTGAGCGACAAAGACATCCGAAACATTGCCGCATGGACCCCAAATGGTGAGCGCGGTGAGATTCCATTCCGTCCGTCTCGAGTCATCCTGCAAGATTTCACCGGTGTGCCTGCAGTTGTTGATTTGGCAGCCCTTCGGGATGCAATGGTCGAAATGGGAGGCAATCCAGAAAAAGTCAACCCGCAGGTTCCAGTGGATTTGGTCATCGACCATTCGGTACAGGTTGACATCGACGGGGCTAACAGTCAGGCTTTGGAACTCAACCTCGACATCGAATACCACCGGAACATGGAGCGCTACACCTTCCTAAAGTGGGGTCAACAATCTTTGGCAAATTTCCAAGCCGTCCCACCCTCAAGAGGTATTGTCCACCAGGTCAACCTCGAATACCTTGCAAGCGTTGCCCGTCAGGAAGACGGAGTGTGGCTGGCTGACACATTGGTGGGCACGGATTCCCACACCACCATGATCAATGGAATTGGCGTTCTAGGGTGGGGTGTTGGTGGCATTGAAGCGGAAGCAGTGATGCTCGGTCAGCCGATTTACATGCTTGCACCTGACGTTGTCGGGGTCAGATTAACTGGCAGCCTCAACCCTGGCGTGACAGCGACAGACATGACGCTCAGGATCGTTGAGATGCTGCGTGAGCACGGTGTGGTTGGAAAGTTCGTTGAGTTCTTTGGTGCCGGTATGGTCGCGCTCACCCTTGCCGATCGGGCAACAATAGCTAATATGGCGCCCGAATATGGTGCGACATGCGGCTTTTTCCCTGTTGACGAGATCACCCTCGATTACATGCGCCTCAGCGGACGTGAAGACGACGCTATTGCGGGCGTTGAAGCCTATGCTCGCGCTCAAGGGCTGTGGTATGATGCAGCAGATGCAGAAAAGAGTTACACGGCCACGCTTGAACTTGACCTTTCATCGGTCCAGCCGGCTTTAGCGGGCCCAAAACGCCCCCAAGATCGCGTTGACCTCACTCATATGAAGCAGCATTTCCTTGATTCGTTAACTCATGAACTGGGCCACCACGGTCATGGGTTGGCTCAAGAGGACCTCTCGAAAAGTGCCATTATCCAAGAGAATGGGGACACCTATGATCTCAATCATGGCGATGTGGTCATCGCCGCCATCACGAGTTGCACCAACACCTCCAACCCAGGCGTAATGTTGGCTGCAGGCTTGCTTGCTCGCAACGCCCGCAAGCATGGTTTGGAAGTCAAGCCTTGGGTCAAGACCTCTTTGGCCCCCGGATCCCGTGTCGTCACTGAATATTATGAAGCATCAGGTCTCCAAGAAGACCTCAACGCACTCGGGTTCAACGTGGTCGGCTACGGTTGTACCACGTGCATTGGTAATTCAGGCCCACTGCCCGTCCCAATTGAGGCAGCAATTGATGAAGCAGGGCTCATTGTCGGCTCCGTGATTTCTGGGAACAGAAACTTCGAAGGACGCGTTCATGGAAAGGTCAAGGCCTCTTACCTCGCAAGCCCTCCTTTGGTTGTAGCCTACGCTCTTGCAGGCTCGCTTGAAGTTGATTTGGCAACGCAGCCAGTTGGTTACACCCCCGAAGGTGAACCAGTCATGTTGAGTGACCTTTGGCCATCGGAGGAAGAAGTTGCAGAAGCACTTCAAGTCATCACTCCAGAAATGTTCCGCCAGCGCTACGCTGATGCAATGAACGAGCCACGCTGGGATTCAATTCCATCCGAACCAAGTCCTTTGTATCCGTGGGCCGACGAATCGACTTACATTCGACTGCCGACGTTTTTCTCAGGCCTTTCTGCACAACCGCAACCGATCACAAGCATCGACAACGCTCGTGTGTTGCTCAAACTCGGTGATTCCATCACCACAGACCACATCTCGCCAGCAGGGTCCTTCCCTGCCGACGGTCCTGCTGGAAAATGGCTTGTTGAACGTGGCATCGAAAAAGGTGATTTCAACTCATTTGGTAGTCGACGTGGTAACCACGAAGTGATGATGCGTGGTACATTCGCCAATGTTCGAATCCGCAATCAAATGGCTCCAGGGACAGAAGGAGGATTTGCGCAAGATTTCAACACCGGTGAGGTTGTTTCAGTGTACGAAGCAGCCGAAAGCTATGACGGACCAAAAGTGGTCTTAGCTGGCAGTCAATACGGGACGGGTTCGTCTCGGGATTGGGCAGCAAAAGGCACGTATTTACTCGGCGTCAAAGCAGTCATCGCCACCTCGTTTGAACGCATTCACCGTTCCAACCTTGTCGGCATGGGCGTGTTGCCAATGACCTTTTCAGAAGGTGAATCGCACGAAACTTTGGGTCTTGACGGGACAGAATCGTTCACAATTCCAGTCGGCGATGATGTTCAACCGTTGCAGTCGATCGAAGTCACCGCAACCCGATCAGACGGGACGAGCACGACGTTCACCGCACAAATTCGCTTGGACACACCAGTCGAAGTTGAATACTACCGAAATGGGGGCATTCTTCACACCGTCTTGCGTCAACTTGCAAGCGAAGAGTGATGCTCTGAATGATTCTCAGCACCGTGGTAAGGTTCTTGTGTCAAGGACAACAGGTCATCAAAAGAGGGCGACGTTTTGGTGAAACTAAGGGGGAATGTTCGTTACCGATTCCGGTCTGATGAACACGATGTCAATGTTCTGCTCGAGGGCGAAGCCTCCTGGGTCGAAGATCGGGTACGAGAACTCGGTTTGCAAGACGTAGGCTGGTCAATGCCGATTGGCACTGAAGTTCGAGCGACCAACACATCAGGCATCACGCCGAAGAAAGCTCCGGCAAAGGACGTCCTCGATGACGCCCCAATCGGTGAGAAACCCCTCGACATGGGGCCAACTCCCGACCCCAGCCGAATACCAGTTGTTCGCAGACCAATCGGTCAACTCAACCTCCAGGCGGAACTGGATGCCTTAGGGCAGAAGGACCCCGTGAGGCCCGATCCAATTGAACTGATGGAAATGCTCGACGAAATGGAAGAGCCGCGCCCAGTTCAAGGGGCGCTCAGCGTCGATCCAATGGCTGAGGCTTGGCTTCGGGAATTGCTGCACCTGGTTGTGCGCGAACACGGCATTACCGCTCTCAAAACCGAAGTGATTGAAGAAGTGGCAAGTAAGAAATTAGGCAACAGAGAAGGCACCACCCTCGAAGTTTGGCTCGAATCATTGTTTAGTGCTGGAAAACTGGTCAAGGTCCACAGTGGAGATGCCACTGGATGGGGCCCTTCCCCAGGTTGGCTAAAAGGTAAATTTTAATCAATATCAGGCCATTAAATTGGCTCAAAAAAAGGCCTGAAGAGCAGGAATATTTCACAGAAGTATTGAATTTGCATTTTGGCCCTTAAACGGCGTACTGCTCCGGGTGTCACCTCATTAAATGATGAACTTAGGAGCAAAGGAATTAAAGTGCAACGGACAGTGGCGAGACCAGTGATGTTGATGTTCTCCAAAAACAACCACAAAAACAGCCGCGCCCTCAGTATGTTCCTCGTCATGCTGATGGTATTGTCAACCACCGCAGCCTTAGCAACCACCGCAAGCGCTTCAATTGCCCGTTCCTACACCACCAATAGGGATCCTTTGGACGTCGCAATCGGTGATTTCAATTGCGACGGATTCAATGATATGGCGGTTGCTACCGAAGGTACGCACACCATCAGTGTTCTATGGAACGATGGCAATGGGGATTTCAGCGAACGTCAGGACATTTGGGTCTCGGAGAACCAAAGCCGTAATGCAGATTGGGACGAATTTTCCAACGTTCAATTTATCGAAGTTGGCGAATTCACTGGAGACGGCGCTGACGACATCGTAATCTTCCAACGTAACAATCCATTCAAGACCGATGACAACGGTGCGCCAGCAGGTAATCCAGGCAACGTCACCATCATCGAAAACGCAGGATGTAACGACGACACATGGAACATCGGCCAACGTTACACTCACTTCTGGGCATGGGATCTCGCAGTTGGTGACGCAAACCAAGACGGCAACGACGATGTGTACGTTCTTGACTTGCTCAACGACCTCTCGAATCAGCGAGTTGTGACCTATCTAGGCCCAATCACCTCAAACACTCAAGGCCTAGCCACTTCCCTCGGACCTTCCAATCAAAACGCATACAGAAGCCTCGAAGTTGGCGACTGGGGCGAAACAGAAACCGGCGGCCTCAGCGGAACATGCACCGACGACGATATCTTTTTGCTTCGTTCGGAAGGTGTCGACTATTCAACCGGTCAAACCACAAACCCTGGAAACGATGACAACATATCGATCATCGAATACTCGTGCTTGACCAACACCTACCCTGCAACTTACAATTACAACCCGGCCACTCCACAAACTGGAACAAGCATCATCAACATGGCTGTGACCTTTGCGAATGACTTCGACATTGGCGACATTAGCGGTGACGGTGTCATCGATGCCATGGTGCTCAATGATGGAAACGTGGAGAATGTGAGTTATGTGACTTCGTCTGCCGTTGGAACATGGTCCACGCCTGCGCTGGCGTATTTTGGCCCCTACATCTCATATTCGGTCACCATCACTGACCTCAATAACGATGGAGAACCAGATTTCGTCAACCCTACGGTCGCTTACCAACAGAACAGCAGCGACTCCGCTGGTGGCTCCACATCCAACTTCTTCCTGAACTTCCCAACCACCGTTCAGGTGACCCTTTCTGATGGAAGTGGCACTCACCTCACCCCTCTGTCCTACGAGGCAGGCCGCCGACCAAGCATGGTCGAAGTGGGCCAACTCGCAGGACCTGCAAATTCGGCCCTTGACATCGTTGTCGGCCACACCAGTTACGATTTTGGAAGCTGGGTTGACAACTTTGGATGGGAAGGCCAGTACGACACCATCACTGTTGTGGAAATGGACAGCAAGGACCTTGCTGTGACCTCGCTCGAAATAAGTCCAACAGATCGTTTCTTTGGAATTGTTGGAGAAGGAACCCGTGACATCAACGTCACGGTGACCAACACGGGTATGGATATCCTCAACGGACAATCAGCGACCCTCGATCTTGAATTGAAGGTCGTTGATGAAGCAAGTTCGACCAACAGCAGCGTTTACCAGATGGATTGGGATAACCCAGAAAACAAGGCAGGCTGTGGCTCGGGCTGCAACTGGGCATTCGAAGAGTACATCGACCAAGCAACCAAGTGGCATGAAGAAACAAACCACTCACAGGGTGCAAGTGACGGAAATAACGATCCAAACGTCTCTGCAAACTATCAGAACCCTACTGACTTTATGTGGGCTGGCCACTACAAGACCAACGATTCCGGCGCACTTTGGTCGGGATACGACAAGAACTGGGACGATGCAATGGTCCTCGAAAACGTGGACTTGACAGGTTCAGATCGAGCGTTCATGAGCGTCGAACTGTTCCAGCACCTTGGGCACGGCGTCCTCGGCAGCCTTGACGCATCAGGCAACTACCTTGCGGGTGACGTCTGGGACGATGTGGCCATGATTGAAATCGGTAGCGAAGAATCTGGATGGGACATTCTCTCCTGTCCACAACAAGCCTACATCTCAGGCGCTTGTGCTTCCGGCGATTCCATTTGGGGTGGTTTTGACCTTGACCGACAATACAAGCAAGCCATCGGCGGCGTTGCTGAAGGTGTGTATTACTACGGCATCTATTCTTCTGGAACATACTACGGATGGAACAACTTCACCGAAGAAGGCGTCGGTTCGTTCGACCTCAGCCCGTGGGCTGGTGAGACCGTCGATGTCCGATTCCGCTTCCGCACAGGATTCACCGGATCTATTTCCGATGAGAACGAAAGCCGTTGGACCGGCCGGGACGGATACGCTGTTGACAACTTGACCATTTGGAAGCAAAACACTGCTTTCCTTGCTAACCCTCAGGTTCAACAGACCACAATCAACCTCAACAACCTCGGTCCTGGTCAGGAATACACCACTTCCATCACCGCAGACCTGCTTAACGACACAACTTACCGTATCTCAGCAAGCCTGTCTGGAAACAGTTGGGATGAACAATCCCAAAACGATGAATTGGTCGGCTACATCACACCATTCAACCTCTATGATCCGATGGTTGAGGGCATTGAATACTTCAATCCAGGAGGTTTGTACGCTGAAGGTGTCTTCGACATTGAAGTGGCGACCAACAATTACGGAAACACCGAAGTTGATTTCGATGTGACTGCAACAGTCTTCTCCGCTACACCATCGGATGTGTACTGTGGTACACCAACCGCTTTGTGTGAAGAGGACTTCGAAGGCGGCGCCAACGGTTACCGCTACGAAGAAAGTGCGAACCCCAAGGGTGTCATTTACAACGAAAACACCTGTCAGGACAAGATCTTCAACAACAACGCATACTGGTTCGGCCACCCCTGTGACACAGGCGCCAACGGTTACGGGGACGCATGGGCAAACGAAACTTTGACCATTCCTGACATTGATTTGACCTCGATGAGTGGCGACTTCGTCTCTCTCAACTTCGAGTACTACGCAGACACGTTCTACGGCATTGATTCCGATGGGACTTCAATCGTCGATGTCAATGACTACGCTGCAATGACCCTCGACATCCTTCGTGATGGAGCAACCTACTCAGGTGTGCTTGTTGGTCAATGGAACGACTACAACGAAGACGGAACCTGCCAAGTGGACGAGAATGGAGACAACATCGTCAACGCTTCAGAACCAATTGACAACGCTGAAATCTCCTACATTGGAGACGATGCAAGCACCGATGGAACTGGTGGGAACTACAACGTGTTCTTCAACACCAACGATCTAGTTGCTACCACTTCCATTGACTTGACTCATCTGTACGTGCTCAACACCTCAGACGCCAGTTCGATCAACTGGGGCTACGAGTGTATGTCCCTTTCCGGATCGGTTGTTGACATCAATTTCGAGTTCCAATCCGATGACGATGGTCGAAACGGAATCAATGACGGTTTCAAGGGTGTTGCAATTAACAACATCTCTTTGCAAGAATTCACCTTCATCGAAGACAACGAATACACCATCTCTCGCACCAACGTCGACGCAGGTCAATCTGGACTCGACGTTGTAGCGAGCCATGAGTTCTTCTCTGGAGTGTACATGATTGAAGTTGAAACCATCTTTGACAACACGACTGCAGGAAAGGCCTGGTTCAACGACCAAGAAATTTCCACCTCAAACAACATTGAGCGGGTCATCTTTAACGTCGAATCTGTGGACATCACTTTGGGTAAGCCTAACACGCTTTCGTGCTTGAACGATCAAATCCTCGAATGTGTGATGCCAATCGACAGTTCCTACACTCACGATTGGACCTTCCAAGCCACAAACGGTGTGCTTGCAGGCGATTACACGTTTAACATGAACATCTATGATGAAACGACGCAATCCATGGCCCACACAACAACTGCAGGGCCATCACAATCATTGGACTCTCATCAGAAGATTGACGTGACCTTCACCCCTTGGAACGGTTGGATGGATGGACATACCTACAACATCAGTTTCGATGCGGAACTAGCAAACGGAAACCCGTCGGGCAACGTGCGCTACTTCCATGTCACCTTTGCCGACGAAGTTGACATCGCCATTCTATCGGACACCTCGGTGCGAACAAACGCCATCAAGGAAGACTTGAGCATCCTCGGTATGAGTTACACTCAGTTCACCATCAACGACTGGGACACATACCTCGATGCGGGATGGTTTACCCATTACGACAAGGTCGTGCTCCCATGGCAAGACGACATCTCTGCTAAGGACATCGAGAACGGCGGCCGTGGTTACTACCAGAAGCTAGGATCCACTGCACACAAGACCACGCTCGAGAACTTCATGTCTTCTGGCGGTACCGTTCAAGCACATCTTGGCCCACAAGGCAGCCAAATCTACGGTGTCGACCAGGGACTCTCTGGACGCCTTCCGTTTGGATTGGACGTGCAAAGCCGAAACACCCCTGAATCTCGCATCGACTTCTCAGGTACCGATTTCGCAGATCCATACCACCCACTCATGGAAAATGTGGACATCAACGCCTTCCAAGGCTTCGATGCTGACTCCACTGTGGCTCAAGCAGTCTTGAACACAAAGTCTGTCAGCGCCAACAATGTTCCAGTGACCTGCAACGGTTACATGGAAGACGGTGGTTACTTCCAGCGACTGATTCGTGATGCAGCAGACATTCAAGACACCGTGCTTGGTATTTGCAGTTACTACTCAGGTGGACTGATTGTTTCGACCATGGACGTATCAACACACTCCGAACGTGCAGACAGCAGCACCCTTCCTCTGCTCGGTAACATGCTCAGTTACCAAGTCACCCCATACCCAGAGGGCTTCGGCACCTTGGGCAACGGATTGGACCTGAAAATCAACGACCAAGTGCCTGGTATCAACCCGAGCACTGGTGGTTACGAACTGCGCTACATGAAGAGTGATGCAGACCTCACCTTCTCCTACAGCACAACAACGGCAGAAACCCTCCACACCGATTGGATTGTTTCCGGCCCAACCTCTTGGGACGGATCGACGATGGCCACCGGTATGACCGGACACATCGAAGACGCAATGCCGACGATGAACTTCTGTAAGACAGACCTCTCCTCGGCAACAGGTTGCGCTCAAGGCGAGCAATGGACCATCACTCTGATGCTCCACGACGACGCAGGACACGCACGAGTGATCGAAGTGACCGTTGAAACAAACGATGTCTACGCTGACGAATACCGACCAACAGCAGAGGCAATGATCGACATGCGTGAAGAATACACAGACCTCGTCGAATACGTTGGAACAAAGACGGTCTCGAACACAGAATGGGCCGTAAACCGAGTCATCCTCGATGAAGACGGTGAAGTCACCATCCATTTCGATGCCAGCAACTCAACCGACCTTGATGCATTGGAAGGCAGTGGAATTGAAACTTACGAATGGAAGGTTCTGTTTGACGCTCCATACGGTGATGATTCCTTCAGCCTTGACGGTCACACCTTCGAGCAATCTGCCGCAAGCGACGGTGCTTGGGCTTACACCTTCCGCAACGTTACAGTCGATCCAAGCGGAACCACAGAGAACCAAATTCGTATTGAATTGATTGTTTACGACAAGGCTGGAAAGTTCTCCGAAAAGTACCGAATGTACTTCGTTGTCGTCCCCGACGGCTTCGGCGATGAAGAACCAGTGGTTCAATTGGATGCCTCCCTCAATGCTTCCCGCGTTGACACCGACACCGTGACCATTTCCGGTACCGTACTTTCCGGTGCTGAAAACGGAGACGTGTATGTCGAAGCAGCCTTTGTGACGGCTAACTTTGATGCAAGTGCAGTGGAGAAGTACAACCTCGGCCTCGTTGGTGCTTGGGACAGAACCAACAAGATTGGTGACGCAGAAACATTCGATCTCACACTATCGCTCGAGGACATGTACACAAACAAGTCTCAAAGCCAGCGTATTTACATCAAGATTTACGAAGGCGACGATGAACGTTGGGTCACCATAAAGTGGATTGAAATCCAACTGCCTGCATGTCAAGGTCTCGAAGCAGATGCAGACGCTCTTGCAGCAGGTGGCGAGTTTATCCTCAACATCGACAATGAATGTGAATGGAGCGGCGCTTGGACCTTTGAAAATGGAGAATGGAAAGCCCCTGCTACCACCGGTGGTACCGATGGATCACAGAGCAGTTTTGATGCCATGACCATTGGTATCGGTGTTGGTGCTTTGATCATCATTGTTCTGTTGACGCTGGTCTTCCTCAGGAAGGGCGGAAGCGATAGCGATGACACCATCAAAGACTTCGCAGCAAGCTCTGCAGGCTATGGTTCGGCTCAACTCGACGCAACTGAACAATATGTCCAGCAACTCATCGCTCAGGGCTACCCTGAAGAAACTGCTCGAACATATGCGCAGCAATACGCAGCCCAAGCAGCAGGAGCAGCAGCCCCTGCGGCAGCAGCGGCAGCACCAGCGGCGGATAATGCAGTGTACCAGCAGTATTACCAGCAATTCGTAGCCCAGGGCTATGATGAAGCGACTGCAGCGACGTACGCTCAACAGTACGCCGAACAGTACGCCCAGTCACAACAGTGAACTGTGCTTGTACCCTTGAAGGGTGACTGAATGAGCGAGAGCAAGACTTTGCGGGCAAAGGGCAGTACCTTTCTGGCCATGCCCGTGACCCCTAGTGCCTCATTGCAGATCGCTTTCCAAGAGCCCTTTGAAGCAATCCTTCAAAGAGCAGGCAGTGCTCTAAGGGATGGTTTTGAGAATTCACTCTTCTTCGAAAGCTGAAAATTGCTCTTCCTCGTCCTCTTCAATGTGGCCGAGTTCATCAAGATGGGATTCAAAGTCAGGAAGCGTTTGCTTCCAACCACCTGGGAGTTTGGTTTTATCATCGATAATTTTCAACATACGTTCCTGCCAGGCCATCGGTTTGCGTTGCATGATGTAGACATAGAGCACCGACGTCCGAATTTCTTCAGAAATCACAACGTAACCGGAGGAGGCTTCGAAATTCATCGCTCGCAAGAGGTTGAATGCGGGGCGGTTTACTCGTCGGAATATACGCCTGCTGAACCGCATTCCGAACAAAACCGTTCCAAAAATCAACAGCGTAGTAAGGCAAAAGCCACCCCATCCTTGTTCGACAAAGCGATTGGAAAACAGAACCTCAAGCAAGAGGATTGGCACGGTCGTAGTCATGAACAAAAAGCTCTCTGAGACAGGAGGTTTTCGCATTTTCATCTCGATGGCGCCCCAGCCGTTGTGATGCTTTTCCCATGGCCTGAAAAATTCCGAACTGTCTTGAAGAGATGCGGCCATCACCATCTTGTGCAATTGACTGATCTTGGCGTATTGCTGACCACTGACGTCCATGTTCTCTTGAGTGATGGCTTCCAACCGGAAACGGGCCTCTGTGTAAAGTCCCATGTCCGCCAAGAGCGTCGCTTGCTCAACGAGAGGCGTCACTTCATTCGGCATATGGTGGCGAAGTTGTTGCCACCATTCGAGGGCTTCATTGAGCAGTCCAAGTTCATCACTGAGCAAACGGCCTCCAAGAAACCACATTGCAGTGCGATCAGGTTCAATTGCAATAATTTTCTTCACCGATGCAAGCGATTGTGCTGCTTGCTTGAGTGTTGGGCTCTCACCTTTCGGCGGTAGAGCTGATTCAGCGCAAAGTTGCCATGCATCGACGTGAGTTGGGTCTTCTTTAACAGCCAATCGTGCAGAGGCGTAGGCTGTTTCAAAATCGCCTTCATCGTAGGCTTCAACAGCGTCGAGGTAATGATCTTCAGCGCCCATCGCGACACACACCTATCGTTGAAATTGCATCAGTCTTCCCTGTCTCGGCCCATCAAGTCGCGGGGCGGACGGTTGTGAGCATGGCCTGAGCCTTTCCCACGGGCCTTACGGAATTCACGTGGCTCCTTTCGAGGAGGCTTTGGTCCATCATTGCGAGCATCTCCACGAGGCGGGCCATCACGACGGCCATCGGATGCACCCTCGTTTGTACTTCGGCCGCCGCCACGTCGTTCATTTCCACCGTA
>DAFX01000021.1 GCA_002495535.1 Euryarchaeota archaeon UBA433
TATATGAAGGCAACGCTTAATCTTAAGCCCTATTATTCCTAAAAAGAATATTAGGAGAGAATATGTTCAATTCGGGATGAGTTTCTCTTGTGGATTGAACGAATGGTTGATGTCCTCTGCACGCCGCCCCCGCTTCATGACCACATGGGTTCCCACCGCATATCGCACCCACACATTGGGCCAAATTCAACAACAAGGCGCTGATTTAATCGGCCAAGAAGTGACCGTAGCAGGCTTCATGGAAGCAAACCGTGGCAAAGGAGCAATCTGTTTTGTCGATCTCCGCGATGGGACAGGAACCACGCAGATTTTCCTCAAAGGCGACAACATCGGGGATGAAGCACTCGACATGGTTCAACGCATGACAAGAGAATCGACCCTACAATTTACCGGGACTGTCTCGCAAAAGCGTCCTCCAAAGACAAAGGAAGGAGAGCCAACACCTCCGCCCGCATACGAAGTCGTCGCCACCGCTGTTGATTTGATTGCACGAGCAGAGGCCCCTCTACCGCTTGGTGTAACAGACACCGTCCACGTGGCCTTAGATACCCGACTTGACAACCGTTTCTTGGACCTGCGCCGAGCGCAAGTCAACGCCATGTTCAAGCTCCGAGGCAAAGTTTTGCAATATGGTCGTGAGGCGTTGATTTCAGAGGGTTTCTTTGAAACCCACACGCCGAAGATCGTGGCAACTGCAACCGAAGGCGGCACTGATTTGTTCCCGATGATGTACTTTGATACCCCAGCCTTCCTCAACCAATCCCCGCAATTGTTCAAGCAACTCTGCATGTCAGGTGGCCTCGAGCGAGTGTTCGAAGTCGGACCTGCTTTCAGAGCAGAAAAGCACGACACATACCGACACTTGAACGAGTTTATCTCCTTCGATATCGAATGTTCTTGGGCGAACGATGAAGACGTCATGGGTGTCCTGGAACGGATGATTCATCACATTTGGAAATCGATCACTGAAGACCAAGAATCAATCGCTCATATCAATACAATCAATGCCTACAGAGCGACACAAGACGAGGAACCAATCGAAGTGATTGTCCCTGAATTGCCATTTCCTCGCCTCTCGTACTGTGATGCAATTGCAACCATCAAGGCCAAAGGCGGTTCCATTGAATGGGGCGACGATATCGACGCTGAAAACTCGGATTTGCTGGCAGAGGATCTGCCTCAATTCTACTTCCTGCCACGTTGGCCAATGGAACTCAAACCGTTCTACATCCACCATGTTGAAGGCGAAGACGGCAGCACTGGCAAGCAATTGAGTCGAGGCTTTGACCTCAACTTTGGTCGCGACGAATTGACCTCCGGCGGGCAACGAGAACACCGAATGGACGTATTGATTGAAAACCTCAAGGGAATGGATTTGGATCCTGAAGAATTTGAATTCTATGTAGCAGGATTCCGACACGGCGTCCCTCCACACGCTGGCTGGGGCCTTGGCGTGGAGCGGATTTTGATGAAACTCACTGGAGCAAAGAACGTCCGAGAGACCGTTCTCTTCCCTCGTGACCGACGTCGAGTCAGCCCCTGATGGTGAAGCAGAAGCGTTCATCAACCGGCTTCATGAGCCGTTGGTATGCACGAACTGATTTATTTTGAATCACCAGGATACGCTGAACCTACCCGACTTTGCCTTGAACTTTCTCAAGTGTCATGGAAAAACACAACCGTCGATTGGGATGGATTCCAAGCCCTCAAAGACAGCGGAGAACTTCCTCACGGTTACCTCCCAATCCTCAAAACTCCTCAAGGTACACTTGCGGAATCAAACGCTCTTATGCGCTATGCAGCGGCCTTAGCTGGACTCGAGCCAGAAGATTTGTTTCTGCGCGGCAAAGTCGACGAAATATTGGAATTGATTCAAGGATGGCGAGCCTCGTTTACCCCTACATTCTACATCGAGGACCTCGATGAGAAAATTGCGGCGCGCAAAGCACTGTTCGAAGAAGGTGCCAAAATTGATCTCGGGCTCAAGAATTTAGAATCGCTCGTTGAAGCATCTTCCACTGGTTGGATCGCTGATACGGAGGACATGACGCTGGCAGATGTCAAGGCATTCCTCAACACGTTCATGATGTTCTCAGGGCAATTTGATGGAATTGAAGCGTCGATGCTCAAATCCTATCCATCGCTGATGAAGTATCACGATCATGTGGCCAACGATGCTCGCGTCAAGGCCTACTATGACCGAGAGGATGAACTTCGCTGGGTGTACAAGCCGGGCGCCTTCAATAATGCTTGAACCTGCTTCCATAGTCACCATTGAACAAGAACAAACATCAACTGTCACGAAGGGTCGTGCGCAATATGGGACAGGAAGCGAACGGTGATTTTTCCGATATTGCAGAGGGAAACGTCCGCTTTGTAGCCGACTTTAGCGGGCAAGAAACACCCGGCCTTCCTGCTCGTAATCTCCTTCTTTTGACCTGTATGGATTGCCGAATCGTCCCCCATGAAGCACTTGGCGCATCCATCGGTGACATGAAAGTTATGCGCAATGGAGGTGCACAATTGAACCCCAACATGGTCAGCGACCTCATTGTTGCCAACAATGTTCTCAACTGCGATCGAATTCTCATCATGCCCCACACCCGTTGTGGTATGGCCGCTGCCACCGTTGAATCAGTTCGTGCGGCTGTAGAACAGAACACTGGAGTGGATGCCAGTGATTACCACCCTTCAGTGGTTGAACATCAATTGGAAAAATTGAGAGTGGATGTGGAGTCGCTTCGTTCGAATCCAATGATCAAACCTAACACGGTTGTTCAAGGCGCAATGTACGATGTCGACACTGGTCAAATTGAGTTCATCGAAATTTGAATTCAGGCAAGAAGATCCTCTGGCTCATCCCTTGACCCGAACCTTGTAACTGAGCCTTCACTATCGATGACAAACTTGGAGAAGTTCCAACGAATGTTACCTGTGTTTTCACTTGCTGCTGTCAAGGCCTGAAACAATGGTGCCGCATCATCACCTTTGACGTCGATTTTAGCCATCAATGGGAAAGTCACTTGAAATTTTTCAGTCGTGAACGCACATATTTCTTCATGCGTCCCGGGTTCCTGCCCTCCGAATTGGTTGCAAGGGAATCCAACAACAGTAACGCCATCTTGTTCTGAAAGCGTTTGAAGACCAGCGTATTGACGTGTAAAACCACAAGCGCTTGCGACGTTGACGACGACCCATGTGGAGGTGCTTTCACCACCAAGTGCTCGTAGGGTTGTTTCATTGCCGTCCATGTCAGTAAATCCAATATCAAGTGGGTTGGTCATGTCCTACCGTGTTGTGCCCTCATCTTGAAGCCTTGTGAGATTCAAGGCAAGGGTGATAGGGCGGACGCCAACAAAGCCGACCATGGGCGTTGACCGGATGCAGTGGGGTGCCGAGTCATGGCAGTTCGCTGACCTGCACATGCCTGATGATCCTTCACCGTTCCAAAACGCTGCCGGAGTGCCCTGCGTTATGCTCATTCACGGTGGATTCTGGAAAAGTGCTTGGACGAGTGATTTGATGCGCCCGATTGGCGATGATCTTGCTGAAGCAGGAATTGCGGCATGGAACATTGAATTCAAAGGCTGGAGTGATGGGGATGAGGGCGTATGGATGGACACATTATCTGATGTTCTTCGAGCATGGGGACAACTTGCATTGCTTCCGGGAATTGACATCACTCGTTCAATGATCATGGGTCATTCAGCAGGCGGCCATCTCGCTTTGATGCTTGCCTCAAAAGCAGAACGGAGGCCTTGGCTCACCATCGCTCAAGCACCGATTACGGACCTCATGAGTGCCGACGCAGCAAAGCTTTCCGATGAGGGCGATGCTGTGCGAAAATGGATCGGTGCAGGCCCAACTGAGATGCCAGAGGTTTGGCGACAACTCAATCCTGTGGACAATCCTGCAGACGCTTCTATTCTTCTCGTTCATGGAGAAAGAGACAAAGATGTGCCAAAGGAACAATCAGAAACCTACGCCCGTATAATGAAGGCGAAGGGTGTCGAGGTTCAGAAATTATGGCTCCCTGGTGATCACTATTCCATCATCGATGTGGCAAGCGATGACTGGCTGGTTCAATTGAATGCCATCGTTGATTGGTTGTGAGTGGGCATCCCAAGACCTATGTGAGACCACCCGTTGCGTTGACTATGGACCTCCTTGGCGACGACTTCCCCTACTCGAATACTGCCCTGAAAGGAAAACATGCTTTGGTGTGTGGTGCAAGCAAAGGCATCGGGCGAGCAACGGCTATGATGATGGCAAAAGCTGGAGCGAACGTCACAGTTTGTGCAAGAAATGCAGCATCACTCGCCACGCTTTGTGACGAACTATCACACCTAGGAGGCGGCGAGCATGCACCTCTCGCTCTCGACCTTGAAGATCAAGATGCGATTCAATCTGCCATCCCACTTTTGCTCGCTGAACGGGGCATGGTGCATGTTCTCGTCAATAACGCTGCAGGTCCACCCGGCGGCCCCCTGCTGGCGAATGTCTTGACCGACTTTGAGGCTCCTTTCAAACGCCACCTCCATGCAGCACACACGTTGACTCAACTGCTCGTACCGGGTATGGAAGCGGAAGGTTATGGTCGCATCATCCAAATTATTTCCACATCGGTCAAGGAACCAATCCCTAACATTGGCCTTTCGAACACCCTTCGAGGTGCGATGGCATCGTGGGCCAAAACACTCTCGAGAGAACTAGCACCTTGCATCACCATCAACAACGTCCTGCCGGGCTTCACAGATACAGACCGACTTGGCTCTTTGGCGTCATCGATTCAAGAACGCACTGGGAAATCCCTTGAGGAAGTCCAATCAGGGTGGCTCGGTCAAGTCCCAATTGAGCGTTTGATTGACCCTTTGGAAACTGCATCTGCTCTTACGTTCCTGGCACTCCCCGCTTCAGGTGGCATTCGTGGCGTTAGCCTTGCCGTCGATGGTGGACGACTTCGGAGCATTTGATCAACGTTCGATGTCAAACCACACCGGATAGTGGTCTGACACATCACTGGAATCGAACACTCGATCAATTCCCCAAGTTCCAGTGAGGCGCCCGCTTAGATCGCCATTTGTCATGATCCGGTCATAGGCACAGGCGCTTTGAGCAACCGTAGTGTCCGCATCGTTTCCAACCAACCATGTGTAATTTCCACCAGCTAAAGCAGAATTCGCTAGGTCTTGTTCCGATGCATAAGTGCAGTCGGCGTTGAAATCTCCGAGCAAGACCAAGTCCTCTTCATCAGGATGGTTCAACAAGTATTCAGTTGCCACTTCACCCATAGCGTTGATCTCTTCCATTGCAGAAGCTGGTTTGGTGTGCACCGTGATGAGGCTCAGGTCAAATTCGCTTCCACCCCCGCTCTGGTTCACCAGTGAAAACCGGGCTTGGAATGGTTCCCTCTGGAATGAATCGTTTTCGCTGTCATTGTAGAGTGTTCCATTTCCAATCGGCTCAAACATTGAGGTGTTGTAATAAAATGCATACTGCTCTTGAGATGAGCGGTCGTCTTCTTGCATGCCGGAACGAGGGCTCAGAAGCATAGCCCAACTGGTGTTGCTCTTGTTGTTGATGGCATCGAGAAAATCATAGGGAACAGTTTGATCGATGTCCTTGATCTCTTGAATCGCAACCAAATCATACCGAAGAACAGTGTCCACGAGGACATCAACAACTGCAGGTTTGCTCATTTTTGTTTCCCCGAACACTTTGATGTTGAATGTAGCAATACGAGCCACTTCACCTCTCGTCAGTTCTGGTGCACGGGCATTTTCAGTGACCGTCTCGGTTGTGTTGCCACTTTGATTTTCAGATTCCACGGGGACTGCAACATAGACCACTTGTGTTTCATCTTGTGTCAACAGCGTCTGAAGAGCCAATGGAGCCAGAATCAGAATGGCTGCAAGACTTAACCCTTGCAAGTAGCCGTCATACTTGCCCATAGAAGCGCGTGGTAAGGAAGTGCGTATGAAGGTTCATTCTCTTGACAAGCCAAGAGATACGTTCTTGACGCGGAGGGCCAGCCGCCAATCATGGACGGCGAGGTCACCGCAGAACAAGCGCGGCGAATATTGGACATGCTCACTGCAGGCGGGGCTATTGAAGACATCAATACGCCTCTTGCTCTTCGCCTCATTCCACTTGCATTGGAACTTGAAGACGCAACCCTTGCAGATCGATTGTTAGCGCACGCAAAAGCCAACGCTGCTGATGAAGTTGAAGAGGGCTGGGCAACGTTTGAGCAATTGAAAATGGAAGAAGCATCAATCGATGCTCTGTCAGAATTGACTGCTAAGGCCGAACTTATTGATTCAGGGGCACCCCTTGCCGCAGCAATAGCTCATCACGTCGCCCTGCTTCACATGTCAAATGAGGACTATGAGGAAGCGCAAATGTTTGCCTCTCGCTCCTTACGACTCAGGGAACGCCACGACGATAAGAATGGGATTGTCTACGGGCTTGCCTTGCTTGAGGCGCTCGCAAAAAAACAACACAACCACGAAACTGCATTGGTTCATGGTTCACGCCGCATTGAATTGCTGATGGGTATGAATGACGATGAAGGGCAAATGGAAGCGATGGCCGACATGGGGCACAGCCAAGCAACACTCGGACAATTCGATGCCGCGAAAGACCTCTACACCCAATCACTCGAATTGGCAGTAGCGTTAGAAGACCTCTCTGGTCAACTCGTGGCACGATGGGGCCTTGCTGACATTGCGGAAATCGAAGAAGACTATGAGACGGCGATGCTGCAACTCTCTGATTGCCTTCATGCTTTCATCAATGCAGGGTTGCCGACTCCAATCGCAGTACGTCAGCGCATAGAGGCCCTGACGAACTTCAAGAATCCTTCAAAGAAAGAGTGATTTTTCTCGAACCTTTGCAAACAATTTCGCCACACTCGTTATGATGTGGCTGCGACTGGGAGGACCGGTGCCACCTATGGACCATGACATCTTTTTCTCCATTAGCCAGACCCCTGATGCGGAGGGTCGAGTGCCAACGGAGAGGCAAATGTTCGAACACTACTTCCAACAGTTGGAATGTGCCGACCGTCTTGGGTTCGGGGTTGGATGGATCGCTCAAGCACACCTGTCGACTGAGACTCAGAAAAGCAACAGTAAACCTGTGGTACCTCACTGGCAAGGAGAAGTTGGACTCTGCACCGATTTCCCTCAATTGGCGATGGAATCGTTTCGCAGAACCTCTTCAATCGAAATCGGAAGCGCTGTCGTCTCAATTCTCGCCTCTGGCGGACCGATTGCCCAAGCAGAACGAATCGCAAACACCCTGCAACTGCACGGCATGAACCCAGAGGAACATCGGAAACTCCACGTTGGTTTTTCCGCAGGTCGGTTTGAATTCATGGCCCGGCCTTATGGGATCGTGCCTAGGGACCCGGTTGAGGAAGTTGCATGGCCAGCACTGAGAGGCCAAATTTTCATGGAGGCGGGGGACATTTTCCTGCGGCTCCTTCGCGGCGACGTGCTCAATTCGACTCAAACCTACGACACGGTGCTCACTCGATCGAATTTTAGGTCAGATCAGGATTGGAAAAACGTCCAGGACATGGCCGTTCAATTCTACGGGCTTACCGCTCCGCCCGAACGCATTGAAATCCCCCGACGATACACATTCGAAGATTTGAAAATCATTCCAGCCCATTTCAGAAGGGAACTTTTGGAATTGGTTGCTGGAACCCACGACCCCCGGGCGCAAACATTCCTCAATACGATTTTACCCGTCAAGGTGTTCAACCTTTCAATCACCAAGCCAGAGGTGATTGAGGCAACCCATGCCCGTATGGCAGAAGTGTTCCACGAGGCAGGTGGTGCATGGCAACGAAGGGACATGCCGAGGACGTCATTTGTGTTCCTCAACGCAGAACCAGGATTGACACCAAATGAACAGAGTGCCGCTGCCCAACAGGAAGCAAAAGACGCACTTGGTGCATATTGGAACGCACTTGAAGGCACCATTGACCCGAGCAAAGTCAGCAACGCAGCCAACAACGCATTGATTGGAAATGTGGAAGAAGTCGCTGCTCAACTGATCGAACGGTTCCATCCTGAAGACCGGGTGATGGCATGGTTTGATTTCTTTAACCACGATTCAGAGCGAGTCTGCCGCAACATGACTGCTTACATGGAGCAAGTGGTACCGCTTGTGGAATCAAGATTGAACAATTGAGGTGGGATGATGTCGATCGAACATGATACCCCTTCTGCTGTTGAACCGGGTAGGCCAGGCAGTGCAATGTACCCTGACAGCCCGCTTGGTGAACAAGTCGAAGGCATTCCAACCGGGCGTGAAGTCGCATGGGAACCTCTTGTTGATTACCGTCGAAACGGCGTGTCTGAAACCACGATTCACGGAGCTATTGCTTGGGCTCACGGTGATGAAGTGATCCATTCCTTTGGGGGCAACGTATTGTGCTATGGCCGCTCAATGATGAAGCCCTTCATGCTCAAGGCGTTCACGGAGGAACTCAAAGACGTCTCTTGGGAACAAAAAGCCATTTCAGTTGCCTCCCATAACGGTGATACAGAACACGTTGCGGCGGCACAATCCCTGCTTTCTCAAGAGGAATGGCCACTCATGCTTACACCCCTTGATGTTCCATTGATTCAGTTCGGGCGTCAAGTTCGAAGACCACGAAGGTGGTTCCACACCTGCTCGGGAGAACATGCTGCAATCTTGCACGGCTGTAGGAAAAAAGGGTGGAACCGTGCCGGCTACACATTACCATCCCACGAAGTGTTTCACGCCTACATGGAGGAGATTCGCACCTACCTTGGCCCGGATTGGACCCCGCTTCGCATTGCAAAGGATGGCTGTGGTTTACCGACCGTATCGAACACGGTATCCGAACTTGCACAAATTTATGCTGGGCTCGTGCGGGATAAGGACAAAGATTGGATTTGGGAAGCGATGGTACGCCACCCTGATTTGGTCGGTGGATTCAATCGGCTCGACTCAACCGTTCTCAAAGCTGGTGATGGCAAGGTCATCGCCAAAGAAGGCGCAGATGGCTTACTCGGTTTGGCGATTGAACACCCCGACTACCCCAAAGGCCTCGGCATCGTCGTCAAAATAGCGCACGGATGGAATTCTCAGGCGACTTGGTATGTGGCTAGAGCGGTGCTTGGCGTCCTCGGAATCAACCTGCGAAACCCGTATCCGCTTCACCGGCAAAAGGCATTCATTGTCCCCGGTATTGTTCCAGAGCGTTACCTCGAACGGCTGGAAACGCTCCCCACATGGGATGAATGGGACCCCGATCAAGACCGCTGGCTTTACGATGTGGAGGTGTGATTTTGCTGGAGCTGAAGAACTACGTCAATGGAGAGTTCGTCAGCGCCCACGACGGCCAAACCCTCGACGACATCAACCCCGCAAACGGTGAGGTCATTGCCACAATCCCCCGCTCAAAGGCAAACGATGTTGAACGAGCAGCACGGGCTGCGGAGCACGCACAAAAGGATTGGAACGCCACTTCCTTAGAACAAAGGATTGTCTGGCTCGATACCATTGCCGATGCTCTTGAACAGAAGCATGAAGCGATTGCCCAGGCTGAATCACTCGACACCGGGAAACCAATCTCATTGGCGCGAAGAGTTGATGCTTCCCGTTCGGTTGAGAATTTCCGATTTTTTGCAGCATTTGGCCGAGAACAGACGGAAATGACCTTCAAAATGGAGGACGCTACGAACTTTGTTCATCGTAATGGCCTGGGTGTTGTGGGGCTCATCACCCCGTGGAACCTGCCGCTGTATTTGCTCTCTTGGAAAGTTGCGCCTGCCCTCCTCATGGGCAACGCCATCGTTGCTAAGCCAAGTGAATTAACGCCAATGACGGCCAACATTTTAGCAGAAACATTAGATGAAATCAACCTCCCTAAGGGCGTGTTCAATCTTGTCCACGGCCTCGGACCAGAGGTAGGCCAAGCGATCTTAGAACACCCTTCAATCAAAGGAATCTCATTCACCGGCGGCACCGCTACCGGTCGAATTGTCGCTGCAACAGCGGCACCTTTGTTCAAAAAATTGTCACTCGAACTTGGTGGAAAGAATGCAACCATCGTCCTTGATGATGCTGATCTCGACAAAGCGGTCCCTGGTGCCGCACGAGCTGCCTTCACCAATTCAGGTCAGGTGTGCTTATGTGGTTCGCGAATCCTCGTGGACTCAAAGATTGCAGAGCAATTCACCTCAGCCCTCGTCAAGGAGGTCGAGTCAATGCGCATCGGCCGCCCGGATGAAGATGCAACACAGATTGGCACCGTCATTTCAATGGAACACCTTCTCAAAGTGGAATCATACATCGACCTTGCCCTCACCGAAGGAGGGACCATTCTCACCGGAGGGACGCGAAGCATGACTGGCCCCCTCGACCACGGTGAGAACGGAGCATATTTGGCACCGACAGTTATTGGCGGCCTGCCTCATTGGTCGCGCTGTGCCACTGAGGAGATTTTTGGCCCGGTTGTCACCGTACACACCTTTGATTCACTGGCTGAGGCGACTGAAATCGCTAACGCCACCGAATACGGATTGGCAGGTTCGATTTGGACGAAGGACATCGAAAAAGGCCATGCATTAGCCAAGACAATCGACACCGGGATCGTATGGGTCAACACATGGTTGCATCGAGACCTACGCACACCATTCGGAGGCGTCAAGAACTCGGGCGTAGGTCGTGAAGGGGGACAATGGTCACTGGGATTCTTCTCCGAAACAACCAATGTATGCGTCATGGATTCAAACTGAAGCAGCGATGACGAACACATCTTCAAAAGCAATCTGCTCAATTGAACGCCATGACTCGGCAAGCATCGCTTCCTCTGTTTGTGCTGCCAATGGTCCTCATGCCCGGGGAAGTTCAGGAATTACGAGTGTTTGAACCAAGGTACAGGCAGATGCTCGACGATTGTGTCTTGGACAACAAGAATTTTGGTTTGGTCATGAACGATCCGTTTGAATTATCAAACCACTGGGACGGCCCTCGAAGCCACGGTTGCGAGGCGGAAATTCTGGAACACGACACGAAAGGAAGCAACCACTTCATCTCAATTGTTGGACGAAGGCGATTCACCATCGAAAAGGTGATTGCGCCAGCACTGCCTCCATTCGAACATCCTTCCATGGAACCGCTGGTTCAACAGGATGGATTGTTTCCTGATTTGCAGACCCTCCTCGCACACATCCCAGAATCTGAAACCAATCACAAACTGTACATCTCAGCTGATGTCAAATTCGAAGAGCCTGCCGGGGCTACTTCTGAACGGTTCCAAGAGATGCTGAAAGAGATTCTCAACGGCGTGCTCAACAGGATTGGAGCAGTATTACGGATCGACGAACAAACGCTTGATTCATGGGTTTCTGAGCGTGTCGATCATGTCATTGACGAGGACCCAAACTCCGTTTACACCGTGGCTGCACTGGTGCTGGATGGGTTGGAAGCCCGCCAGCAAGTCCTTGCAAGTGCAGACCAAGAGGAAGCACTTGCCGAATTGATGCATCAACTCTCGACTCGATACGAGGAAGAATGACATCGCTCAGTGCTGGCGAGGGTTTCAAAACACAAGTGACGGTGGGAAGACCATGTCCGTACACCGCAATGC
>DAFX01000100.1 GCA_002495535.1 Euryarchaeota archaeon UBA433
CTGATGATGTTGGGTGTCATGGTGATGATGACGTTGCTCATCATGAACCCGAGCATCCGGGGTTCTCTTGGCTCCATTGCCGATCCAATTCTTTCACCAGTGCTTCCAGAAGAGTCCTACTTCGTATTCACTGTCCTCGTTCTTGGCACGTTCTCGATGACCATGAACACCGTTCTTCGTAACTTCTTCACCGACCCGATGGCTCAGGCACACATCGGCCACAGACAACGTCAGGTTCGTATGATGATGAACGACGCTCGTATGAGCCGAGACCCGATTCTTCAGGAGAAGGCAACCACACTTCAACAACAAATGATGCCAGAGCAACTCAAGGTGCAAATGGGTGCGATGAAACCCATGATGTTCACAATGGTGTTCATCATCGCCATTTTTGCTTGGCTCACCACCGCAGTCGAGAACTTTAGGGTCGACTATGTTTCTCTGCCCTGGAACACAGAGTGGAACTTGCTCCAGGACAAGTTCTTGTTTTTCCCTGCTTGGATTTGCACCTACATCTGTATGAGTGCTCCACTTGGACGAATTGTCGACCGTCACATCAAGTTGTTCCGCTACCGCTCCCACCCAATGGTGCTCTCTGGTGAATCGATCAAGGAACCTCTTTTGCACCTTGTCGCTGGACAAAACAAAGCCAAGAGTGCCGATGCACGTCGACGGCAACAACGCAGCCAGCGCCAAGCCTCAAACCGAAAGACAACAAAGAGCAAGAGCGCTTCAAAATCCGAAGATCAGGATGAAGATGTTGCAGAAGAGGAGAAATCGTCTTCAAGCGTTTGGACGAACTCGGCTAAAGAATGCCCTGAATGTGGCATGGACATGATTTCAACCCTCGGCCCTCGCACCAAGCGCTGCGATGTGTGCCGGCATGAATGGGTGTAAGCATGGTCAAAATCACCGTCTCAGGTCACCCGGGAAGCGGGACAAGTACGCTCGTAAGTGGTCTCAAAGAGCACTACGGATGGGCATCCATTAACGGTGGAGATGTGTTTCGAGCTGAAGCAAAACGCCGCGGCATGTCGCTGCAAGATTTTGGAGAATTATGCAAAACTGATCTCGATGTCGACCGCGAATTGGATGCACTGCTCCGAGAAAGAATGAGCGCAGAAGGGGCTGAAGATATTGTCGAATCACGCCTCGCAGGGTGGTGGGCATACAAGTTGAACCTCGAGTGCACTCGATTGTGGCTCGAGGTTGAGGACCTCGAGCGGGCCCGAAGGGTTGTTGCACGGGAACAATGCACGCTGGAAGAGGCACTTGAGGCAAACACCAAGCGAACAGCGGCCGATGCTGAACGATTCATGGAGTTGTATGGCCTCTTGCCTGAACAGCGAGAACCCTATACCATAGTACTCGATGGAACAAATCTCAGCAGGGAGGAAATCCTCGCTGCAGCAATCGAAATTCTGGAGGCATCTGCATGACACAACACATACTCGACTCGACTGCAATCACCAACGAGAGCGTTGGAATAAACCCTGATTCGAGGACGGTTGAACAACGCCTTGCGGCAGGTTTCATTCTCTTGGACAAACCTGCAGGACCCACTTCCCACCAAGTGGCCGCATGGGCTCGAGATCTCTTTGGTCTTGAGCGAATGGGGCACGGTGGTACACTCGACCCCTTTGCGACAGGCGTTCTCCCCCTCATGGCTGGGAAAGCAATGAAACTGACCAAGAAAATCCTGAATCATAAGAAATCCTACATTTGCGTGTTTCGATTTGCCAATGAAGTCGATGACAAAGAACTCGAAGGTGCGATGAAGCAACTGACGGGGCGAGTCTACAACGTCCCTCCAGAAGTTTCTGCTGTCAAGGTTCAGGTGCGAACTCGTAAAATTTTCAAATTCGACCAAATCGAACGGTCAGGAAACGACATGATTGCTCGAGTTCATTGTGAAGCCGGGACCTACATTCGAACCATGGCACGCGATCTTGGTTTGTTGCTCAACATGAAGGTCCAACTCAAGGAACTTCGCCGTGACACATCAGGAGTATTCACACTCGATGACTGCGTCACCCTCCAAGAACTGGCAGATGCAGTTTGGTTGTGGAAAGAGGGCGACAAACCTGATGCCTTGTTGAAGATCATTCACCCCATTGAAAAGTTGATGCTCGATTTGCCGGCTGCAACCGTCAAAGACAGTGCAGCTGCTGCATTGGCACATGGAGCCCCACTGCTTCGACCTGGTGTTGTAAGCATTGCTTCGGGGATCAAATCCGGTAAAGAAATCTATGTTCAAACGTTGAAAAGCGAAGCTGTAGGAGTGGTCTGTTTGACAACAGACAGTGACGACATCGTTGGAATGAAGGAAGGTGAAATCGCCAAGCCAAGCATGGTCCTTTTGGACGGCGATGTCTACCCTCGACGTTGGAAATCACCTGAGTGATTCAATCCAAACGCTCGCGTGATCTATGATCACGCTTCGATGTATTCTTCGTAAATATATTCCTCGGTTTCTATTCTAATTTTCAATACTGACATGATTCCCACATCCGCCTTGTCAACAATGTTGAGCGGTCCCCACGACCTCAAAGCAAGTTTTTGTGAGACGGTCCCATTATCAAGTTTGAGGCCACTTTTCGCGTTATCCGACACTTGATGTTTCGTTTCCACCGCCAAGAAGTGAGATTTGGCGTGGTGAATTGAATTGAATAAATACTTCACAATCTCGATTGGAACATCGCATTGCTTGCAATTGCAATTCAGTACCTTCACTCGAGTTTCTTAATCTTGGGCGGGGCAAGGAAAGCGAACGCTCCAACAATAGCAAGAAGTCCGAGCGCTGTTAATCCATAGAATGCACCGTCACCGATTTCAAGTCCAGAGGCACTTGGATCATCATCAATTTGCCTCGGTAGGATTTCGACGGCAAGACCCGCTTCATTGTTGGTTTCATCGCCCTCGTCAATTTCCAAACCACGGTCGACCACTGCACGGACTTGGACCACACCGCTTTCTTCTGGTACGCCCCAATCACAGGTCACAACACCAAGTTCGCCTGGTCGAAGAATTGGGAGCGTGCCGATGGCCATGAGTTCAGTGTTCACCTCACAACGAACCGAGATGAGCGATGCATCCGCCTGACCGTTGTTTCGGACGAAGACGCGTACTGAAGCAACATCACCAGCCACAATCGGCTGATCACCCTTGTCGATGCTTTCAATCACAAGGTCAGGCAAAGCCATGACCTCAAGATCCATCACCCGTTCCGTGCATGAGCTTTGATCGCAAATAGAAACGAGCACAGAATGGAATCCTGGTGTTGGTGCGTTGAGCGTGATTGTGCGTTGCACCATATCGATGGTCGCCCAGCTGCGGTTTGTGCTTGCACTCAGGTCATCTGAATCTATATCCGCATAAGAGAAATCCAGCGTCGTTGGAACCGAAAGTTGCACGGGTATGACCGATTGGAACTCGGTGAGGACGGGTGGGTCGTCGACCGCACTCACGCTGACCATGAAGGTCTCCAACCAAGTATTACCTGCCTGATCTGAAACGGTAATGGTGATGGTAGCAAATCCAGAAACTTCTGGCATTAAGGCGACACGCACATCACCTTGGGACAAATCAACGGTCACCAAATCCGGATTTGAATTTGTGAAGGTCACTTGAAGATCCTCGTTGGTGGTTCGGTCATCGGTACATCGGTGAAGGAAGGGGAGAATTCGCCCGCCTCCATCTTCCGTCAATTGTTGGTCGCCTACGGCAACACAGACAGGATCTTCATCCCAAGCGATGCTGTAGCCACCGGTGATTTCAATTGATGATACCTCGAAAGCGGTCGTGCTTGCGGCACCCTGTGAATCCCAAGTGAACCATGTCTTCAGTTCCACTTTAATCGGTGCATCTGCATCGTGTAAGAATGCACCAATCGGGAAAGAAAGGGACAGCGAGGAGGACAATTCAACAGGTTGGTTGGTGACAAGTTCATCGTTGACAAACAACAACCACCGTGAATAGGTGGGATCAAGTCCGTCCAAGTCGCCAAAGATTCGACCGTTCAACAGGAGGGTTGGGTCGTTAACGTCAACGGTGACTTCGCTGATGCAGGCATCAATCGTGGACAACCGGAGTTTCGTGTAGGGGTAATCGGGGAGGAACATGTGTTCATCCATAGACTCGAAAGGCGTGAAGGAAGTCCCATCACTGGAAGATGAATATTCCATGACAACATCGTCGAGGGATTCATTTTCGAGGGTATAGTGAGTGCGACCAATGCGTTGATTCGGTGGCGTTTCAATAATTTCACTGACCCATTCGCCAGTTGTCCCTTCGACACTTGACTGCAAACCACACGCTGCAAAGCCCATGTTTTGAGATTCACCAGCAGTCAGATCGAGGGTGATTAAGGGGGTTTCATGGGAGGAAAACACAGCGGTTGCCTGTGCCACTTCTCCACCATACCATGGCGTCTGCATGGTGACTTCGACGCCAACTGCATCCAAGTTCAACTGGGAATCATCGGTACCACCAACCGATTCATAATTGGCCGTTACAATGATGTTTTGCAACGAATTCCAAGTCCAAGTATCAAGATCGGTGATGTTCTCTCTCCAGTAAGTTCCAGACATGTAATCCAGGGCTGATTGAGTGTGGGCAATGGTTGCAAGGGCGGAAAAGTTGCCGTTGTATTCGACTGAAAACCTGACTGAATCTTGGGAGAGTGCATGAGGCACGGCAAAGGCGAAGACAAGATTGACTTCCTGAATCTCGTATTGAGTGGACCCTGCAGCATTGAAATTGGTCAATTCCATTTCTGGACCCGAGGACCAGGAGTAGGCCCCATCGGGAGCGTACATGGAATTGTTTGAATCAGTGGGTGATGATTGAGCCCAGAACACCATTTTGTCGAGGTTGAGGGGACGTTCATGAAGCATCGTCAAACGACTGTCGGCAACCATGGTGTCGGTATGAAGGGCCGGCTCTTGAGAAAAGGAAGTGTAGGCGTCCAAGGTCCAATCACCAGCATCGTTGAAATCACCTTGGGGGAATAGATCTACCGTCGACGTGTCATGAACAGAACGCGATGAAACGCTAGAAAGGGGGGCTAAAAGCAACAAAACGAGGAGTCCGAATGGAATCACCTTGTTCGCATAGAAGGGTCGCATGATTGGACTAAGAGACCGAACGCACTTGAATGCAAGGGTTGACTGCTCCTCCATCTTGAACACGTCACGCCTATGGTGTTCGACGGATTATTGAAATACCACGCGCTTGACGGCGAAGCACCTCTCATGGCTGTGATGGTGT
>DAFX01000071.1 GCA_002495535.1 Euryarchaeota archaeon UBA433
CGATCGGTAGCGAGTTTGTGTGCAAATTCCTCGGAGACGCCGAGTTCCATGAGTCGCTTCTTCGTTGCGCTTTTTACTACCATCCAAATTCCCCGCTCAGCCCTGCCCCAGAAGGCCGGAAACTCAGTCAGGCGGGCCTGACGGGGTTCGAACCCGCGACCATCGGATTAAAAGTCCGACGCTCTACCTGACTGAGCTACAGGCCCAATGTTGCACCTTGGGCTTTCTGCCCGACTTACCAACTGTTCATATAGGTTGCGGCTGCAGTTGTTGGAGGGTAAATCGACCACAGTCAAAGGGTTTTGATGAATCTTCACCACGAAAAATACCACGATAGTGGCGGGGTTGCACGATTTTCGAACATCGGATAGCAATATAGCCCATGTCCAACTCGCCAAAACCGGGGCAAACCATGGACGAGGGCATCTTTGATTTGGAAGACTCCGAGGCCGAAATTTCTCGGCTCGAGCGGCCGGCAATTCGCAAGAATTGGGCGACACCTGACGGAGCAACATTTGACTTGACAATCCCACCTACAGTTTACCCCCCTCGAGAAGACACAGATCTCTTGTGCAGAACCCTTCGGGCATTGGGACCGGGGAAGGGAAAACGTCTGCTCGAGATTGGTTGTGGCTCTGGGGCAGTCTCGATGTACGCGGCAAGTTTGGGCTACAGAGTTCGTGCGTGCGACATCAATCCGTTTGCTGTGGCAAGCACCAAAGCCAATTCAAAGCGATTCAACCTCGCGGTGGAGGCCTACGAGGGGGGACCTGGCCCTCATCAAGACGGGGTACCGACTCAATGGGCTGGCCAAAACGCTCATGATTTGATCGTTTGGAATCTCCCGTACCTCGATCAAGAACACGCCCAGGGCGACGTGCTAGGGCCGCTTGAAGAGGCAGCTCTCCTTGACACCGACTCGCAAGGCCTAGTTTCGAGGCTCATGATGCAAGTAAGGGAAAACCAACTTTTGACCAAACGCGGGCTCATCCTTCTTGTCGTGAGCAACAATTCCAAGGGTGACAATGCGGAAAAAGAAGCTCAAAAAAGCGGCTTTGCCGCACGGTGCATAGCGACCCACGAGTTCGAAGATGGAGAGATGTTGCGTGTTCTTGCCGTATGGACACCATATTCCACCTCATCGATTCATCGTTATGAACGCGTAGAATCGACCAATGAAACGGCTATGGAAGAGGGGGAAAACGAGGGCGATCTGTTCATCGCTCAACAACAAACCAAGGGAAGGGGCCGGCGTGGAAGGACTTGGCTCAGTGCAAGCACGTGCTTTGCCGGTTCTTGGTTGGTGCAAAAAGGCACCAGGGCATCAAACCCCGGGTTGCTGCAAATTCTATGCGGCCTAGCAGCACTTGATGCGAGCGTTTTGATGGGCATCAACAACGACCAGATCGCCCTCAAATGGCCCAATGATGTCTATTTGCACGATCACACTGGCTTGGGCAAACTTGGTGGGGTGCTCGTCGAAGGGAAAAGCAAGGGCAAAGAGGCGCAAATCATCGCTGGAATCGGCATCAATTTTTCAACCGCTGAACCCAATGAAGCGACCTTTTCGATGGCTTACATGAGCGACTGTGTTGATGAGGCATCTGTTGAGGCCTATGCGCTCGTTCTTCACGCCATCCTCGCGTCCTATTTGGAGCGACGAGCAGATCTTCCAGACCCAAAAACAGAAGCGCATATAGAACCCCTTGAAAGGGCAATTAAAGCGAGTCAATCGCTTCTTGGAAACCCTATCTATAGAAATAAAACATGGTTCGTAGCAGGGCTTGAAAACAACGGAAACTTGCGCCTTACAAACCAAGAAGGCGAAGAGGTAACTCTCAACGATGGTGAAGCGATTCAATGGGAGAATTTGAAGACGAATTAATCTTCCAATTCTGCATCGATGACATCCTCTTCTTCGATGCTCCTCTTGTACAAACCAAACCCAATCATTGCTACACCAATTGGGTAAGCCACAAAGTCCAATCCTGTCTTGCGATCCACGTCAACTAAAACTTCGCCATCGCCGGATTCAAAGGTCACATTGTAAACATAAAAACCACCTTCCGTGGCTTCATAGACAAACTCCATTTCTTCACCAGAAGCAAGCGTCCAAGATTCATCAATGACTTCCTCACCACCCTCATGCCCGATGACGATCGAGACGCTTGAGGGGGTGTCTGCAGTGAGTTCGAAGGTTAATGTGTCTCCTTTGAGCATAGAAGCTCCACTTTCTCGGCTCTGACTGTCGCCATCCAAAGATGCTGGAGAGACCCATGCATGCATAATCAGTCCCCCGACAAGAATGCTCATGCCAACAAGCAGAAACACATCGCTCATTTTCATGCTCGGAGCGGTTCCACCACCAGCCATGCAGCGGCGTGCTGGTTTCGTCTCATGAACGTAGTGGTCATCACCGACGGGGAGGGCGGGCAAGGGCCATGCGTTCACGAACCAAACGAATCTTACCGCTGGAAGTGATGCTGAACACATGATGTTCCATCAGGGCGTCCTCAGATTGCAACACGACCCGAACAGACTCACTGAGTTCATGAGGTACTTGGAGAACGGCAAATGAGAGACCTGATTCGTGATCAAGGCCAAGATGAGCCAGACTGGCCTGCGCTTGTTCGCCTGTCGCTTCATGGAAGTCCATCAAACGAATCCCTTCGGCAGCGTCAATATGTTCAAAAGCGTTCATCAGAGCCTCTTGTGCCTGCTTTCTGCTGGTAATTTCTGGCGCCAAACCAATGCCAATCCATCGCCTTTTACCCCGAAGGGCCTTGGACAAACGCTTGGCCATGAAAAACGGGGAAACCTTCTCCTTCAATAGATTTGAGCGTCAACGGGGCCAAAAAATGAAAACCAGTGCTCTCTTGGTCTTGAGCGTGGACAATGAAACTCCTGATGCACCCTCTGATGCATCCGCTTTTGAGATTGAACAAAGTCTGGAGAACCTCATTGCTAAAGACACCTCCATTTTGGGGCTTTTAGGCACGCTTTTGTCGGTTAAAACGCTGCCTCATATTTTGGCCCTGGTAGCGATGTCGGTTCTTCTCTATGCCGTTGCCAGTGGCCAGCCTGGAACGGCTGCGATCGGCTTCTCGGCACTTGCAGTCGGCTATGCTGTGACCGCCTTGCTCTCCAATGTCGAGCGCATACGCTCCTGGACCAAATTGTCAGAATGGGGCGAAGAGCGACCGCCTTTGATCAAGCGGATTGCTTTCAGTTTCAGGATTCTGATCCTCCCCTACGGATTAGCCGTCGTGTTTGGAATTGCGTTCTTGGCCATGACCACTGAGAATGCTCGAGATGCCTTGGCTGTTGGCATGGGGGCCTTATTCGTGGTCTGGGCCATTGCACAAGGGCGTTCTTTTGCAGCATGGGCCGCAGCACAATCCGCCAAAAAGTTACCAGAGAGTAAACCACAGGGCGGGAATGGCTATGCGGGAATGGCGATCCTCGGCATCATTGTCTTAGCTGTTGGAAGCCTTCTTGTCAGTGTCTTTTCATCAATCCATGACCCTGCAAATTGGGTGCTTGGAGAGACAACAGATCTGGCAGTCTTTGGCGGCCTCTCGATAGGGGTGTTCGCTATGATGAATGCCTTCACTTGGAAGATCAGAAAGCAGGCAATAAAAGACCGTTCACTGCGACGGTTTCACTTCAAATGGTCAGCGTGGGTCCACAT
>DAFX01000040.1:0-23194 GCA_002495535.1 Euryarchaeota archaeon UBA433
TCCACCCATCAAGCATCACCTTTCTTTGGAGCATTTTGTTCAAGAGCAGACAATTCTGCTTCGAATGTTGTTTTGTGGCCAGAGGCCTGTGCTAGGGCAATCGCTTCACGAGCCCAAGCCGTTCCTTTTGCATCGCCATCGATCCAAACTCTGCCGTTTTCTCCAATGATGATTCGGCTGTCTGCCGCATCTCGGAGTCGTTGAACGGTTGCGTTACCTTCGCCTCGTAGCCTGTCGATGTGGTTGATTGGTAGCGATTCAACTGTGCCTTGGTTAAGGCGTCGCAGTCCAACACCCTTCATTGTCAAGACCACGTTGTGGCACTCGTCCACTTCTTGGACCCGTGCCAACACGACATCACCGATGCCCATGTGTTGTCGGGCTGCTCCAAACTCGACCTTCCATGGTGCGAGTGACATTGGCAGCAAACCTTGGAATGGTCCGTTGATGTTCATGAACCAGAGGTTGTTTCGAACCTCTGCTACCACGGCAACGATAAGATCGCCTGATCGTGGCATGTATGCACTGTTGATCGGGTCAACCGAAACAGTGTTGTTGAATTCTTTTGTCCACCCGAGTCGGGTGGCAATGATTGTATCGTTTTGTGCGATTGCACCGCTTCCTACGCGCTTCCCAGCGATTGGCCCGATGGCCATTCCTGGGGTCACGAGGCGCAGCTCGGCGCCGTTTTGACCGTTGGACATTTCTTTCTCTCCATTCTGCGCCACCGACCATCCCATGATAAAGCCGACCCCCAAACAAACTGTCGATGAGTGAAGGTTTTTGGTGCCGTGATTAGAGCTCTTTGACTTCAGTATCCGAAGATTGCTTCATCACTTGGCCAATGAGATCGGGTTTCATGCCAGCAGGGCATTCGATGACCGAAGCCCATGAGCCATTTTCCAACCACTGCTCTTTTTGCATGTAGGGTCGTAAAATTCTCGAAACTTTCCCCATGGCTGAACCAGGGACTTTGAAGGCGAGTCGAACCGATTCGAAGGACAGAGGAATCATTGGTTTCAATCGGTCAATGGCTTCTTTGACCTGGTCTTCTAAACTCTTGAACGGGTCAACCGAATATCTCGATTCTTCAAGTGCCAATTCAATACGAGTTTTGGGGTGAGGGCTCTTCGTTTTGGGATCCACTGCCTGAACGTGGATTTGGTGGACGATTTGTTGTCGCATTCGCTCAACCATAGCCTTGCGTTGAGATGTTGTCAGTTGAATGCTCCCTTTGGAGAGAATTGTAGTCGCGATGGTCCGGATGTCTTGAGTGCCAAAGGTCTTCTCAATGGCGTCTTCCGTCGGTCGCTCGCCACCTCTTGCATCATGAAAGACCTCATCCATTGCCAAAAAAGCATTGAGATCGATGGCCTCAGGTTCTGCTTTGAACGCCTCGACCAGATCTGGATCGACCAAGACTTCGTAGCGCTTACCGCCTTTTTCCATTCGTGCGAGTACGGCGTTGTCTAAACTGACCATAGGTCTCCCTCAAATCCTCATAGGCCACTGCGGCCTTTGATGCTGGTGGTAGGTTTTCAGTCTTCGAGCGGCTTTAGGCGGTCGATTTGCTTGTTCACTTCGCCACGGTCGAGGACTCGGTAACCTTCCTTGTCGATCACGGTTACTTCGACAGCCTCACGGTTGAGTTCAGTATCGTTAGCGCTTCGCAGTGCTTCAAGGCCGAGCTTCATTGCTGCGTTGAGCGTAAGTCCTTCCTTCCAGTTGGATTCAAAGTGCTCAATGACAGTGTTTCGGCCGCTGCCAATTGCACCTGCATGGTAGGATTGGTACGCACCGCTCGGGTCGGTTTCGTACAGGTGAATTCCATTGTCGTCAACACCGCCGATCAAGAGGGCGGTACCGAAGGGTCGGGAGCCTCCGTACTGAGTGAATGATTGCTTGAAATCGCAAATCTTCTTGACCAGAACATCGACAGGGACCGTGTCTGCATAGGTGATTCGGTTCACTTGAGATTCAACACGAGCCCGTGCAACGAGTTGACGTGCGTCTGCTACGAGACCAGAGGTTGCGATACCAATGTGGTTGTCAATCTTGAACATCTTTTCAATTGATTCTGGGATAATGAGCCGGCTCACAATTCGCTTATCGCACACAAGGACCACACCGTCTCGGAACTTGAGTCCGGCTGTCGTTGTTCCACGCTTGACCGATTCACGAGCGTACTCCACTTGGAACAGTCGTCCGTCTGGGCTAAAGGTTGTGATGCCGTGGTCGTATCCTCTTCCGCTTGGTTGCATTTTAATTCCCTCATCTTTGTCGTTGAATCGACGCTTTATGAGGATGCGGGTGGATTCAGTTGAACCCGCACCTCAAAAAACTGTTCGCTGACAGTCCGAATAGAATGCCACCTCATATGAACCCTCACACGATTCTCCACCCCTAACCTCTTGACAACGAGCCGCTTGGGGGAAGCGTGCGAGTTGCAGTGTTGTCCTCAGGCGGCAAGGATTCTGCGGCAGCATGGTGGTGGGCCCAATGCAAGGGTTGGGAAGTCACGGCTCTTGTAACGGTGAACATCACCGGTGACGATTCATGGATGTTTCAGATCCCAGGTACTCACCTTGTTGAACATCAGGCCCGACTTGCAGGCGTGCCATGGATTCAGGTTGACACACCAGGTGTACAGGAAGAGGAAATTACCGACCTCGAAAACGCCATCGCCGGTCTGGAAATTGATGGAATCGTCAGCGGCGCTCTTCGCTCTGACTATCAAAAATCAAGGCTTGAGCGAATGTCTGAGCGGCTTGGCATCCGAAGTTGGACACCGCTATGGCATCAGGACAGTCTCGAACACATGAAGGGGCTTGTCGACCATGGATTCGAAGTGATGCTCACCTCAGTGAGTTGTGAAGGCTTGGATTCAACTTGGATTGGGAAAGTTCTCACTGCAGATTCACTGCTTGAATTGCAAAAGAAATCTGAACGCTTCAGATTCAATGTCGATGGGGAGGGTGGGGAATACGAAACATTAGTGATCGCTGGGCCTCATTTGCCGGGGCGCCTAGATGTGGATGGAACCATCAAATGGGAAGGCAACCGAGGCGAGTTTGAATTCTCAAAGGTCGAAGTTCTGTTCCGCTCATAGTTCCTGAATGGCAGCGCGAGCAAGGGCAACACACTCGTCCACCAGTTCTCCAGATACACCAATGTGATTGGCAGGATCGAACATTGCTTCCAATTCTTCAGCACTGAATGCTGCAGCAATCGCAGGCGTGCGACTGCAGACATCGATCAATTCTTCTTTGTTAGCGACCGCTGTAAAGGATGCTTCCCGAAGAATTTCATGGGCTTCATCCCTAGCGATTCCATGTTCCACGAGGTCAATCATGACCTTTTCAGCCATCACCAATCCACGCTGGGCCTTGATGTTCTCGAGGCAGCGTTCTGCGTCGACCCACATGTTTGTCAACACGTCTCGAGTTTTGGCGATGACATCTTCACAAAGGGCTGAGCCGTGGGAAAGTGTAAACCGTTCACTGCTTGAGTTTGCAAGGTCTCGTTCGTGCCAAAGCAGAGCGTTCTCATAGGTTGGAATAATCATAGAGCGAACAATCCTTGCCAATCCGGATGCGTTTTCGGACTTAATTGGGTTCTTCTTGTGAGCCATGGTGGAAGATCCTACTTGCTTTTCCACATCGAAGCCTTCACCAGCTTCTTGCAATTCAGAGCGCTGGAGGTTGCGGACTTCTTGGAGGATTTTTTCACAGGTGGCTGCAATATTTGCCAGCCACGAAACGTACTCAATGTAGCGATCCCTTCCGACCACTTGTGTGGTTGCCAACGGGACGCCGAGGCCCAAATGTGTCAAAATCAGTCGTTGGAGTTCACGAGCATTTTCACCTTGGGCGGCACCAGTGCCTACCGCACCGAGGAATTTCCCAACGGCAATTCGTGGCGTTGCTTCATCGAGGCGGATCAGTTGACGGCGCAGTTCATCAAGCCAAACCGCGGCCTTGAGGCCAAACGTAATTGGGACAGCGGCCTGGCCGTGTGTTCTTCCAAGCATGACGGTGTCACGTTCACGTTCTGCCACATTTGCACACACCTCAATCAGCAAACAGAGTTGCTCACGCAACATCACAATGCTGTCTCTGAGTTGGAGGGCCACGGCAGTATCGACGATGTCGTTTGAAGTGGCGCCAAGGTGGATGCACCAACCTGCTTCTCCAGCAGCCTCAGCCATCGCCTTGGTGAGGGCCATAATGTCGTGGCGTGTTTCTGCTTCGATTTCCGAGACACGCTCTTTGGTCACCGAAGTTGGATTGGCTATGGAAGCAACAATGTCGTAATCGGCTTGAGAGACGCGGCCGAGTTGCATGTGGGCCCAAATGAGGGCGCGTTCAACTTCCAGTTGGCGTTCGTGGCGGCCCACTTCGGACCAGATATGCTTGAACTCTTGGCAACCGTAGCGGTAGTCGAGTGGACAGAAGGACATGGTACAAGGCTCACGCCTCGATTCATCAACATTGCCGTGCTCCGCTTACGGGGATTTAACTCGAATCTTCGTATCATTGCGACGGAATCTCGTCGCCAACAGCCGCAAGTGGGCGCATGACTGTTCGGATCAAAATGACGGCAGCACCAGTTGCGAGGACGAAAAAAACGCCGACATAATTGGAAATATTGTACCACATCATAGCGACGCCGATCAGCGATGCATACGCCATAAGTTGGCAAAGTGCTGAAGCGGTTTGCAAGCGCTTAAGGTGCCCCTCTGTCAACTGCCCTTCATGTTCAAGGATAAAGGTGTAAATCAGGAAGTAAATGCCTTGGAATGGGATTGCAGCTGCGATGATGGTCAGGGCAATTTCACGGACTTGTGAATAATTCCGCTCCTGTTCAATACCTTGGAACAACATGAATGCGGTGTTGGTGCCCAGCAGTGCTGCCATGATGGTCCATCTCTTGTCCTGAGACGAGGTTCGGCTTTCGACATTGACTGAACCTTCATCCATGAGGGGTGGAATTGAGGTGAAGGGTTTGATGTTTCCCGTCGTTATCGAACTTCCAAATGGAGTTTGAGGGGGGTAGCCAGTTCACCGCTCAGGCCGATGCGATGAGTTTGATGATCAAACCGGTCACACCAGCGACGATGAGGAGGAGGAACATCATTGCAAGGGGTCCGTACTGGTTCTTATCAGCAACAGCGGTTCCAAAAAAACCGTCTCGGGAAATAGCTTCTGCAAAAGAGGAAGCTTCCTCAAATTCGGGCAGCGGCCTTCGTGGGATTCGTTCCCCTTCTCGGACTACGAGTTCGTCGCTCATGTCTTTGGGTAAGGCCGGTAGGGCATGAAGGTTGCTCCGAAATGGGACAGCGGAAGTATCTTGCACGGTGGACGTAAGGATGTTGCATGGCTCGTATGCAGTTCCCTCTCGATGGTGCCCGAATTCATTTGGCAGTCGAGGGCAGCACTGGTGGAACAACACTCGGCCTTCACATGGCTGCTGATGCCATTGAGCAGGGTGGACGCGTGCTTTGGGCTTCGCCAGAAATGCCAGACGGAGTTCGGTTTGGCCAACTTTTCGAACACCTATCGCTTGCCGCTTCATCTCGCTACCACGCCATGAATTTGGTCGGTTCGCTCACTCAGGCAGTTGATGTGTTGATCGAAACTTCCACTGCACTCCCAAGCGTTTCCCTTGTGGTGTTGGACGATTGGTGTGTTGCAAGTGGGAGGATACCTTCAGGTCGAATCAAAGACGCATGCACTCTAGCAAGTTTACTTGACCCCTCCATCACCCTCTTGCTGATCAGCAAAGCAGGAACTGATGCAAGCAACAACGCTGAGAGTTTGAACATCAGAGGTGAAGCATCGATGCGCGAGGGTGGGTTCCAAATTTGGTCTCTAAGCCGTGAAAAAGATGGCCCGAAGCGTGCAGTTCGTATCGAGGGAGATGCGAAAGCTTGCCACATCACCGATGAAGGGTTTGTACGGAATTAATCTTCAGTTTCGTCTTCACCGAGCAATTCTGCCATTTCTTCGAGGGCGTCTTCATCCGGTTCATCAAATTGCTCTGGATTCTTTGCACCGCCTTCGAGGAGATCTTCGCCAGCGATTTTTGGAGCGTTGTCTTCGAGCATTTTTGCACGGTTCTCTCCAGCACGCTTGGACACGTACCAAGCCATGGCTACGAACATAATTCCAAAAATAAGGTAAGCAATGGTCCTTGTTGTCTGTTCATCAGCCATGAACAACTGATTATGGCTCGCAATATAGCCTTGTTGATTCATTGAGGCTCAATTTCCCATTCGATGGGCCGAGCAAGGTGACGCCGTGAATCCATTGGCGGTTGGACCCAGGGGCCTGAGGATTGATCTGCGGGCGTGACCGTCCATGCATCATCCTGTCGTTTTTTGCACACTGGGCATCTGACGCCCTGTGCTTGCCCCATTGATTTCATTCTCTTGTTGCACGTGGTACACATTGGGCGATGTTTAGATGAAGCACGTCCAGTGACCCGCATCTTTTCGATGTGAACCACACCAGATTCCGGTGCTAAGCCCTTGACTTCAATTCGGTCACCTTTTTTCAGTGACTGAGCTAGGAGTTTTACGGGCCCAGATTCTGCAAAAGCGAACAACTTTGTTTGTTCTGTTTCAATGATGGTGGTGCCACGCCCAAGAATTTTTACCCCACTCACCAGAACTTGAAGGGAACCATCGAGATGGTCATCGGTGGCTTGGTTGGTGATAAAGACCCTCATTGCAATGACCTCCTCTGTGGCTTTCGCATCAAGAAGGTGCTGTGCAGCACGATGAGCTGCTTCTTGAGATGTAGCTCTCAGTCCAAACAGGACCGGGCATGTGCCTCTTGGAGAAATTAAACTGCGTTTTGATGTTGGGTCTCGAGTCAAAAACAGATCTTCGGCGTCTGCAACCTCTGCAATTGCCTCCTGACAAACATCACGTTCTGTGCTAGGCCAGCGATGCTCTTCTCGCCAGGCAATGGCTTCCCAGGTGTGTCGAGTTTGAGGCCAAAGGACTGCAGCAGTGGCACCAATTTGACCTAAACCGCCCCAACTTTTTGTGGCTGATGGGACTTCCTTCAACTTGACTTGTCTGCTCACGGCTGCATGGTAATACTCTGGGTCTTGACAAGCATTGCTAAACCATACCATGCCCGGATCGGTTGGCGATTGCTGTCGCTTTTGTTGGGTGCTTGGTTCCTTTTGGCCAACAAGTGGTGCCAGATGTTCTTCCCAGTACGAATCCAAAAATTGCAGCAGTTCCACTTCATCATCGGTGGTTAATTCCACGGCAACAGCCGCATTACCTCGGGTCCGTTGCTGAGCAAAGGGCCACAGGCGTACGAGTCGTACTTGCCCAACAGTGATGTGAGGCGGCAGGTGTGAAATCAATTCGTGAAGACTGAACGTCGTGCATCCTTGAGTCAAGGTGTCTGTATCATCCAATCCGAGCCAGCCCATGCATTCACCTCAGTGGATCAAACGGATCGCCACGGTCTGCACCATCAAGAATTCGATCCACGACACTCGTCAGGCCGAGGTTCCAATTCACTTTGAAGCAACGAACACCTCGAGCCCAGCCAGCACCCATGTCGCTGTTTCGATCGCCAATCATAGCATCGAGGGGGTGGTTTGGTTCAATTTTATCCTTCCACCAATTTATTTTTTGCCCGGGTTGCACCTCGATGAGAGCGCGTTGTTCCGTGATGCCTTGTTGCCTCAATAACTGTTCACCAAGACGGAGCATCCCCGGCATTGGTTTCCTGCACTCACACTTGTCTTTGTGCCGATGTGGGCAGACGAGGACCGCATCAAAGTGAGCGTCTTTGTCGATGTCTAGCATCATGGTGCGCATCGCATCGTGAATTTCATGAATTCGATCCACCCCCCATAATCCACGAGTGATTGCTGACTGATTCGTGACTATGCAAATCAGGTATCCACCTCGCCGTAAGTCTGCAATTGCTTCTGATGCACCCGGGAGCAGGACCAATTCCTCTGGAGTATTGATGTAATTTGGACTGCCGATATTGAGGACGCCATCTCGATCGATGAAGGCGATACCCCCGTGCGAAGGTGCGGCATCTGGCAGTGGCCTCGGCGTGAACTGAACAACCACCTCCCGCATGAACGGGCCTAGACCCTGCACATGAAGGCGTTTTGTGTTCGACGGGGTTTGGTTGAAATGCCACCGCCTTATGGATGAAACTATGCTGGTGTCCAATGAAGTCATCTCCGTGATTGGTGCCGTGGGCTTAATTGCCCTTGCACTTTCATGGCACAGGCGCGCTTCCGCACCAGTTCGATTGGCTCAATTTGGCTGGATCTGTGTCGGCCTGTTTTTCTTCAATGATGCCAGCGTTTATCTTGCTCATGACGATTTGATTTTGACTGTATTTTCGGTCATGGCGCTTCCAATGGCTGGAGGCATGGCGCTTTGGGAGGCAAGAGCAACCGATGAAAAAACGCTGTCTTCCCTCACCTGGGCACGAGGTGCAGTTGCCTATGCAGGCGGACCGTACCTACTGATTGCTCATGTGCCTTGGCTAAGCGTGTTGGCGATTTGGTTTGTCGCCGGTCAGGCTGCGTTATTCCTTCGTATATCGGGTGGAGACCATGTTGTGATGGGTGAAACTTGGGTCAACACCGCACAAGGGCAAGTCACATGGCAAGAATTCGAAGGGAACCGATGGTTCATGGGTTCTTCTGCTGAAGAATACATGTTCCAGACAGAATTGCTCCTTACCAATGGCGACCCCATTGGGATCAATTTTGTCTTGGCCTGTACCGCCCTGCAATCGATGGTTATTTTCATCGGTGCAATCGCAGTTTTGGACATAGACTGGAAACGACGTTTCAGGGTCCTGTTCCTCACTGTACCACTGATTCATGTGCTCAACTTGTTCCGGAATGCTGGACTGATATGGTTGCACACCACCTATGTCGATTGGACGCTTTGGGGCATGTCGGTGTTTGAATTCGGCCACAGTTACATTGCACGGTTTGTGTCGCTATTTGCCATGTTCATCATGGCCCTGATCATGTTCGATTTGCTTCCCGAACTCCACAGACACATCGTTCGCCTTCTGGCACCGATGGGTTTGCTTCAGCCCCGAAAGAAAGAACTTCAACGCTGATGCCACGCCTCAGAAGGTGATGGTCGAGTCCACATCACGCCGCTTCCAGCTGGGTATTCTAACACCTCTGCTCCCGTCGAATCGAGCATACCCATCAACTGTTGTGATGGTGCGTCAATACTTGTTGCAACGGGGTTTAGGAGTTCTGAAAAGGCATCCATGTCTTGGGCGATTGATACGACTGGTTGAGTCATGGCCATCGTCGAGGCATCAGTTGTGGGCAATGGAGGCTGGTCCATCGGAACAGGTTCTCCAATAGGTGAAGCCGAAGAGGATTCCATGGTTCCACCATCCGCATCTAAACCGAGCATTTGTGATGCGATATCTTGCTGTTTGATCTCTTCCCATTCATTGGTTCGTGAACCGCCTTGACCGCCACGTGAAAAACCGAGTGCTGCAAGAAGAAGAACAATGAATACAATGGCACCAACAAGTCCAATCGAACCATAGATGAGATCGTTTGAGACGCTTGGGGCTAAATCTGCATTATCACCAACGCCGTCACCGTCGGTGTCTTTCGATTCAGTAGGGTCTTCGGGAAATGCATCATTCTCATCGCTGACACCATCTCCATCTCCGTCAAATGCATCGAATGTTGTGGTGCAAATGATAGAGATTATTTCCATCTCCTCAACGCTGATGTACCCGTCACCATTTGTGTCGGTCGTCTTCAAGTCATACTCATTTTTGAGGTCCAACTCTGCAAAGATTTTCGCCGAAACACCCTTGTCTTCGAACGGAATTTGAGATGCGATGAGCATCATTTCATTGCTGCAAGAACAGATGTCTTGTAGCGCCTCTCGATACTCGATTTCTCCATCTGCATTGAGATCGAGTGCGTCAAAAGTGAGACCTGGTTCAGCATCAACATTTGCAAATTCACGCTCATCGATCACTCCATTATCATCCATATCCGTTTCTTCAAAAATCATCTGTGCTTCATCTTCACAGCTCGCTTCGATGGTCCCATCGAACACCGGCTCCTCAGGTTCATCGATTGGAGGAAGAGGTGAATCTTCCCACATTGCGATGATGCTCACATCGCTGATTTCTTCTTCGACTGTAAGCGTAATATCAAACCGTCCATTGGCTGGCAGTTCGATGAAGATTGTGTGTTCAGTTCCTTCGCCATCCGACTCAATTTCGACTTGTTCTGGTGTGAATTCTTCGACCGGTCTACCTTGTCTTCCCTCGGTCTTTCCATTCCCGGTCTTTTCATCTTCCTCTTCTTCCTCTTCTTCACCGAAGAATCCACCAAAGTCAAATTCGAGAACCGTGCCTGAGGCTTCAAGTTCGAGGCTTCCAGTTCCCCCATATGTGTTGATTTGAAGATAACTTCCGGGGCTTTCAAGTTCGACGAAGAACAAGAGTGATTCACCATCTGGTGCTTCCAATCCACTAATTTCCTCTCCATTGAACAATTGAATTGGTGTGCCATCATAACTCCAAATGTAGCGATCTTCGAACGATGCAGTGATCATAATGTTCGCAAACACATCATCTGTCGTCAGAAGAATGTACCATGTGCCGGGGGTAGGGTCGTTAAACCCAATTTTATCTCCGGCGCCTGGGCTCGAGGATTGAACATCAAATTCACCGGCCGTTGGGAATTGCTCCAACCGCATGTACATGGTTGCCTCTCCATAGCCTTCTGACAAATCCACTTCGAGACGTTCAGTACCACTTGGGACTTCGATCTTGAAATACTGCTCGAGCCCGTCATAGCCAGTCAAAGGACCATAGGCAATGCCTGGTGACAGTTCGATGGCATCCTCTGGTTCAGTGTTGTCTGGTGCATATGCCATGGTTGCGGCAATTGTGAAATCAATCGCACGACCATACGTGTAGGCCGTAGCGTAATACCGGCCAGGTTCCACATCATACAGGGTGGCATCATGGTCGTTTCCTTGCCCAGAATCATAGGTTATTTTGCCTTGATTAGGGTTGTTTGACACTCCACTTTCATCAAATGGTTCCTCGTCAAAGAACCAGAAATCAAACGGATCGGGTACGGTGCCCCAAGACAATCCTATGTCGATATTACCGGTACCGCCATAGGTGCTGACCGTAAGGCTGCTCAAATTTTGTTCAACATCAACGTAGTAATACAACACGCGGTCTTCAAAGTCACTTTGCCTTCCCGCGTCGATGGTCTGACCTGTAACGGGTATGCCATTGAGAAGCTGTGTCATCTCATCCTCTGATGGCGGGGGATCAGCGATTTCCCATTCAACAACTAACGAATAATCCGAAATGTCGGTTTGTGGGACCATGAGTACCCACCAAGTTCCTTCCTCAGGCCAACTAAATTGCTCCCAGGCATAACCCCAGAACGCTTCAATGGAACCATCATTGTCCCAAGAACTTGGAATTCTGTCGTTGCCCAAATAGATGTCAATTACAATTTCCTCGTCTTTGAACTCAGTAGGATAGAGGTTGAAATACAGTTCTTTTGTCATCGGTTCAAGTTCGGCAAAGAAGAGCAAATTATCACCGGCATTGCCGGATACTCCTTCAATCTCTTCTCCATTTTCCAATTGGACCGCTTGAGCCACGATGGTTCCATCCGGCATCACCCAATCTGCTCCGAAAATATCGCCTGTGGCATTGCTCAGCAAATTTCCTGTTGACATTCCTTCACCTTCAGGGAACGTCCAGTTCGAAACCCAAGTTGGCTCTTCACCCATTACTGATATGTTTGTACCAATCGAAAGATTGTCGAGCATTCCATGGAAATAATTGCACTCACAACCTGCCCCCATGCTTCCAATGAACAATTCGTCACATGAATCTCCCGAAGTGAAGCAGTCGTTTGAACCAAAATCTCCAGCAGGAATCTTAGCTTGTTCTGCCGAGATCACACCGGCAGGAACGCCGTTGATTCTAAATTCGCCACCTACCCCTTCAATCACTTGGACTTCGATGTGACTCCATGCCTCTGGGAGAATGCTCTGATTGGAAGTGGGGTGCTGCGATAGGCTGTATTCAGAGGCGTATGCAAGGGTGCCTGCGTTGAGGTACATGCCCCATCCATAGTCACCTTTCATGGTGATGAATTGTAAGCCAGTGGAAGAAAACGGGTGAATCCAAGCCGAAAGCACCAAACTATCACTGATGTTGATGTGTTCGTTGTGAGGCACCTCGATCCGGTCACCTTCATCTGCAAAGCGCAAGGAGTAGTCTGCACCAGGGCCGACTTCAACGACGCCATAGACTGGGAAATATTGCGGATCATTCTCTAAATCGTTCCATGTACCCGGCATAATATTGCCCATGTTGGTGCTTGCAATGTGTACAAATCCCTCATCGTCGCTCGCAGATGGTTGATCAGCGCCCCAATCGCGATAATAGAACGGAGCACCATTGTGCCATCTGTATTCGCCATCGTTGTCCAAGTCGGAAAGTCCAGTCCAAAGGTGTCGAGATTGACCGTCCCAGTCGGCGAAGGTATCAAACAACCACTGATTCTCTTCCGTATCGTCAACCGTGACCAAAAATCCATCGAGGCCTCGCGCTACCTCTGCAGCGACAGTCCACGAACTTTCGCTCAAGAGGTAATAGGTGTGGTTATTTGCGGGATTGACCGCCGTGCTGAGAATGAGGACGTCTTGCGGTTCTTGAGCAGATGTGGCCGGCGCCAAAGGCACCATTAAACTGACAAAAAAGAGGCTGACGAGCAGCATTGCCTTGCTTCGCATATCTAAATTCATGAATCGGGGGGTAATCAACTCACTGGTTTGCGGTTTTTACAAAAAAACGTTCAAACTCAGTTCACTTCAGTCTTTTTCCACCAATTCTCAATTCAGTTTGGAGCGGCATCTGGTGCTCCCATGCAAACTCTTTGACGATCCTCCAAGCCTTTTCGGAACCTTCGTAATCTTTGACATCGATAATTTTGTTCCTTGTGTTGGCTTTGAAGGCCGCTATTGGTTCTGCGTTCTTGAACACCAAATACGCCGAACCAAATCCAAATCGTTCTTTCATGATGTCGGCAAAGTAGGGTGCGATTGGGTCGCTCGGTGGTAGGACAAAGTCACGAATTGGAGGGATGTCTTTTGCTTCCTCAAGCAAATTCTTTCTTCCCCAACAGACCTGATCCAGTTCATCGATGAGGAACCCTTTGACCAGTGTATCATCTTCTTCGAACGATGTGAGTACGGCTTTGATTTCTTCGGGTTTAAACGGGGTACCAGCCAGGCGAAGGAGTTGCTTGAGTGTGATCACTGGGAAATCTTTGACCAGCGCGCGGATGTATTCTCGACGCAATTCTACTGGATCGACACCTTCACGTAGTTTTACAGTTCTGAAACCGCCACGGAAATCTTGGACAATGTGCCCTGAACGAATCAGCGGTTGGACCAATTTTCGGAATTCGGATTGTGTCAAAGCGTGACGCTCTTTGAATAAATTTGGATCGGAATTGCTACTGAAAAATTCCACAATGTCCCAAAGGTCTTCATCAAAAGGTTCTCCACGAATTGCAAGTAAGTTTTGGAAATGTTCGTACGTCGCCCAAACTTGATGCCCTCGGAGGTTGATCCCCTGGTGCAATCGATTGGCGCTCGCCATGCTTTTGAGATCCACTCGATACAATTCACAGCGTCCTCTAAGAGCGAAGTCATCTCGGATTTCTGTGACTTCTTTTAGAGCCATGACTTCATTCTCCATTCTGGTTTTTTGGTGAAGGTTGTGCCTGTGGAAGAGGGCTCGTTCTGCGATTTCTCTAGGTTGCGGATCGACCACGCCACCTCGAATCATACGTTCTCCAGTCATCTTGAAGCCGATCCTCTCAAGGGCTTGTTGCGTGTTCTCATTGAGACTTGAAACAGGTTCGCTGTTAAAATTAGACAGAACCGCAACATCGACCAGTTGATCGGCATGGTTGTCGAGCAGCAACTTGAACGCTTCACAGAATTCATCGATGTAAGCGGTTGGGACGTGTAAATCTTTGATGACAAGGTAGTCATTGACCTTGAACATTAACACCTTGCCAATGGGGTCAATCCCCTTGAACACTGGGAGGTACCAACCGCGGTCGAGTACACTTCGTACTTCCCAAATAAACCTGGACACGTAGGGGTCGGATTGAGTCAAGATTCGCATTGTTCGATCTTCACGACGAGGTTGTTGGAGCACTTCCACCTCTTCAGGCATGCAGTAGAAGGCTTCAGGATCAGGCACGAGCGCCATGACCTTGGCGATGCGACCTTCTTTTTCGAGGTTCATCAAAGCCACGGTCAGGTCTTCAAAAGATCGAGTGACATAGAACCGGAGTGTGTTGCCTTTCACGGGCCCCATTCGGCGTATTACATCGACAAGTGCGCTTTCAAAGTCCATCGCTTCGTATACGTCATGCACTCGGTGGAACAAAGAGAGCCTACGACGTCGTCCAGGTACGTCTTCAAACTGCTTCACCACGAGCATCTGTCGTTCCAAATTTGACATGGCGTACTTGATGTCACGCTGCAGTGATCGGTGTTCTTCGCCTTTCGGGAAATCAGCCATGATCTCTTGTCGAGTTACATTTTCACCGATTGGAATCCTTTTGAGGAGTTCTTCTTCCATTGGGCCAACCCATGGTTCAGGCTTCAAACCAAGAAGCATTGGAATGGTGTCTTTGGTGGTGTATCCCATTCGATTGTGCAGCAAACGCCCCATGATGACATCGGAATCGAGTTGCATATCTTGCCAGTCTTTGAATCGGAAATCTGTCACCCTGTAGAGTAACTCCTGTTGTTTCTGGAACAAGACGTGGGAATCGAAGGCCGAGAAACCGTCCTCGTATTGTTGGAAAGTTTTGTCCAAAACGAGGTTTTGAACCCAACGGTATTCAACCACATCTTCGGAACTATCGACGAGTCGATGTTCGTCAATTTTCAAAATATATTCTGCTTCGTCAGTTTGTTTATAGAATCCAACAGAGAGGACATTGCGTGTTTCCAATTCGTGGAGAATTTTGTCAACCATCGCTCGTGGGAATGGCAATCTTTCTTCGAGTTGGTCCCCAGTTTGAGGCCCTTCACTGCCTAGCATTTCGATGATCTTGACCCGCATTGCTTCATGCGGGTCGCCCAGAGCTTGGTCCTCCCAAACGGTTGGTTTACGCTCGTCATCAAAGGAGGTTGCAATTTTGTACGAAAGTCCTCTGGTGTGAAGTTCTCGCAAATCGTTGACCTCTTTGCCACCATTAACGGCCAAACATCCGAGGGTCCCATGTATTTCAGCCATAAACGGCGAGAACCATTTGCCATCGAGTTGGTCTGATCCAGTTCCATCGAGCTTGGTAATTTTGCCCTCGCGGCAAAGTTCTGTGACCCACCCCTTGATGGTGTCCAAATCGATGCCGACGAGTTTTTCCTTGTAGAGCGGATTGTTGAATTCCCGATCCAATCCACCACCATGTGACATCAACGTCATCAACTGTTTAGCGTTTTGAGGGATTGGAGCCTTGTCGAGGTAAAATTTGTCCAACTGATCGGCTGTGAGTTCTGTCGCTAAGCTGCGAGTTCCGAGAAGACGTTGGAGGATGGCAGGGTCGATGTCTTTGACGAGGTACGCCCTTGTTTTCATCGCCATAAGGTCTTCAAACGCAGACATGAACAACGACATTCCAAGCCTTGAAGGAACGGTGACCTTGTTGTGAACGATTCGAGCATCCCCTTCTACACATGAGTTGAGGAAAATTTCCAAACTTTTCATGTCGATGTCGCCAAACATGATCTCATTTTTCGCTTCTCTCATCAACAAACTGTCATCGGTTGTGCGGTGTTTGTTCAACAGTGCCTCTGCCTTTTGCTGGAATTGCTGAGGGCTAATTTCTTCAGCACCAATTCGCTTTGGGATGATCATTGAACGGCCTGCAACTTCTCGGAAACGCTTGGCAAAAATTTGCGTGTTGACCACATAACGCTCGATCACTTCGTTGTGGTTGTTGTTGCGGAAGGCTGCATACATTTGGCCCGGATCCACTTCTTCAGAGGTCCGAATCAATAGCCCATTTTCATCAAATGACATTTCAATAACAGCGATGTTGTTCGATTCTGCCAGTCCAGCCATGAAGTAACCTAGGGCGGTATTGAACCCGCGCCCTCTGCATGTTGTGATCATGTATGTCGGATGACCGCCTGTGAGAACTTGCTCGACCAGAATTCGATTTGGGTCTGGTACTTGGAATGAATCAAGGCTGTGTTCTTCCAAATGCCTTGCAATGGCGTTTGAGACATCTGTGGACAATCCGTACGCGTCCCTCAACACGATTCGTGGATCTTCTTCTCGACGCAGTGAGACAATGCAATGGCCGATAAGATCCAAAAGAGCATTAGAAAGTTCTCGCGAACGTGATCGGGCTTCTCCTGACCATGAAGGTACGGTAGGCCGATGCCCTGTAACTGAAGCGACGTTGACTCGTGTGCCCTGGATGTTGGTGACTCTGTACGTCGAACCACCAAGAAGAATAACGTCCCCTCCACGAAGATTTGATACGAAGGAGCCAGAAAGTTGACCAAGAATTGAACCTTCAGCATTGAACACAAGGTAGGAATTGTCTGGGGCGATCGTTCCAATATTTGTGTAATAAATCATTCTTGAATACCCGCGCTTTCCATAGATGTTCTCTTCCCAATCCACCCAAACTCGTCGTTCTTCTTCGAGCATGTCAAGAACTTCGATGAAATCATCGTATGGGAAATTCCGATAGGACCAAGCGTTGACGATGATCTCGTAGGCTTCATCGATGTCAAGTTGGTTGATGATCACCAATCCAATCATGAACTGGGCCACCACATCTAAACAATTTTCTGGGAAGTCGAGTCGGTCCATATCGCCCGTTTGAATCGCGGCTTGGAGTGCAGCGAGTTCAAGCAAATCATCCACGCTTGATGGCAAGAAACGAGCGCGGGGGATGCCCCCCACATGGTGGCCTGCACGGCCAATACGCTGAAGCGCAGTTGCAATATCACCAGGGCTTCCTATTTGGAGCACCAAATCAACCGAACCAATATCGATCCCCATCTCTAATGAAGAAGAAGTTACAACTGCACGCAGGTGGCCATGTTTGAGTTTCTTTTCCACATCCAATCGGATTTTCTTATCCATTGAACCGTGGTGGCCTGCTACTAAATCTCCGAGGTAAGGTCTCAGTTTGAGGACAATATTCTCCGTCATTTTTCGTGTGTTCGCGAACACGAGTGTCGTGTTGTGCGCTGCAATGAGGTCAGCTACGGCCTCAATATTTTTATCGAAAATTTTCATCACTGAAAGGTCGCTGAATTTTGGATCGGTAATGAGGATGTCCAAATCAAGTTCCCTCGAACCTGAGACCTTTGCAATGCAAACTTTAGTTGCTTCAGTTCGACTCTCTTGATCGTCGCTCGCCACCAAAAATTCCGCAACCGTTTCAAGGGGCTCCATCGTTGCTGAGATTCCAATTCTTTGTACGGGTCGAGTGAGCAATGTGTCGAGGTAGGAGAGTGTGAGTGCCAGATGAACACCACGCTTTGTTGGTACGAGTGAATGCAGTTCATCGATAATCATGTATTCGACTTCACTGACGATCGGTTGGAATCGAGGGGAAGTGATGGCTATGGCGAGGCTTTCTGGTGTTGTGATGAGGATGTGGGGGGGCTTTCTCAACATCTTTTGCCGCTCGCTTTGGGGCGTATCACCGGTTCGCAAACCAACTCGTATTTCCTGAGCCCGGTCGGGGAGGTATGTATCCGATATTTCCTTCAGTGGTCCGAGTAAGTTTCGTTGAATGTCATTCGCAAGGGCCTTGATTGGAGAAATATAAACGCAGTAGACCCTTTTTTCTAACTTTCCATCAAGTGCACGTCGCACCAATTGGTCGATGACTGAGAGAAAAGCAGTGAGTGTTTTTCCAGACCCAGTTGGCGAACAAAGCAACAAGTGCTCTTGATCGATAATTGCTGGAATCGCTAATTTTTGTGGGCGAGTGAAATCAGGGAATTTATCTTTGAACCAATTTCGCACTGGAGGACATAATCGCTCCAAAAGCGCCTCTGTTTCCAGAGGGGTTTCAAGATAATGTATATCTGCCATTTTTTTTCTCACTTGCCCGTTGGTCCTCGTCCAACGAAACGAGTAAATGAACCTGTTGTTCACACCCTTCACTCAAATGGTACTAGGTCTGGCATCTAAGCCCAACGCAGTCCGCCTTTTTTCCATCGATTCACCGGTTCGGTTGGTGGCCGGGGTGGTGGGGAAAGAAGAGGAGATTTTTCTGCGCTTGGAGGCGCCTTGACTTCGTGCAACGCTTGGGTTGGACAGGAGCCAATGCAGGACAAACATCCAACACACTGTGACTCGACGACAACAATTGGTCGCTTTGGGTGTGTCCGCTCTGGGGGTGATTTCAACAGCGGCAAAAGCGCTTCAAAAGGGCAATGTGGGATGCACAGATCGCAACCAGTGCAATCCGATTCGATGATGGCCACCATCGATTGTCCCATAATTTTGGCAACTCGCCATGCTTCTTAACGCTACGCTTGGGCCTTTTCACCCTCAAATGGACGGTGAGGTTGAAAGGTGGTTCACCATACGAGGGCTGAGCGTGGATTGAATGCAACCTAACGCCGAACGACTTGAGCGCATGTCTGGAATGCTAAAGCGCAGGGGTGTAATCCTCCCAGCTTTCGAAATTCACGGCGGTGCAAAGGGCCTTTACGACTTCGGTCCTGTCGGTGGACGATTGCGAAACCGTGTCAATCAAACATGGATCAATCACTGGCTCGCACTTGGCAACATTGTCGAACTTTCATGCCCAACGGTCACTCCTTATGCAGTGCTCGAAGCCTCAGGTCACGTCGGTGAGTTTTCCGACTTCATGACCGTTTGCAAAGGCTGTGAAGAGGCCAGTCGAGCAGACACCTTACTCGAGGACTACCATCCAAATCCCGATGCCCTCACCAAAGATGAATTGCAAACTCTTCTCGACGCCTCCAATCCTCCATGCCCGACATGTGATGCGCAAGATTGGACTGAAATCACGGCGCAAAATTTGATGTTCAACACGACAATCGGTGCAGGCTCTTCAGGGCGAGCGGGATTCCTACGACCCGAAACAGCCCAAGGAATGTTCACCTCTTTCCCTGCCCTGTTGCGCCATAATCGAGATCGATTGCCTTTCGGGGCCATTCAAGTTGGAAAAGGTTACCGAAACGAAATTTCACCTCGACAAGGCATGATTCGTTTGCGCGAGTTCAACATGGCGGAGTTGGAATACTTCTTCAACCCGCACGAGGATCAAAACCATGATTTCTCGCCTTGGATGGAAACGAAACTTTCGTTGGTTCCTGATGGTCAATCGGTGCTCGAAGCAACGATTCCTTCAGCGCTTGAATCAAACATCATTCGCCATTCGACTGTAGGCTATTTCATGGCCCAAACTTACGACTTCTTGGTGAAGGTCGGTATTGATCCGGCACGTTTGAGGTTTCGTCAGCACGAGGCTGATGAAATGGCTCACTATGCCAGCGATTGCTGGGATGCAGAAATATTGGGTTCCTACGGGTGGATTGAATGCGTTGGTATTGCACACCGTGGATGTTACGATTTGGAAGCTCATGAAAAGGCAACTGGGAAAACACTCCGTGCCCGGCGTGAGTTTTCCGAACCCAAGGTTGTGGAGATTGATGGTTGGACAATCAACGGCGCAACCGCTGGACCTGCTTTCCGTGCATTAGCAGGAGCCGTCAAACACGCCCTTGAAGCATTGGACGCAAGCGCAAGTTTCCCTGCAAAAATCAAACTCACAAATGGGGAACTGGTGGAGGTCCTACCTGAGCATGTGAAGCGAGTTCAACGAACCGAAACCATCACCGGTGAATGGTACATTCCTCATGTTGTTGAACCCGCCTTCGGAATTGATCGTATTATTTGGCACATCCTAGACCATGCCTATGATGATGAATCAAAAGAGGGAGATGACTATACTGTTTTGCGTCTCAGTGATCATGTTGCTCCGGTAGATTTCTGTGTCTTCCCCCTGTTTGAAAAAGACGGCATGGGTGAAATGGCACGCCAACTGCACCGCAAACTCTGTGCACGCCCCGGTCTGGTATCGGTGTATGACAGCAGTGGTTCTATAGGGCGCCGCTACGCTCGAGCCGATGAAATTGGAGTGCCGCGCTGTTTAACCGTGGACCATCAATCGATTGAGGACCAGACAGTGACCGTACGAGATCGGGACACAGGCGAGCAACACCGTGTCCATATCGACGAACTTGTTTGAGCGGCACAGTCCAAACCGGTCAATCCGTCATCAAGGTTGAAGAACCCTCGGACCAAGGTACCTCTATGCCTGAGGTGAGCGATTGGACAGAACGTCACCGTCCAACCTCAGAACGTCATCTAGAGGGCAATGAAGTCCAGCGAAGAAAGATTCGAGCGTGGCTCGACGATTGGCAGAACAGCACGCCACGCAAGAAGGCAATATTGCTCGTAGGTCCACCTGGTGTGGGGAAAACTTCCGTAGCAAGAGCGATTGCTCAGGATCTTGGTTGGAACGTGATCGAGCTCAATGCTTCGGATGCTCGCAACGCAGCTGCCATTCGAAAAGCAGCAACACAAGGCAGCACGCATCGTTCACTGTTTCACGATCCAAACGCCAAAAAACAACGCACTCTCATCCTTTTGGATGAAGTCGACCATATCTCGGGCGGTTTGCGTGCTGTGAGCCAGGACCGCATCGAAAAAGCGATGCAGGGTCGCGACGATCGAGGCAACGACATCAAACTTGCAGGCGACTCTGGTGGGAAGGCTGAACTTCTCAACCTCCTTGCCCATACAAAACAGCCTGTTATTTTGGCCTGCAATGAAGTCATGGGTTTGTGGGGCAAGGGCTCAAGTTGGCGTTCAACGCGTGATCGTTTCAAACCCCATTTAGAAATTATAAATTTTGAACGAGCAAGCAATGAGGCGCTTCGAAGGATCGCCAAACGTGTGTTGCGAGAAGAGGAACTTGATTTCGATGATGCAGCCATTTCAGCGCTTGTCCAGAGCAATCCCGGTGATTTACGGGCGCTTGTTAGGGACTTGCAAGTGCTTTCTTCCACTGCTGATGGTGCCATCACCAAATCGATGGTTGAAGCACAGGCAGATTCAGGACGACGTGATTCCACACTCGAAGTGTTCCCCGGTCTGGACGCACTTTACAGATCAAACACGGCTGAAGAAGCAGTGGCATTCGGACGCATCATCGACAAACCACCAAGTGAGTTGATCAATTGGGTTCATTGGAACAATGCCTCCCTGTTTCCCGAAAAACCCTCGATAGCACGGGCGAATCAAACCCTCAGCCTAGGAGCAAAGATGCTGATGGCTCAGTACCAAAATACGGCCCATCGTTCATGGTATTGGAGCGGTCAATTGGCAAGCCTTTCGGCCTCAATCCCAAACAAGGTTCCGTTTAGGGATCGGATTTATTCTTCATACCCCTCTTTCTTACGCCGTCAAGCCTCATGGGTCCGTCCAGCTATCGTTGAACGCCTATCCCAGTTGTCGGGCTCAAGCAAGGCAGCCGTTCGTGATGAATTGTTGCCACTCGTATCCGCTATGGTCAAAGACGACCCAAAAATTGGCGACTCGACCTCTTTCGATTTGTCGATTCAACTTGGCTTTTCAGGAGAAGAACACGCATCGCTCGCTGGTTTGCCTCTTTCTCGAAGATCGACAAAGGATTTGATTGCAGCCTACAACGAAAGGGTTGAGGAACTTGCCTCTGAACCCAAACCAGATGGATTTCAAGGCCCTGAAGTGGTTGAAGAACCGGTAGAAGAAGAGAAGAAAGATGACATCGGTCCTGCATCAGGGCAAATGAAACTCTTCTGAAATCAGTTGGCTTCATCTTCTTCCATAATACGTCGGAAGAGAGCGACGGCCGAACGGTCAGATTGCACCTTTTCCTCTTTGCGCCATGTGTGTGGGTGAATGAGAATGACCGCAGTCAACAATTCAAGTCGACCGAACCACATCAGAATAGAAGTGATGAGCAGCGCCCCAGAATTCATTCCTGCCCACGTTGCAGCAGGCCCGTAATCACCGAGTGCAGGACCCGTGTTTCCAAGGGATGAGGCGACCACGGTGGTCACCGATTCAAAAGTATCACCTGGCATGAAAATAGCCAATATAATACTCGAGATTCCAAACAAGCCAACCCAGACAAAGAGCATACCCACAATCAAACCAATTTGGTTCCGTTCGACCACTTCGCCATTCATTCTGATGCGGTCAATCTTACGAGGTTGAGCGATTTTGACCAACTCACGCATGGCCACCTTGAATGCGAGTGTGACGCGGAGAAGTTTCAAACCACCCGCAGTCGATCCGGCACTCGCACCCACAATCATGAGAATGAAAATGATGAAATGGGTTGCCAACGGCCACCCATCGCCTGCATAATCCGTCGTACCGTATCCAGTTGAGGTGCCGATAGATACCACGTGGAAGATGCTGTGGCGCAATGCGGTTCCCACTGATGTTCCTGACCCAATCAACGCACCTGCAATCGCCAATGATGCGACGAGGACATAGATTCCATAATACTTGAATTCCTCATCACCAAACGCTTTCTTAAATTCACGCTCTTTGATGAACCATAGCAATGTGAAGTTCACACCTGCGATGAACATGAACACGATGATGATCATTTCAACGAGAACAGAATCATAGTACCCAATACTCAGGTCGTGAGTCGAAAATCCACCCGATGGTAGCGTGGTAAGTGCGTGGTTGATCGCATCGAACCATTCCATCGATCCCGTAAGCCAGAGGAGGAAAAACTCAATCAATGTCAGGACGATGTACAAGCCCCACAACGCAATAGCCGTTTGCTTGAGTTTTGGTCTTAATCGTGAGAGTGAAGGCCCTGTTAACTCTGCCCGAGCGAGTGCCATGCCTCCACCGATGACACGTGAAAGAAGCATCATTCCGAGCATAATGATACCCATGCCGCCAAACCACTGCGTGAGTGAGCGCCATAACAACAAACCCTTTGGTTGGCTGTTAATACAATCAGCAGTTACTCCAGGGATGCAATTTGGGCTCATATT
>DAFX01000040.1:23597-52138 GCA_002495535.1 Euryarchaeota archaeon UBA433
GTCCATCATTGTTGGATCAAGCATAAACGGGCCATTAAACACGCCACCTAGCCAATACGGTAGCGCCCCAATGAAAACGGCAATGGGCCACACAAGTGCAACCCCTGCGAAGGCTTCGCGGTCCCGCAACCTTTCGCTTGTGTTTGTCCTGGTCCCAAAACTGAGCATGATCATGCCTGTGAAGAACGAGATCAAACTTGGGATAGCAAAAGCACGAACCGCCAATTCCCATGAATCTAGGAGTCCGGTAATGATTCCACAGAGGACCAATGGTATTGCCAGGGCAATAAGGGTCCACCCCAAAATCAAGTACAAAACGTCTGAGCGCATTCCATTCACACCTTGAATCGTCGTTCGACATCTGAAATCCGATCTGGAGTGCAGAAGATGATCAAACGATCACCATTCAACAGTGTTTTGTCTGGACTTGGCCGCAATGATTCCCACAAACCGCTGGTGTTTTTACGTTGAATGAAGGCGATGCGAAGCCATTCGGGGAGATTGGCTTCGACAATTCTCTTTCCTGAGAATTTTGCTTTTTCATTGACCTCCATACTGACACCGATAATGTTTGGGATGTTGGTGAGCAGCGCATATGCTCCTGCCGTTTTCGTGTGGATTTGCGCCAGCATATTATCGACCGCGACCCGTTTACGGTCCACTGCAAAGGTGATTCCCATTCGCTGGGTGACTTTTACCAAATCAGCATCATACAGCAACAAACCGGTTCGTGTAACGCCCATATCACTGGCCAACAAGGCGGCGGCAATACTTGCGAGATCATCAGGGAGGGCTGCGATGGCGATATGATGGTCAGGGATTCCAATTTCTGTCAAAATGTCTCGGTCAAGATGATCTCCATGAATGACTTCGAGGTTTGCATCGGCACCAATTTTAGATCCTGAAAGGTCATTCGCTAGTTGGAGGTCCCGTTCAATCACCGTGACCTTCGCTCCTGACTCCAACCAATCAGCTGCAATGCGTTGACCAATTTTGTTGGCTCCGATCACTGCCACTTTCGGATTGACTGGGAAATCTGTTGCTTCATGGCCGAAGATATTGAGGATCCTGTTGAAACTAGCAAGTCCAGTGGTTGCGACCGCAATTCTGTCGTTTGGAACCAACATAAAATCCCCGTCAGGAACGATGCTCTTCTCACCATCTCGCTTCAATCCTACGATTAAAGGCATGCCACCTTCGATTTGTAGGGAGGCATCCCTAAGGGTTTGGAACACCACTTTCTTGGCTTGGTTTGTCACGTCGAGTTCGATGATGAACGCATCATGACCAAAGGGGATCACCTCTTCAATTGATGACGAACGCAATCCAGAATGGAGTCTTTGAATGGCTCCATCAAGAGGGTTGATGACGTGGTTCACCTTTGCCCACTGGCTGAGGTAACCATTGTTTTGTTCCTCCAAAAAATTGTTTCCACGTACTCGACAAATGGAAAGAAGTGGCTCTGCGTTGGCTGGGGACAATTCATCATGGGCGTGATTTGCTAGAGCACACGCTAGTAAGTTGCGTTCGTCTGAATTCGTAGCGGCAACGAACACCGTGGAAATCCCAATACCGGCCTCGTGAAGTTTTTCGCGAGTCGTAAGATCACCGTGAATCACCAACACGTCGAGGTTTTGTGCGTTTTTTACCGCTCTTGAATCTGAGTCGACGAGGACAACATCGATGTCTTCAGCTCGCAATGCCTTTGCAAGGTCGGTCCCAACTCGACCAGCGCCACCAATTATAATTCTCATTCAATTCACCCCAATATTTCCGCCAAAACAGGCACACGGTATCGACCACCGTTTTCTTCCAACACCTCGCTCGTGTACACGGGCGGGCTACGATCTACGCCCTGGGTCATCCATCCAGGGCTGTAATATGAATTGAGTAAATCACCATTGGTATCTGGCTCTTCAATCCAAGCAATGTACGCAGTTGGTGTATGGAGGAGCCATTTGTTGTTGACAACGTCAACTTGAGCCTGGACATAACACTCATTCAAGACGATGTTATGGTCTATGCAATATGACTCGCTGAATGGCAACTGTATGTAGCCCCATGCGTGAGCCTCCCATTCATTGTAATCGGCATCAGCGAGTGCCCCGAATGCATACCATCCCGGCATGTTTTTCACACGCAGCAACGACAAGAATGCGTTGGTTTGCTCATCACAATCGCCGGTACCTGCAGCGAGGCACTCCGGTCCACTGCGGGCGATGATTGGTGCTTGCTTGTCATATTCTGTATGTTGATGAAGGTAATCGAACGCAGCTCGTGCGTACCCGTAGGCATTTTCGCTCTCGCCTTCAGGGAGACTTTGGATGATTTGTTCTGAAATTGCAATGACTTCATCATGCTGAGCGTTAATGGCCCAGCCACCTAAAGAGCGAGAATCCAATATTGGGCTTACACCACGATCGTACCATTTTGGGCTGCGATATTGTTGTGAATCTCCAAATGAATCCCGCACATCATCGAATGTTCCGCTTGTTTCCATGCTGATTCCTTCTTGGATGCCATCAATTCTTGAATCAACCCGTCCTGAATCCCACCAGGAATAGGAGGTGCTCTGCAAGGTCACGGCCAAGGAGATGCTTGCAATTTGCGCTGGTGCGAGGTTCAATTTGACCTTCACACAGGAACTCACTCCACAGTAATCAGCGCCTTCACCATAGCCGGGCCACCACACTTCATGGCCGCTCGTGGTGATGATCTTTTCATCTACTGATTTAGTGGGAAGGCTGTTGAGTGGTACATTAATCGCTGCTTCATTGTTGATGATGACCTCTATTTTCTTGATTTCCTGAAGACTCACGGAATCTAAAGGTGCCGAATCATCGGTGTAAGTGAAGTGATGTTCAGACCCGTTTAATGAATGAATATCTGTAGGTATGATCAAATTCTCAAACAAGTACCCTTCATTACCATTGTTTTCTGCAACAATCGTTTTCTCAACAACATACTCGACCTCCATTGGGTAAATTCGAGCGGGTGCTGCTTTGAGGTAAATCGTCTCCTTGATGTTGGCAATCTGACCTATTGTTGCTTCTTGTATGACTGGTGAAGTAAACACGAACGCCAGAAGGATCACAACAATCACCATCCTTGATTTGTTTCTCGTTCGCTTCATGATATTCTTTGAACGCCCAGTGTGCGTTTCAATTACACCCCTTGCCGTGGGTTTTTTGGTCATTTTGTAGGTTGTGTCTTTTGAGCCATGATTGAATTGTTGCTCTAAGGCGAACCTTTTGGAATGAAGGTTTGCCAACACCCGGCCACATGAATAGCAAATAGTGTCACCTGGATAAGTGACACTTCGGCAATAAGGGCAGGAACCCATACCTGTTTGGCTGGGCGGGCGTTGTATAACCGTTGTGTGCGGAACGCCCCATAAACGCTTATTTGTCACAAGGTTAGAATAACATCTAGAATAGTATCCAATGTTGTTTGTAAGTATTTACTTGCCGAAGTCATGCCTGAGCACTGGTCTGTTCTTCAGCCTCTCGCTTCTCTCGAATCTGTCTGGCCCACATTTTTCTCAATCGTTTTTTGCCCTCACTTGGAATCGAATCCCAGATCCATTCGCTGGCTCGTTTGTCGATCAAAAGGGCGAACGGCACGATGAACACCCATGCAAGTATATCGACGGTTGCAAATGAAAACATCACCACATATGAGCATCGCCAGAATGTGGAACGGAGCACAGCCCCCCACCTTCGCCCTTGGAGCATGAGATGGCCGTGGAAACTACAAATGAGAGCTTCAGTTCGCGGAGCAAAGACACCAAAACCAATGACGGTCACCCACAGTTTCAAACTTAGCAACGTATCGTAACCATCGAAAACTCGGTACAAGTGAACCATGCCCATCATTGCCCCTATAGCGAGACCCAAAGCCCACCCGCTCGTCGGTTGAGACGAACCACTGCGCACGCGTTCCCTGCGTAGAAGCATGTGCGCTGCAATCGATGCGACGAGGCAGATGAAAAGGAGGTCCAAGGCATTGACCTCAAGTGCAGTTTCGTTTTGAACCATCACTAGGTATGGATTGAGGATGTAATTATGGGTGAGTGAGGCGTAAATTCCTCCTAACAATAGGCCCCAGAACACATTGCTCCAAGCCGTAGGTAGATCGTAAAAACCAGAGTACTTGGTCATCACACCTCTCCATCCGAGGGTCATCCCAATCAGGGATGTGATTGAAGCAGCCTGGAACAGTAGGAATGCCGAGGCCATGTGCGTGGGTTGACGGTATCCTTCATCAAGGCGTTGCCACAATTAAATCCAGTCGTTGGATTCAAAGACCTCGTAGCCCAGCGTCGAATATGGCACGCTTGTTACTCTTTGGCGGGAAAGGCGGAGTTGGAAAAACCACGACTTCCGCTGCGACAGCCGTTTGGTTGGCCGATTCAGGTCTCCGAGTCCTGCTTGTTTCCAGCGACCCAGCCCATTCCACATCAGACTCGTTGAGTGTTGAACTTGGTTCAAGTCCGACCCCTGTTGATGGCGTACCGGGTCTCTTCGGTTTGGAGATGGATCCTGAATCTAAAATTTCGTCAGTCTTGCCCAAAATGGGTGAAATGATGAATGGTATGAACGGCCCTGGAGGTCTTGGTGGCTTGGGTGGGTTGAGTATGATGCTCGATCCAAACGCCAAGGAAGAAATGGAATCGGTTCGCGACGAAGTGAAGACTTCTGACATGGTGATACCCGGCCTTGATGAGGCCCTCGCATTTGACGAACTCTTGCGCCATGTTGAAGATCCAACTTGGGATGTGATTGTCTTCGACACAGCGCCAACAGGCCACACCCTACGCTTTTTGTCATTGCCAGAACTCATTGAGGCTTGGTCAGATCGCCTCATACGCATGATGAGGGTCTCGGGTGGCTTACGGTCGATGCTGTTTGGACGTAAGGAAAGCGATTCAATGAAAGAAGAACTGGAACGGTTTAGGAGAAGAGTTTTGCACGTACGCAGGGTTCTGTCGAATGAAGAAATCACTTCGTTCACACTTGTTACAATCCCAGAGCGCATGGGGATCAATGAGACCCTTCGGGCACACGAGTCCTTGCAAGAGTACAAGTTGCCGGTTCCAAATTGCCTCGTCAATCGTGTGACACCAGAATTTGAACATCCATTCCTAGCCAAGAGGAGAATGGCAGAACTCGCACGGGTTGAGGAACTTACTTCCGAAATGCCAGATGTGAATATTGCGATCATGGAATTGCTTGACGATGAGGTTGTCGGTATTGCTGCACTCAGAAAGGTTGGTGCTCAATTGTACGGGGATGTCAAAGCCCATCCAAGCGATCTTGGCCCCCACAAGGTCGGAAAGGCGATTCAACATTCTATACACCGTGGTATGACAAGAGAAGTCATGGGTGAAATCGAACGAATTTCACTCCACTATCCGGGCATCGATCGGGATGATTTGTCCTTGCGTAGTGAAGACGGAGTTTTGTTCGTCGGCCTCAACGGTCGAGAGCGAGAAGTGGAAACCTCTGTCCCCACCAAGGCAAGCCGGGTCAAAGCAAAATTGGAGGGTGATGTCCTTCACCTCGATGTCCCTTTAGAGTCTGAATGAAGCACATCCAATGATGGGTGCATTGAAATGGGGAAGCCGTTAGGATGAGTCATGGCACTCGAAGGCCTTTCTAGGGGTATTTTCCGCTCCATCGGGTTGCTCAAGAATAAACGCAAGTTGGACGATGAAGAATTGCGTGAAATGACGCGCAGTCTCAGACGGGCGCTTCAAGAGGCTGATTTCAACGTACGTCAGACAAAAGAAATTGTTGAGCGTATGGAATCAAGATTGCGAGAAGAAGATCCTCGTCCCGGAATAACTCTTCAAACTCACGCAATGAACATTCTCTACACCGAACTTGTGAGGCTTCTTGGGCCTGCTCATGATTTTCAGCCTCACGGCGCAACCCTCTTGCTTGTGGGGTTGTACGGTCAGGGTAAGACCACAACCACCGCCAAACTTGCCGAGTGGTACCGCCGAAAGCACGGTCTTCGAGTCGCGGTGATCGAAGCCGACGTTCATCGTCCTGGCGCTTATGAACAACTGTCCCAACTGCTTGAGGACTCTTCGGTTCAAGTGTATGGGGAGCCTGAAACAAAAGACGCACCAACCATTGTTCGAAACGGCCTCAAGGCCTGTGCCGCAGCCGATTTGGTTATTGTTGACACAGCCGGACGTCACCAATTAGATCAGGATTTGGTGGATGAACTGGAACAAATTTCCGGGTTAACTCGTGCAAATGAACGCTGGCTTGTCATCGATGCCCAAGTGGGTCAGGCTGCTGGCCCTGTAGCGGCTTCATTCCACACCCTTGCCGGCGTGACAGGGATCGTCATCACAAAACTCGATGGTACAGCCCGAGGCGGTGGTGCACTGTCCGCTGTCGCCGCAACTGGTGCTCCAATTGTCCATATTGGTGTGGGAGAAAACATTGGAGATTTGGAAAAATTCGAATCCGACCGTTTCATTTCCCGTCTTCTAGGCATGGGTGATATTCAGGGCCTGATTGATTTGGCGCCTGAAGACATGGATGAAGAGGAAGCCATGCGACTCACTCAACGTTTGATGAGTGGCCGGTTTACGCTCAACGACATGTACAAACAAATGGAAATGATGTCAAAGGTCGGTACGATTGACAAACTCATGTCGTTCCTTCCTGGAAACATGCTTGGTGGTATGGGCGCTATGTCGAAGGGGCAAAAGGCAGCTATGCAAGGCAATCTTGATCGTTATCGAACCATCATGGACAGCATGACTGCTTGGGAGAAGAATGAACCTGCTAAGATCAAGGCTGACCGCATCCGCCGAGTGGCTCGAGGTGCGGGTGTCCGTGAGAAAGATGTTCGAGAACTCATCGCACAATGGAACCGATCCAGAAAAATGATGAAAGGTATGGGTGGGAATCGTAAACTCAACAAACAAATGCGGAAGATGATGAAGGATGGCGAAATGGACCTCGATCCCTCATCATTCGGAATGTGATCCACTCACCCGTGAATCACACCCCGATCCACTCGCTCGTCAATGGAATTTGGAGCAGCACTGATTTAATTTCAATACAGATTCTTCTTCGACACCTTTGAATGGTTCTGAGCGCTGGTTGTACGCATGGCACAGGTGCGCACAACCCTTGCACTTGCACTTGTGGTCTTACTCACATTGTCTTTAGGCACAGCTTTAGGTCAAAGTTCCGAAGCCACACAACCATCGCCTGAGAACTCTACGTTGTATTTGTGGGGGGATTCGGGCCTAGCATCTGGTGATTGTTATCATCACTTTTCATCAGAGGATGCGACTGAATTTGGCTTTGGGGAGTACGAGAGCACCGAGAATATAGATTTTAGTTGCCCGCTTCAAACTCCACTGATTCAACCAATGTACTTGGAACAGGGCGGAATGATGAGCCTTAACCTCGGTTTTTGGATCCAATCTTCTGAGACCAGCGGTGGCGACGATTTGTTGATTTCACTGCTAAAGGACGACCAGATGGTCTCCCAACAAGAATTTGTACTTCCTACGTATTCAAATGAGCAAATATCATGGGACATTGAAATTACAGAGAACATGACCTATTGGGAGGAAGGGGTAACACCCACCCTCCAAATACAATTTAACAAGCCTGGTCCAACGACCCTGGAATGTTTAGATCCCGCCAAAGTCATCGCAGGATGCGAACCAAAATTCAGAATCTACTACTCGGACAATACTGAAGGTCTTACCGTTCAAGGTTCTTTTCCAATACTAAACGCATCAGATCCTGGCGCCATCAATCCCAATGCTCCGGCAGATGACGGAAGCACATCGTTGTTGGACATCGGTACGAAATCACTTCCTGCCGTGTTATTTTCACCCTGGTTTTTAGGCATGATTGCCTTTGTTGGTTTTATTGTCATCAGACGCGATCAATTCCAGCTTGGTTTAGTTTTAGAAGGGGGTGATGAGGAGTCACTCGAGGATGTAGAACCAGCTGAGGAGGGGGACACCCTCATCGATAACTATCGGGCCCGAGTGCTCACCTTGTGTGCACTGTATGTGGCTCAAGGCATTCCATGGGGCTTCATCACCATCGCTTTTCTCACATTCTTGGCCGATAAAGGAGTTGGCGCGGGAGAATTGGCCCTCATGCTGACGCTTGGAACGTTGCCGTGGTCGGTTAAATTTCTCTGGGGTCCCGTTATTGATCGCTATCAATTTCCGGCAATGGGCCGTCGTCGACCTTGGATCCTCATGGCACAAAGTGGTATGATCGTCGTTCTTGCTTCTATGATGTTGGTGCCCAACCCAGAAGAGAATGTCCTTATCATGGCATGGATGTTCCTCGTCTACAACATCTTCACTTCATTGCAAGATGTGAGCACGGATGCTTTGGCGGTGGACGTGCTCAAGCCACACGAAATGGAGAAAGTCAACAGCTACATGTTCACCGCTAAATCTGTAGGAGGAATCATTGGCGGTGCAGGACTTGGCCTCGTTATCGGTACGCTTGGTATCAAGGGGACGATTCTTCTCCAAATCCCCATCCTCGTTTTGATTATGCTTGTCCCCTTATTCATGACCGAGCGACCAGGTGAGAAGCGTTACCCCTGGAGCGAGGGGAGTGGTGTCACTTCAGATTCACTGCCTAACCAAGATTTTAGAGAAATTATGAAGAACATAAAAATTGCATTTTCCATTCGCTCTGCACAACTCGGTGTCGTGCTCAGTTTGGTCATGTCCTTGTCTTTCTTCCTCATTCCAGTTTTACCTCTGCTCTTCGTTCGCGAACTCGACTGGACGGTTGAACAATTCAACGTCACGAAAGGTGGGCTCATTTTGGTCTTCACGATGTTAGGCTACCTGGCAGGTGGGCAATTAGGCCGGTATTACGGTGGTAAATCGGTCATCATTTACGGTGCTCTTTGTACGGCCATTGTCACATCTATTTGGGGCATGAGTGAATCACTGTGGAGCAGCGGGACGTTCATGATGGTGATGTGGTCAATCCGTACATTTGCCTGGGGTCTTGTCACGATCAATATCTATTCGCTTGTGATGCGAGTGACATGGAGCGAAGTAGGTGGGACACAGTTCACTGCATATATGGCGATGATGAATGTGTCTTCCATTATTGGCTACCAATTAACAGAACCAATTTCCAGTCGGTTTGACTATCCAACCCTTTTCCTTATCGCTGCGGTGTTAGAAACATTAGTCATCTTTGGGGCGCTGTTCATCGATCCGGATGAAACTCGAAAAACTTTGAATGATGCTTCACCAGTTGCACCATGAAGATGATGCATCGCTCATCGAATGGTGTATGCGATGCTTCATCAGTACGTTTTCGCTAAGAGGACTCGACGCGTGGTCGGAATTCCACTCATATGGCAGGGGCGCTCCTCTTCGTACCCGTCTGTTGAGTCGCCAAGGAAAGCAAATCCAGTCAATCGCTCAATAGCCTCTGCATGGGCATCGGTTCCATCAAACGGTAATTCGTAGATGTGGCCATCTTTGACCTCCCCATTCATGACATAGGTACCGTCAACGTGTTCGATGCTTGGAAGCGGTTGCACAACATCGTTCATGTGCGCATGGGAGCGTCGACGTAATTCCTCTGAGATTTCATCAAGGACTTTGAGGCAAGCCTCTTCAATGCCTTCCAATGGCAAAGGTTCCTTGCCACCTGTTCGTCGTGCCGCAAACGCAGTCCCTTGAGCGAGGTCACGTGGGCCAAGATCGAGACGAAGAGGGACACCCTTGATTTCCCAGTCGTAATATTTCTGTCCTGCACGAATATCGCGGGCATCGACTTTGACACGCAATCCGTGACGTCGTAGTTTGGCTGCAACTTCCTCTGCAGCTGCCACGGTATCCACTTCAGAATTTTTCTTGATCATCGGGCAAACCACAACTTGGAAAGGCGCAACGCTTGGAGGCATAATCAATCCATTTTCATCACCATGCATACCAACGACAGCACCGAGTAAACGTTCTGACATACCGTAGGTCGTTTGGTGACAATGCTGTTGCTGAGCATCAAGGTTTTCGTAGGTGATGTCGAACGCCTTCGCCCACTGATCTCTGTAATGGTGGCACGAAGCAACTTGCAGCGTTCTTCCATTTGGCATAACAGCGTCAATTCCGATGGTGTACCACGCTCCCGGGAAGGTGTCCCAGAGGGGGCGTTTGGCCTTGATTACAGGCAAACATAATGCGTGCATGAGGTTGTCGACAATGTGCAAGTCCTGTTCGATTTGACGGGTTGCGTCAGCTTCGTCTGCGTGGGCTGTGTGTGCCTCGAAAAAGTGAATCTCTCTCACCCGAATGAACGATCGAGTTTGTTTGGTTTCGTAGCGGAAGGTGTTGACCATCTGGTACACCTTGAGTGGAAGATCTTTGTGCGACCTGATCCACAACGGGAACATCGTGTACATTGCGGTTTCTGAGGTTGGCCGTAAAAACATAGGAATGTCCAGCTCATTTTCACCTGCGTGCTTGACCCAGTACACTTCTTTCTTGAATCCGCCTTCCTCATCTTCATCACGGAGGTCATCGGGATTCACCCCTTCCTCACGTGCTCTTTTCAGTCGTGCGACCAATGCGTTTTCTCGCTCGAGGAGGTTTTCGGGGATGAGGAGTGGGAAATTTACCTCTTCATGGTCTGTGCGCTCCATTTCTTCATGGGTTAATGCATCGATGAGTTTCATGGTTTTCCAGCCGTATGGACGCCACACATCCATGCCCTTGATTGGATACCTCTTATCGACCAGTTCTGCTGCTTCAACAATGAATGGATACCATTCGTTGAAATTCTCTTCTTTGGAAGGAATACCGCGCTTGGCCTTGCCAGGTCCTTGGCTCATGATTGTCTTCGGCTATTCCCTGCTCATCAAGATGACGCCTGAGGAGCATCACTTTCGCTCGCTTCACGCCCTTGACGAAATGCCCAGAGTGCAGCGAAGCACCAAGCTGCTTCTAAAATCAAAAATGCCCATTCAGAAATGAGGTAGGCTCGAATGCCAAGGAGTGCAGAACCAACCGCCATCAATCCAAGGTACGTCGTTTGTTTGCTATGGAGTACATTTCTCGTTTCCAAGACAAACGCAGCCAGAATGAACAACATCCCCACGTAGGAGAGAATTTCTGTCCACCATTCGAGGTCCATGCGGATCACGATCGGCGCATGAGGACGAGGATTCCAACGGTCAGAACGAGGATTGCAACAACGTCAGGAATCCCGTAAACTCCGTCTTGGAGTGGCAGGGACCAGCCCATTCCGGTGTCGAGGTTGTGCAAATCCATCAAATTCATTCGTGTGTATCCATCAGCGGGGCATAAATCACTTGGTTGACAGTTGCCACCCAAGACCGCCTGAAGCAAACCAAACAAGTTTGCAATAACGAACAACAGGCCCGCGCCGAGGGCATAGACAAGTGGGCTCATGTTCCTCTTCCCGGATGGAATGGGTGCCAATGGCGGAAGTGGCATGGGTGTTTCCAAACCAGGGTCAGCCGGGGCAATATCGCCAATGACTTCGATCAGCATGTTTGTGGGAGGTGCGACTTCTGTGATTTCATTCACAGGTGCGTCGACCATATCACGTGCTTTCTTTGGCCGTGCTGGTGCGATTTTAATACCGTACAAACGGTCAGCGAGGGCAACCAATGCCGGGTCCTCGGCAATATCCTCTGGCGACAAGTCACCGTCCAACAATTGTTTCAATCGGTCTCTCGATGAACTCATGGTGCGCCCCCTGTACCTCAAGCGGGGAGGACTTCATTGAAGAAGCCTCCTTTTGTCAACTTCAAAATAAAACGACGGTTCAAGCATTGCCAGCCTTTTCAACTTCAGCCCAGTCCCGCATGAATCCTTCCAAGCCCTTGTCCGTTAGAGGGTGTGTCATGAGTTGCCTGAAGGTTTTGGCGGGCATCGTCGCTGTGTGTGCGCCCAATTGGATGCATTGAAGCACATGCGTGGGATGACGAATGGATGCTGCGAGTACTTTGGTGGTGATCGAAGGGTAATTGTTCCATGTCTCCATGATTTCAGCAATGAGGTTCATCCCATCATGGCCCGTATCGTCAATTCTACCGATGAAGGGGGAGACATAGGTCGCTCCTGCCTTCGCTGCCATTAAGGCCTGGGATGCAGAAAAAATCAGGGTGACGTTGGTCTTAATGTTAGCATCGGTGAGTCTCTTTGTCGCCGCAAGGCCCTCGGGTGTGCATGGGATTTTGATGATCACATTTTCAGGGAGTTCAGCTTTGAGAGCGAGTCCTTGTTCCACCATGCCCTCGGTATCCATTGCTGTGACCTCGGCCGAAATGGGACCGTCACAAATCGATGCGATTTCTGCGACCACTTGTTTGAAATCTCGGCCACTTTTTTTGATCAGGGAAGGATTTGTGGTGACGCCGTCAAGGATTCCCCAAGCGGCAATTTCTCTGATTTCATCAACATCTGCGGTATCTAGGAAGAACTCCATGTTGCCTCGTTGTTGAACGCACTCCTTCAAGTATGCGCTTCGTCAATGAGCAAGTACTCATTCATATTCTGTGTATTTTGCTGATGAACCACGAACGACATCAGCCGGGTATTTTTCTTCATTCAACTGGAATTTTTCATTCATGATTCGAACAGGATCTAAGCCCAAGATGCTGCATAAACGTATGCAGTAGAGCATGACATCTGCAGTTTCATGTGAGATTTTTTGCATCAAGCCAGCGTCCTCTTTCGTTTGCTCTACAGTAGGGTTTGCCCATTGAATTGTTTCAGTCAGTTCAGCCGCTTCAATACCAATCGAAGAGATGATGTTTTTCACGGTGTGAAATTGGCTCCAATCCCTCTCTTCAACAAACGCATCCAACATTGCAGAGACATGAGCGAGGCTATCATGTTCGGTCATGGCCTCTGTTCGGAGGGGACGCTAATGATATTTGGCTTACTTACGATTGATTGCGCGTTGTGCCGCTGCGGCAATGTAAGGGGCGGAAATCTGCATCACTTCGAGCATCTCATCGGATTGACCAGATTCTCCAAATCGGTCTTGAACACCAACTCGTTCGAGCGGTGCAGGTGTGTTCGAGACGAGGTGTTCTGCGACCGCTCCACCGAGGCCACCGATGATGTTGTGATCTTCGGCGGTGACAAGTGCACCGCATTGTGCTACGAGTTTGTCAATGAGATCACCATCGATTGGCTTGAGGGTGTGCATGTCGACAACACAAGCTGAGATTCCTTGCGATGCAAGTTGTTCAGCCGCTTTGATTGCTTCTGATACTAACACGCCGCAAGCAATGATTCCAACATCATGTCCATCTTGCAAGACGATGCCTTTGCCGATTTGAATTTCATTTTCCCGACCATCGTAGAGCACAGGTGTCTTGTTTCGTGCCGTTCGCATGTAGGATGGTTGACCAAGTGCCGGCAGTTGCATGGTTAACGCCCGTGTGCTGACATCATCGCATGGATGCATGACGACTACGTTAGGAAGGGTTCGAAACACAGCGAGATCTTCTATTGATTGGGCGGACGAACCATCTGTGCCGGTGTGGGTTCCTCCGTGGCTGCCACACAGGTGAACTGGAAGATTAGGACGGGCCACACCATTCCGCATTTGTTCAAAAGCTCGTTCAGTGAAGATCGCAAATGTGCTTGCAAATGGTATGTAACCTGCGGAGGCTAGACCTGCGCCAACCAAGAGCATGTTTTGTTCTCCAATGCCACACGAGACCGTGCGTTCTGGGTGAGCCTTTCTAAAGTGCAGTGACTTTGTTGATTTTCCTAAATCGGCTTCCAAAACGACTACTTTTGGATTATCGGCTAGGTCGAGCAACGCTTGGCCATATCCATCACGGGTGGCCGCCATTCTGGTCATGCTTCCGCCTCCCCTAGTTCGATCATGGCTAACTTGAATTGCTCTTCATTTGGAGCTGCACCGTGGAAAGATGGATTGTTCTCCATGTAAGAAATCCCACCACCTTTGATGGTGTGCGCAATCAAAATTGAGGGGCCGTTGGAATTTTCTTCTGCTTCGAGGAAATCGAGGCCTTCCATAACTTCAGTCATGTTGTGCCCGTCAATCTCTTTGACGTTCCAGCCAAAAGATCGCCACTTTGCAGGAATATCGAACATGCGCATCTGTGCCTCACAGAAATCATCGTTTTGAATTCGGTTGCGATCGAGGATCACTTTGAGGTTACCAAGTTCGTGGTGAGCAGCAGCCATAGCGGCTTCCCAAACACTCCCTTCTTGCATCTCTCCGTCTCCAATCATCACAAACGCTCTTCGATCACTCTTGTCGAGTTTTGCCGCGATGGCGCAACCCATGCCAAAAGAAAGTCCCATGCCGAGGGAGCCTGCTGAGAAATCCACTCCGGGGCACCACTTCATGTCCACGTGCCCTTGGCAAACGCCACCAAGCACACGGTATGATTTGAGGTCTTCATGGCTAATGAATCCCATTTCAGCCAAAATCGCGTACATTCCCGGGGAGGCGTGACCTTTTGACAATATGAAACGGTCTCGATCGGCCCACTTTGGATCATCAGGTCGCACTCGCATTCGTGTTGCGTAGAGCGCCGCTAAAAGGTCGATTTCGGACAACGAGCCCCCAGGATGGCCGGCTTGAGCACGGTAAACCATCTTGACAATCTCGACCCTGCACTTGCGTGCCATTTCTTCAATTTCTTCAATGCGAACGGACATGTGTTCCCCTGCCATTCTTACGGCCTTAACGGGCGACCTTTGATGGTTGTGGATGCAGGCGAATCGATAAACATCTCAAACTTGCTTTGGCGGAAGCAAGGCTGCGCGGAATCTAACCAGCACATCGGTGGCCACGACAACGGCATCTGTGAGCAAATTGCCACCTTTGGGCAAGGCTCGTGTGGCGAGCCAAATGAACACGGCAACAAACCATCCAAAGAAGACCAGAGAGAGTAAATTGTTGAGGGTTACGATACCGAAAATTTCGGGAAGCCTGATGTTGAGGACGATCAGAACGGCAATGAACACGCCGAGGATTGACTCGCCAGCAATGAAACCGGCACCGATCAAGACGCCCCTATTCTCCACTTCTTTGGCCGCTGCTTCGGCCTTTTTGGATGGCTTACCGCTAAGTGTACCATCAACCCTGAAGTGAGCCGTCCGGAGGGCAAAGAAGGAGATGATTCCGCCCAACATGATGGGGACTGAGAGACCCAATGGAAGATAGATACCAATAGCAACCGACATCACTGGCATGCGCAGGTAGATCAAAACAATAGCAATCAATGCGCCGAGGGTGACCATTTGTAGATTCAAATCACCGCCAAAGGCACCTTGGATAATGGCACCAATCAATTCTGCCTGTGGTGCAAACAAAGCATTGGAACAATCATACTGTTCTGCTGTTGGCAAGCCAAGATTTGTGTTTGCACACGCCGTTTTGGAGATCTGGAACGCATTATGTAACAATGCCAGCGTTGGACCGATCACAATTGCACCTGTGACAACACCAATGATCTCTGCGATTTGTTGTCGCCACGGTGTTGCTCCCACCATATGTCCTGTCTTTAGATCCTGCATGACGTCCCCTGCAATGGCTGCAGAGGAAGCGACAACTGCTGCAATGAGCAACGTTGCGAGCATCAAATCTTCTGTACCAAGTCCGAGGAAGAAATCACCAACAACCCAAACGAGGGCGACGGTGAAGAGTAAAGTGGCGATGGTCATACCTGAAACTGGAGAGTTTGACGAACCGACCACCCCGGCAATGTAGCCTGCAACCGCAGCGAAGAAGAATGCAACAACGCCCAAAAACAATGCACCTGCTAATGCGAGCACCAATGATCCTGTTGCATACCAATAATAGAGGAACGTCATGAGAACTAAAAATCCACAAAACATGATGACCTTGTCGAGTGGCAAATCAATTTCAGTCCGAAGTGGTTGCTCGTCTCCGTCTTCTGTTTTGATCAATGCTTTCGACAATCCAGTGATGATGGTCTTGCGCATGGACCAGAGGGTATAGACACCACCAACAACCATTGCACCAACACCGACATAGCGAATTTGTTCGGCCCAGATGTCATAAAAACCATCCACTAAGGTGGTTGAGTTCGGCCATCCGTGGATGAGCCCATACATTGGAACAAGAATGCCGAAACCGATCACGCCACCCAAGAAAATGAATGAGGCGATTCGAATACCGACAATGTAGCCAACAGAAAGCAATGCGACTGACAAATCCATTCCCGCATACAATCGAGTGCCAAGGAACCCAACGGCAGACTCAACAGTGTGGTGTGTGACTTCGAAACCCTTCACCATCAGACCGTAAATGGCGCCAATACCCAGCGCGTAGAGAATCGCAAGGGCTCCTTCGCCACCTTCTTCGCCCGCAACGAGCACTTCTCTACAAGCAACACCTTCTGGATAAGGCAGTGCTTCTTCCACGATGAAAAGGCGACGCAAAGCAATCGTGAACATCGTACCCAACAAACCACCGAGCAAGGCAATCATGAGCGTGTCAAACCATTGGATACCATCCCACAACCCTATGACAAGCATTGCAGGGACAGTGAAGATCACGCCGGCCGCAAGCGATTCACCAGCGCTCGCCATTGTTTGCACAGCGTTGTTTTCCAAAATACTGACGTCATTGAAGAGGCCGCGAAGGATAATCATCGACATGACCGCTGCGGGAATACTTGCTGAGACGGTCATACCGGCGTAGAGACCGAGGTATGCATTTGCAGCCGTCATTAATATGCCCAAAAGAACACCAACGATGACAACCCTCCAAGTGAGTTCCTTAGGCGATTCCGAAGCCGGAATGTAAGGTGAGTGTGCGGCGCTCATTGCCCTTTCCAATCAAAGCAGGTTGTTGAAGACATCGCTTTTGCTATTTGGGATTACCACCATTATTATCATAAGTCCACCATAGAACCCGGTACAAGGGGGAACTTCCCTTTGGTGATGCGTATGTCTCAACAGCAATGGCACGATGTGAGTGAATCTGATACATTCTTGAACTTGGACACACAACCTGAAGGATTGAATTCCAATGAAGTTGAGTTGCGGCGCAAAACGTATGGTGAAAATAAATTACAAGAACCTGCAAAAACGCCTTCTTGGTTGCGGTTTTTATCCCAATACAACGATCCACTCAATTACCTCCTCATCGGTGCCGCACTGATCGCCTTAGCCATCAATCCTGATCATCCTGGCGATGCAATTTTCATCTTCCTTGTGCTGACCGCCAACGCAGTGTTTGGATTCTGGCAAGAAGGTCAAGCAGAACAAGCCATGGATTCATTGAAGAAAATGGCGGTCTCGAGTTGTATTGTTGTTCGTGATGGAATCGAACAAGAAGTACCAACACAACTCCTTGTGCCAGGCGATATTGTCAAACTGGAAGAAGGGCTGAACGTCCCTGCAGATGTTCGGATTGTAGAATCCTACCAGTGTAAAGTTGACGAATCCTCACTCACCGGAGAATCTGATAGCATCAAGAAAACGACAGCGCCTCTTCCTTCAGAAGCCCTGCTGGCAGATCGCAATAATATGGCCTATATGGGAACAAGCGTGGCCACTGGACGCGCTGTTGGTGTCGTCGTGAACATAGGCATGAACACTGAATTAGGCCGAATTGCGAGCAACATTGTAGGTTCTGAAGCACCAAAAACTCCTCTTGAACTTAAACTCGAATCCCTCGGTAAATTCCTCGGTGCTGTTGCCCTCGTGGTTGCGGTGCTTATGGTTTCGATTCAATTGATTATTGCTTATGGAGATGAGACCGCGAATCTCCGCGACGTTGCTATTGAGCAATTCATCATCGCAATCGCTATTTTCGTGGCAATTGTCCCAGAAGGGTTGCCCATTATCCTGGTCATCACCCTAGCACTTGGAATGAGAAATATGGCACGCCATAAAGCAATTATTCGCCGAATGAAAGCGGTCGAAACCCTTGGTTCAACAACTGTGATTTGTTCTGATAAAACTGGCACCCTCACCAAGAATCAGATGACAGCACGCCAACTGACAACCACAGATGGTACCTTCACAATATCTGGTGAAGGATTCAAGCCCAAGGGGGATCTTTCTTACAACGGCACCGTTGTGACAGGGGAAGAACTGTCCGGCTACCAAAGCGACCTTGGTTTCCGACTCGCTGCCGCCTGCTTGAGTCTATGCCATAATTCTCAAATTTCGAAGGCGGACGGTCAATGGCAAGCTTTGGGCGATCCAACGGATTCCGCATGTGCAGTCCTAGGATGGAAAATCAACGGCGATGTCAAAAAATTCGCACAACGCCATTCACGTCTCCATGAATTCTTCTTTGACACAAACCGCAAAAGAATGTCTGTGATACATGACTATGAGGGCGAACGTTGGGTGTTCTCAAAAGGTGGAGCTGGTGGGTATGTTCCTTTGGTCAGTTGGAAGGTCAAAGATGGCCAAATAGTACCTATCGAAGAAACCGATTTCGATCTTGCTTCTCAGGCCAACAAAGAAATGGCCGGCCAAGCAATGCGCGTGATTGCTTTGTGCGCTCGACGACTTGACGACGATGAGGACATTGAAGACATCAAGACCGTAGAATCGAGTTTTATTTTCTTAGGTTTAGTAGGGATCATGGATCCCCCTCGAGCAGAGGTCAAAGATGCCATCGAAGTCTGTCAAAGGGCCGGAATTCGAGTGAAGATGATCACTGGCGACCAACAATATACTGCTGAAGCGATTGGTCGTGAACTCAATATTACCGAGGGAGGAATCCCCCCTGTCAACGGAAACGCGCTGTCCGGTTTTGATGATGAAACCTTAGGCGAAGCCTCTGCGCAAGCCTCAATTTTCTCCCGAGTCACACCCGAACAGAAGATGAGGATTGTTTCTTCCTTGCAAGCGCAAGGTGAAATCGTGGCGATGACAGGTGATGGAGTGAACGACGCACCGGCTCTTTCTCGAGCCAACATTGGCATTGCCATGGGGATTGCAGGGACAGATGTAGCAAAAGATGCCGCAGACATGGTTCTCCAAGACGATAACTTTGCAAACATTGTCCATGCGGTTGAAGAAGGTCGTAAGATCTATCAAAATATTCGGAATTTCGTACGTTACCAAGTATCGACCAACGTAGCAGCGGTTGCTTTAATTATCATTTCCACATTGTTATTTGGCTGGAAATTACCCCTCACCGCTACACAAATTCTCGTCATTAACATCTTGATGGATGGACCACCAGCGGTTGCTCTTGGTGTTGAGAAAAAGCACGGTGATGTCATGAACAAACCCCCTCGTCCCGTAAACGAGGGCTTGCCGAATTTCGCCGACATCACGCTGATTTTTTATCTCGGAGCCGTTATGGTGACCGGTACACTGATTGTGTTTTTCTTAGCCGGAGGCGGGGTATGGCAACACGGTGATTCTTGTGAACTCCACCCACTGCACCAAGATTCAGACGCGACACCGTTCGATGTTGCTCTGTGTGAGGCAGGCGATGAAACGGCTCTCGCTGAATCCAAGCAGTACCAAAACGATCTTTTCGACCACGCTCAAACGATGACTTTTGCCGTCTTTATTGTCTATCAACTGTTCAATGTCATGAACTGTAGAAGCAACACTGAGAGTGCGTTTAAGCTAGGGTTGTTTTCGAATCGCTGGATCAATTATGCGTTCCTGTTCTCTCTCGGACTTTTGCTGTTCTTTGTACAACTTGCAGAATACTCCATTCCGTTTACATCGTTGCAAATTGGTTCTTTGATGACCACTTCGCCCCTTTCAGCGACAGATTGGATGATCATACTGGCAGTAGCAGGGTCCGTATTCGTGGTTGATGAGTTCCGTAAATTCATTGTAAATTCTAAGTTCTTCACCCCTGGTGGTTGAAGTCAAGAAGCCTATGGACCCATCCACATCTTCAAGAAGAAAACTCGGCAGGAACCATCATGGCAGCGTGGACTTCATCAAAAGTTGATGCTGGCTCGAATCAAGACTGGCAAGAGCGCCTCACTGATTCCCTCGCCAAATCAGATGGCTGGAACACCTCCCTGGTTCCAATTGTGGAGAAACTTTCCTCAGGTACGCCCCTGGACCTGCATGACGGCTTGGTCTTGTTCCGCCACCCTAATCTCAATGAAATAGGTCGATTGGCCCATGCGGTCCGTACCGCGAGGTTTGATGATCGTGCTTTCTTCAACAGCAACGTCCATGTCAATCAAACGAACGTGTGCGTTTTGGCATGCAAATTTTGTGCTTTCCGGCGGAGCAAGAAAGCAAACGATGCCTACGCACTTGACATCGAAGCCTACCTCGAAGACTTGGCCAAATATGCACCGCATGTCGACGAAGTTCATTCTGTAGGCGGTTTGCATCCAGATTGGGGTGTTGAGCATTACGAAGCATTGTTTAGAGCCACACGTGAACGTTTCCCTCACATCACCATTAAGGCACTTACCGCTGTTGAAATCAAACACATTTCATTGCTTTCAAATTTAACCTTCACAGAAACCCTGACGCGGCTCAAAGATGCAGGTCTCGGCTCCCTTCCCGGTGGTGGGGCAGAAATTCTCGATGATGGAGTCCGGGCCATCATTTGCAACGGCAAAGAGAGTTCACAGGAGTACCTGGACATCCATAGAGCCGCTCATAATGTAGGCCTCCCGACCAATTGCACGATGCTCTTTGGAACCATCGAAACGATCGAACAACGCCTTCAGCACATGATTTCTTTGCGAACACTTGGTGCAGAGACGAAGGGGTTCCAATGTTTTGTCCCATACCCCTTCTTACCTGACGACACCAGGCTTCCTGAGGCACAACTTGCTACGGGGAGCGAAATACTCAGAACAATTGCAGTTTCAAGACTGATGTTGAATTCGATCCCGCACATTAAAGCATACAGAATGAACATTGGCGACGAACTCGCTGAACTCGCGCTTCAATTTGGCGCTGATGACATTGATGGTACCGTTCAAAAGGAATCGATTATGCATCTTGCTGGTTCGACAACGCCCCTTGATCACGACAGATTCCAGCTTTCTCGTCTGATCAATGATGCTGGTTGCATCCCAGTTCAACGTAACACAACCTACGAACGCTTCGAGCTCTATGTTGCCCCAGAACCAAAACGACGGAAAATACTGCGCGTCGTCCAAGAATAGGTGAATATGTTGGCCAACGTCGTAAAGGAAGAATGGAAGTCGATTATTGGACGGGTTGCATTCTTGAATTGCGACCCACTCTTTTTCGGCCTAGATCCTCAATGGAAAGTCCTCCCAGCACCACCTTCATGGCTCACGGGACATCTTTTGCGGCGCGATTGTGTTCTGGCACCAATTCCGGCTGCTGATTATGCGCGCCATGCAGAGGAACTTGTTTTGGTCCCTGAAATTGGGATTTGCAGCAAAGGGGAAGTTGGCAGCGTTTTGGTTTTCGGTGATGTCCCCCTCAAGGAGATGAACACCATCGCACTGCCCACCGACTCCCAAACATCAGTTGCTCTTCTAAGATACATTCTCGCTCAAGAAGGCATGAACCCTGACACCACCCTGATGGGTCCAGATTTGACCACCATGCTCGACTCTTGCGACGGAGCCCTCCTGATTGGAGATCGGGCACTTGAAGGGGCAAAAGCACACCCCGAAAGGGTACAATTGGACCTTGGAGATGCATGGATGAAACGGACTTCTAAACCAATGGTTTTCGGTGTTTTCGCTGCTCGGAGAGACACCCCAGTGGAAGATGTGAAGCGCGCACAAATGGCCTTGCTTCACCGCCTTGATTTATTTGAGAACAACCTGGAGGTTCGTGAATCAGTCATCGAATGGTCAATGAGTCGGTCAGACCTCAATCATGACCGGCTCGATCGATACTTTGGGGAGGTGTTCAACCGATTGGACGGAGAACACATAGAGGGGTTGGAAGAATTCCTCGTAGAAGCCTGTAATTTAGAGAATGGTTCTTCATTCGCCTGGTGATTCGTCATCCATCTTATCCGATTGAGTTACGACTCGACGAGTTTTTGGAACAGCGGATTTCTTCACGACCACTTTCTTCTTTGAGGTGGTACGTTTCTTGGTTGCAACCACTTGGTCACCACCGTCAAGGCGTTTTCTTTTCACAGCCGTGATCGGCCCATCGCGAGAGGCTGTGGCCTTCTTCCGTCGCTTATGAGGTGCCGATTGAGTGGGGGTGACCCGTTGTTTAGGTTCAGGCGCACTTATGGGAGCTTTGTCAGGTTTGATCGATTCATCTTCACCATCGCCAACTTGCGCTTCATCTTGATCGAGTGAATGCTTGTCATCATGTGAATCCTTATCATCTTCAATTTCATCATCTTCATCAAAAATATCGAGGTTCATACCCATTGAATTCTTTGTGCGAACAACAGCAAGAACGCCCGTTGCAATAAGTACCATCAGTGGCAAGAATAGGATTGGATAATAGATGAAGAGGTACACTGTTTTTTGAACAAGGGTCTTCTCCTCAACCGTCTCTTCCACCAAAAGCAGATCAAGCGGTGTTTCACTTGTCCACCATGGCGAGAGGCTTTCTCCGACCCCACCTTCCGCCATCACTTCTATGTTGATTGGGTGCATTTCGGCAAGGTGGGCGATGGACCCGTCGGTGGCGATGGGTTGATCCTTGAATGAAACCGTGAGTGGGAAACTGACCTCTGATGACAGATTAAACGTCGTTACAAATTGAACTGCAATATGAGTCTTGTAGTCAGTTTGAGCCGTCAATGTCATGCCTTCAGTCACGAGGCACGAAACTTCGCCCCCGAGCAATTGTCCCTCTGAGAGCACCAAAGTATCTTGCCACTGTTCGATCATTTGTGAATCTTCTAAGTTTTGACACACGGAGTGTGCGAAGAGATCCGCTTCGGCCTGACTGAGTTGAGCATCTTGAATCACGGCTATTCTCGACATGTTGCGTATCGAAGCGGACAAAATCACATCGAGTTTCATGCTGTCGTGAATGGTGGCATGAGTGGAATTGAATTCAATACCTATGGTTCTCATGTGATCTGGGTGCGGGGTTCTCGAACAATCAACACCTTGTTCGTCACATTGCGTGTCCCATTGGTCGAAAATGGCGTCGCCGTCATCATCAAGATCGTAGGTGTCAGGTATCCCGTCACCATCGAGATCTGCACCAGCAATGCCATACCCTTCAGGTACTGAATGGTGCCCATAGGTGACCAGATGGTTCGTGTCCGTTGCTACGAGCATGAATTCAATCATTCCGTATTGGTTTTGAACCACAGCTGCATCAACCAACAGGTGACCAATATGTGTTGATTCAATCTCCAAAAACGTGGAAGCGTTCAAAGAGACAATTTTGGGCGAATTACCTGGAACGGTACAATGGATGTGGGCTCCATCATCGGACCATATGAGCGTTCCACCGGCTTCATAGTTCGTGCTCAATAACGCACCACCTGCAAAGGACATAGTCTGGAGGGTGCCTTCTGAAGTCAGGACAGCTAAGCGTGTGTCAGACGGATCAAAGGTGCAAGAGACAAGCCGTTCACCAAGTTCCCATTTTTTGGACGTTGGTGTACCATCTGCATTCCACATCACCACCCTACCAGAGAGATCTCCAGTCAGTATGTGCCCTCCATTGCTGGTGAAATCAACACATTGAACCTCTGTGTTGTGTTCTCCCGAAAGCGTACGCTCCACATCCATGTCTGAGATACGAATGAGGTTGATACCGTTGTTGCCATTTGGCACTGCGAGCAATTGACCATCAGGTGACCAAGCGAGACCGATTGGTTTTGTGTTGGCTGACTGTTGCTTGCCGGTAAGACTCATTGAATCCAAGTCAAAGATTTGAACAGTATCGCTGCTGGTCTCTGAACCGGTCGTAGCGATGGCCAACAGTTTTCCATCAGGGGAAAATTCCAGCGTTTGAACGGGACGGTCGACCTCAACCACGCTTGCGACGGTTGAATTTTCGAGCCAATGAATGGCAACATGATCGTCATAGCCACTTGCGTAATATTCCTGATTTGGTCCAATAGCAACTGAAGAAGATCCATCCGCACCCTCGAGTGTAGAAACGCCCGTCAAAGAAATTGTGGAGGATGCAGAAGACAAGGGGGCGGTGGTTACAATGAGCAGCAAAAATGCTACTAACGACACCGTAAACCCCCTCATGTACGCTCCCCCTTGTTCGGAGAAGAACCCATCAAGACTAACAACAAATCGGTGGGTGCATCGTGCACCCTCCAAATCGAAGTGTTCGAAGATTCAAAGCGGTTGGTTCATCAAGGTCCCTCCAGTCCTTGATGCATGGTCGCTACCTTGCCACTCGATGAAAACGGAAATAAAATCGTCCGAATTGGACATTCCCCAGACCCAGATGATGCGTTTATGTTCCACGCAATGACAACCGGTGCCTTTCCTACCCCCGGTTACAACTTTGTCCATGAACTTCAAGATATTGAGACCCTCAACCACCGGGCAATGAATTGCGATTTGGAAGTTTCAGCTGTTTCGATTCATGCCTTTCCCGAGATCTCCAATGACTATGCTCTCATGAATTGTGGGGCCTCAATGGGTGAAGGATACGGCCCAATGGTTGTTTCAATGCAAGGGGCGACTGAACAAGATGTACGCAACAATGTCATTGCCGTACCAGGTCTCAAAACGAGCGCCTACATGGGGCTTCGTTTAGCTTGGGGCGACTGTGAAGTTGCAGTGGTACCGTTTGATGAAATCATTCCTCGTGTGCTGGACGGAACCTACATGAGCGGCTTGATTATTCACGAAGGTCAATTGACCTATGTTGAACACGACCTGCATGTCCACATTGATTTGGGCGTGTGGTGGAATGAGCGCACCGATGGATGGCCAATGCCACTCGGCGGGAATGTCGTGCGCCGGGACTTGGGCCAACAAGCCATGGAGGACATTACAATGTACACCAAAATGAGCATTGAATACGCCTTAAAATCCCCAGAGGACGCTTTGAAGTTCGCCAAAAAGTGGGGCCGCGGCATCGATGATGAAACGAACAAAGAATTCGTCAGTATGTACGTGAACGATCGGACCATTGATTACAAACCCGAAGGCCGGGCATCCATTCGCCAGTTCATTAGTGAGGGTCAAGATTTAGGTTTGATTCGCTCAGATTTTGATGCCGCCTCGATGAGGTTCATTGGAGCCAACGAGTGAGGTGAGCATTTGGCTGTTCGTGCACCCGGTGTGAGCGAGTACGGTTCGGTTGATCCAGCCCCTCCTCAGCAGGACGGAGATGTTCGTCAATGGTCAGCCCTCCTCATGAATGAAGAAGCACCCATGTTTCAACGAATGCGAACAGTTTTTTCTTTAAGAAACGACGGAACCGATGATGCATGTTTGGCCCTTTGCGCTGCGTTTGTCACCCAAAGTGCTCTTCTTCGCCATGAATTGGCATATGTGCTTGGTCAAATGCAAAATCCGACGGCACTGCCAACATTGATTGAACGTCTCAGCGATGAACATGAGCATATTATGGTCAGGCATGAGGCAGCAGAAGCAATGGGCGCCATTGGTGATCTCACTGCAAAACCAATTCTTCAGGCGCACCTTCAGGACCCGAATCCTGAGGTTGCCGAATCATGTGAAGTCGCTCTTGACCTCCTCAACTGGTGTGCGTCACCTAAGTGGGAAAAGACCACATGGTGAACTAGATTGAGGCTCAAGTTCAAAGACTCGACCCACTTCATCGAAAATAAGGGGAACCACAATGCCACACGAACACATCACCCTCGCCCAAGCACCCAATGGTGAAATCGGGCCTCGATGCGAAACATGCGGTACACGCTTGACCTTCGGCAGCGCCATGGTGGTCGGGAAATTCTACATGTGCTGGGAGCACTATGTGGAGTCAACCGGCTCTGATACTGCTACGGCGATTGGAGAAGCCCAAGACCGCTTCTGGATGGCCAACGAATAACCATCCCTTGTGTTCAAAAACCCTCGACCCCTATTACAATCGGAGGGGGAATTTTGGCAACAGGCTGGGCACGTTTCGCACATCGCTTCGGGACGTATTATCGAAGTTCAGAGTTTTGGACCCCTCCAAGGTTGAAGACACGTGAATGGATGTTCATTCCCTTTGGTGGTGCACCGCCAATTCGCCATAAGGGATTTAGCGATATGCAGGGGGTTCGCCAATTTCTTACCGACCGAGCCATGCATTCGTGTTTCTATTCAACAGCGTATTGGGAACGTCCCTTTGAAATGAAGATGGCGGATAAAAACTGGTTAGGGGCAGATTTGATTTTTGATTTAGATGGCGACCACCTGCCCGGCGTCACCGATCGTGATTTTCCCGGTATGCTCGACGTCATACACGATCAAGCATGGTCACTATGGAATGACTTCCTTGAACCTGAGTTTGGGTTCCAAGAAAAATACCTACAAGTGACTTTTTCAGGCCACCGTGGTTTCCACCTCCACTACCGCGACCCCGCTCTTTTTCACCTTGATTCAGAAGCCAGAAGAGAAATGGTTTCCTACATACGTGGCGAAGGTGTTGATGTCAAGGGTGGGTTGGCGAGATACCACGACCTCTCAAGCGAGGGGTGGACGAGACGCATCCGCGACGGAATGAACGGCATGATCACGAAATTACAAGGAATAGCCGCCAAAAATGAAGGCTACAAAACAGAACTAAAATCGTTGCACGAGGGTCTTAAATCTCAATCTCAACGCGAGGGGCGGAAGTCGACCAAAGGACTGACCTCGATTGAACAATTGGCTGCGATCGTCCAACACCCAGGTCGTGCTTCGAGGTTGAAAGAGGGTAATTTCGGCCTCCTGGACAAGCACCAATCCTTGTTTCTTGACCTCCTCAAAACTGATACCTCTGTGGTCCTCGGTTCAGCAGGTGAAACAGATGAAGTGGTCACCATCGACGTGAGGCGACAAATTCGTTGGCCAACTTCGCTTCATGGTAAATCTGGGATGAGAGTGAGTGAATTCCCTCTTTCGAGATTGGACCCAGACGGTTCAAACCCTTATTCCCCACTTCATGAGGCATTGGCCCTCAGCACCCAGGATAAATTGAGGGTGGAAATGACCGTGGATGATTCAATTGCACAATTTGGCGACCAAGTGTTTGACAAACAAACTGGGGAACAGTTTGAAATTCATGAGGCTGGGGCTACATTCCTTGTCCTCAAGGGATGGGCAAAAGTCGTACCCTAGGTGTCGTAAAGAGATGTAAAAGTTGATGGATACCGACTTGTCTTTGAGGTAAGGTTCAAGACCGCGTCACCATCCACAGGTTCAGAGGTGAACCGCATGGGTCTGAGGAAAGGCAAGAAAAACAAGGCTCCAGCCGCACCAACTCCAGGTCTACCATTGCCGCCATTGCCCGGTATGCCACCTATGCCAGCGCCTCCTGGCGCTGCACCGTTGGACCCACCAGCGCCACTTCCGCCAGCCCCGGCAGCATTGCCGCCCGCTCCAGCTATTGAACCAGCACCATCTGATGGTAACGTGTGGGAAGCACCCGCATCTTCCACCCCAACTCAAGACGATGACAAATACGGGGATTTGTGGGCAAAGCGATCAGAAAAACCACTCCCACAAATTTATGGTCATATCGATCGAATATCCTCTGCTGATGCTGGCTCCCTTCTTGACAGGTATGCTGACCGTTTTGGTCATGCCCTCGATCGTGACATTATCGTTCTAAGGAAAAAAGAGCATGAGGATAAAGTCTCAGAGGTCCGCGATGCACCTGTCGTCGAACTTCTTGAATCCGAAACTGAGTCGAATGAACTCGAAGCACAACTCACAAAGGTTGAGGACGAACTTCGTTCCCTCAAACCAGAGTACCAAGCAGCAAAGCAATCTGGGGATGCGCAAGTTCTCAGCGAACTTCGTCCAATTCTGGAATCGTTAATGACGGAACGCAAATCGCTTCAAGCCATGATTGCTGGAGTCGATGATGATGTGGCAACCGCACAACCAGTTGGAGAAAATGTCCAAGCGGACGACGACCTCTTCATTACTTTCGTAACCATCGTGGATGAATTGTTGGGCTCAAACCTCCCAGAAGATATCGTAGCCTCCTTCATTGGTGGGCCGGATTTCTCGACCTACGAGACAGTGGGAAGCGATCCAAGTAACGCAAGTCATGAATTAAGAGCAGAGTTTTTCGCTATCGTCGATGGACTTCTCGGCAATATGGAAGAGGAACACATCAATGCGTTTGTCTCCTCCGATAATTTCCAAATCTACAGTGCAATTGGCGCACAATATCAGTGACGGTGAATGAAATGGGACTATTAGATAAGGCAAATGATGCAGGAAAAGCACCAACTGAAACTCCAAAGAAGGCCGTTGCTAAGGCAATACCACAAACCGTGACGCCTGCGCAAACGGCCAAACCAGTCAAGGCTGCAAAAGCAGTCAAGGTACCCAAAGCATCGAGAGTGAAGCGACCAAAATTGAACACCGATGGCCTGCCTGAGGGGTATGAAATTGCTACAAAGAACTCGAGGTTCCTTGCATGGCTGATGAATTTTATTTGGAACTTCGGTGTCCTCTTC
>DAFX01000011.1 GCA_002495535.1 Euryarchaeota archaeon UBA433
GATTCATTCTCTGACCCCGATGTGCTTTGGACTCGATTGCAAGGCGCTGATGCATGCCCCAGTGTGGCTGGCCCCTCGACTGAGGATCGAAGCGGTTGCCCAGATGAAGACGGTGATTTGTACTCCGACCCAGACCCTGGAGGCATCAACGGAACAGTTTGGACGGTTGCAAATGGTGCTGATGCCTTCCTTGGCGACGCAACCCAGTGGAACGACACCGATACCGACGGATATGGAGACAATCCACCTCCAGCATCAAACCCTGACGGTTGCCCTACCATTTCTGGCACCTCCACAGCCGACCGTTTAGGCTGTACCGACAGCGACGGTGACGGGTACAGCGATGCTGACGCCACATGGACCATAGCGCTCGGTGCTGATGCATTCCCCTCAGACATCACACAGTGGGCAGATCAGGACGGTGATGGTTACGGCGACAACGCCTCTGGAAACAACGCAGATAACTGCCCCCTCGTCAACGGACAATCGAACATGCTCGGGCACCTAGGATGTGCAGACAGCGATGGCGATGGATACGCAGATCCGTACCCCGGTTACTCGATTGGTGACGGGGCAGATGCGTTCAAATTCGATGTCACTCAATACCTTGACAGCGACAATGATGGATATGGCGACAACGCAACCGGCAATTTCTCTGATTCTTGCCCGACCGTGGCCGGTGGATCGTCCTTGGACAGGTATGGTTGCATTGACACCGACGGCGACACTGCATCCGATGAAGACCTCAATGGTACAAACGGCCCAGTGTGGTCCGTGACCGACGGTGCTGATGTTTGGCCGTTGGATCCAACCCAATGGGCAGATCAAGACGGTGACGGTTACGGGGACAACCCGACTGGCACCACGCCCGATGCGTGCCCAATCATACCGGGCAATTCAACCGCCGACAGATTCGGCTGTACTGATTCAGATGGCGACATGTATTCGGATCCTGACAGTTCATGGCGCGCTGAGCATGGCGCAGATGCATTCCAATCTGATCCCCTGCGATGGTCGGATAGCGATTTGGACGGCGTAGCCGATCAGATTGATGATGCGTGCCCTTGGTTCCCTGGTAGTTCATCGATTGACAGAGCAGGATGCCCCGACACAGACGGCGACGGGTATTCCGATCCAGATGCAAATTGGACGGTCATAAACGGGTCGGATGCGTTCAAGACCGACCCAACTCAATGGGCCGACCAAGATGGTGATGGCTACGGCGACAATGCGTCTGGCACCCTTGCTGATGATTGCCCAACAGTCGTCGGGAATTCTTGGCAAAATGCCACACTTGGTTGCTTGGATACCGACCAAGATGGATGGGCCGACCATCAAGACACACATCCCAATGACAACACTCAATGGTCCGACATCGATGGTGATGGCTACGGTGACAATCCCGGAGGTACCACGCCAGATGCGTGCCCCTTCGTGGATGGAAATTCAACCAACGGCAACCGATACGGTTGCCTCGACAGCGACGGCGACGGTTGGGATGATGCGATTGACGCCCTGCCGGCTTTGTTTGGCCAGTGGCTTGATCAAGACAGTGATGGCTACGGAGACAATGCGACTGGACCCTATCCTGACGCTTGCCCGGGCACACCCGGAAACTCCACGGTTGATCGATACGGATGCCCTGACAATGACGGGGACGGTATGTCGAACATGAGCGATGCGTTCCCCGACGACCCCACGCGTTCCCAGGACTCTGATGGCGATGGGTACGATGACATGGTAGACAATTGCATCCTTGTCGCTGGAAATTCAACCGCAGACCGAACGGGGTGCAGGGACACCGATGGAGATGGATACTCCGACCCGACGGTTGCTTCGGGCAACGATGTCGACTGGAATGAAAGCAACGGAGCTGACGCTTTACCACTCGAGCCAACACAATGGGCCGATCAAGATGGCGATGGCTACGGTGACAATGCGACTGGTGCTCTGCCTGACGCATGCCCAACTGAATACGGACTCTCAAACATCGACGTCTATGGTTGCCCTGATGGCGATAACGACGGATCTTCGCAGGGCAACGACGCGTTCCCAGACGAACCAAGTCAATGGGAAGATATGGACGGCGACGGCTATGGTGACAATCCAAACGGAACCAACCCAGATGCTTGCCCGAGTGTGATTGGGACATCGACGATTGATCGCTTTGGCTGCCCCGATGAAGACGGTGATGGGGCGAGTGATGAATCCGATCAATGGCTCGGCGACTCATCCCAATGGTTTGATTCAGACATGGATGGATATGGTGACAACACTGAAGGTACGGATGGAGATTCATGCCCCCTCGTGTATGGAACCTCGAACCTTGGAACAACCAAAGGATGCCCCGATGGCGATGGAGATGGCTATGGAGATGATGAAGATGCATTCCCTGAACAATTCAGTCAATGGAGCGACCAAGACGGTGACGGTTGGGGGGACAATGAAACCTCTGGGGCCTACAAACCCGACCACTGGCCGAACGACCCCACCCGCAATGCAGGTGAGGCTTCAATGACCTGCACCCCAATTGACCAAATTGATATTGTCGGAGGAGGCTGGTTCAACTTCCAATGCACCGTCACAACAGAAATTGAAGAGATCACAGTCCGGGTCGAGTGGCAAGCCATGACCGCCGTCACTGCAAGTTCACAGACACAAATTCTGACTTTCAACGCAGGCAGTGGCAACTCTCAGACCTTGTCTTTTGATGGGATTGTTCGCTATGCAGGTACTCACGAATTGGTCCTTGTCGCGAAAGAACCGGGTTCTGAAGTCGGCATGGATACAGTTTCAGTCACCTTGGAGGCTTGGGATTCCCGAATCATCATTGAAGACGATACCGAGGGCGATGGAGGAATACTCGCATCAATGGCCGACAACCCAATTGTCCAAGCAGCACTTGGCGCTCTTGTCTTGTTCTTCCTCATGGGCATGCTCATCATACGCGGAAATGCCAATGAACGTAAGATTGCTGAAGAACGATTGGAGCGGGCAAGGGACCTTGTCAGCCAACGCCTCGAACGCAGCAGAAACCCACCGAGCGATCCTCGACAGCGTTCAAGGGCAATCCCTCCAAAACCACCGGGATTGAAGTGAGCACGCAACAGACCCAACCGATTCCCTCAATAATGAGTGGCTTCTCGGACGGAATACCACATCGTGCGGATATGGTGAAGTGGTATCATAGGAGGTTTCCAACCTTTTGTCGTGGGTTCAACTCCCGCTATCCGCACCTCTCTTCATCGACCAAAGTGCTTAGCATACCTATGTGATATGCTTGTTCTAACGTTCCGAAGAAGAAGCCTCTTGAATCCCCCCATGATGCACCACACATGTGGACCGAAGAACACCGCGAGTGGGCTACGGTTGATTATTCATCATTGAAGGATGGCACAGCGTTTCCCAAGGGATTCATGTGGGGTGTAGCCACCGCATCTCACCAAATTGAAGGAGGCAACACCAACAATTGGTCCGAGTTCGAACCAAGATCAAAGAGCCAACAATTGAGCGGCTTAGCTTGCGACCATTGGAACAAAAGAACCGAAGATATCGAATTGATTTCGGCTCTGGGTGTATCGCATTATCGCTTTTCCATCGAGTGGTCACGCTTGGTGCCGGAGCAGGGCAGATGGGATGCACAAGCAGCACAATGGTATTCTGAATTGGTCGATGAATTGCTGGCCAAGGGCATTCAGCCTATGGCGACCCTGCATCACTTTACTCACCCGGTGTGGTGGGATGAACTTGGAGGATTTGAACGGACCGAAAACATCCAACACTGGATTGACTTCTGCGTTCGTATCTTTGATCTCCTCAGCGACAGGGTGGAATGGTGGTGCACCATTAACGAGCCAGCAGTCTACACTTCCATGGGGTATGTGTTGGGCGAATTTCCACCTGGAGTCCGGTCGTTCAAGCGCACACGTGCAGTTGCCCTCAACATGATGAGAGCCCATGCCCAATGCTATCGGGCCTTGAAGCAACGACCTTTTGGGAGGAGGTCGCACATTGGATTGGTCAAGAACATCAATTTGTTTGACCCGTATCGAAGATGGAACCCCTTGCATTGGTTGCAGGCCAAACTGCTCGATGGAATGTTCAACAGGTGCTGGATTAAGGCCTTGAAAACTGGACGCTTCCGACCGCCTTCTGGTCTTCGTTCGTACAAAATCCCCGGCATCAAAGGCAGCAGCGATTTTATTGGCGTCAACTATTACACCCATCTTCTAACCACTCCTTTCATGCCAACCAAGGTCGAAATCGATCCGCTCATTCGACCCTGGGAAACACGAACCGATTTCAGATATCCGATGTATGCTGAGGGCTTACGGAGGGCTTTTGACATGGTGAAAGGGCTCAACCTCCCAATCATCGTGACTGAAAATGGAGTAGCAGATGACGACGATGATATGCGGCCCGAACATGTTCGTCGTCACCTCCAAGTGACCGCTGAGGCCATTGCTGACGGACTTGATGTCAGAGGATTCTATCATTGGAGCCTGATGGACAATTTCGAATGGGCAGAGGGTTATGATCAGCGTTTCGGACTTTACCATGTTGATTTTGAAAGCCAAGAACGTACGCTAAAAGATGGAGGGAAGGAGTATGCAGAGATTGTGACATCACATCGCATGCCACAGGTCGTGATCATGGCAGGCGGCCTTGGTACGCGACTCGGGAGCATGACGGAAAAAACCCCAAAATCATTGATTGAGGTCAATGGTAAACCCATTTTGAGCCACATTCTGGATTGGGCACAGGCCCAAGGTTGCCTGAATGCTTTGGTGCTCACTGGGCATCTCGCTGAGCACTTTGACGGCTTCACTCATTCAGGAATGGCTGTTAAATTCCATCGAGAACCTTCCCCTTTGGGAACCGGAGGAGCTCTTTGGAACGCCAAAGAACACCTTGAGGAGCGGTTCATTTTGCTTTGGGGTGATGACCTCCATCCAATCGACTACGCTGGTTTGATTGAAACGCACCAGAAAGGCGAGGCTCCAATGACCATGTGTGCGACTGAATCGCACACAGAGATGAACCTTCGCCACCAAAATGGGGTGCTTGAGGCCTATGACAAAACCAGCACCCTAGAAGGATTGAACGGCTATGAAGCGGGCACCAGCGTGGTGGAAAAATCAGTTGTAATGGAGCATGGGAAGTCTGGAGTTTGGTCGTGGGAACAAACCGTTTATCCAGCCCTAGCGGGACGGATTCAAATTCACTTAGATGACACCCCTTTTTGGGACATGGGGACGCCTGAACGCTTGGCTCTACTCGAGGAATTCCTCAAGAAAACCACCTTGTGAAGCCACGACCAGAGGGTGTTCTGGTAAGGCATTTGGATGGTCGACTAAAACAAGAATCATTCCTCCAAAACCACCCCCCATCATTCGTGCACCGAGCACACCCGGTGTCGTTTGGAGTTGAGTGACCAGACCATCGACATCTGGATGACTGACACCAATACCGATCAGGGAAGCATGAGATTCATTGAGCAACACCCCTAATTCCGGAGCTTTAGCCCTGAGTGCTGCCTTCACCCTTTGATTTTCTTTGAGAGCGTGGGCTTGTAAGACGGAATCTCCGGCGGAGCGCCCAAAATCAGTTTCACCCAGTTTCCTTCGGACACCCGAATCGATCAGTTTGAAATGCCAATCAGCAGGCAATGGGTGAGATTCAATCTCGTTAGAAGAGAAATCAATCAGTGTTGTGCGACCTCTTTGGGCGTGCATCATCGCCATTTGATCAAGCAAACCACAGGGCGTTTCCAACACGGTTTGTTCGATGCGCTGGGCCTCTAAACAGGCGTCCATCGAGTCGATGCTTCCTCGGGCACACAGCACCACTGCTAAACAGAGAGCTGCTGATGAAGACATTCCTGCACCAATCGGGATCTCACTTTCCACATGCAAATGTGCAGGCCAACCTCCCGCTGCTTCCCACAAAGCGACAACTGTTGAATCGCCCGTGGTCGCTTCCGAAGATGTCGCTGTCAAGGTCAAACGCAATTGTGAGGCAAAGGGAAGGGCCAACCCTCCCATGTAATCGGTATGCTCTCCAACAATGTTGATTCGAGCAGGGATCGAAGCACGCCGACGCATGACCATCATGCCTGCCTCTTTGGTTGAGTGCTTCATCCGTTGGTGATCAGGTGGTACATGGTTCGAACGTGAACGCCCGTTGCACCATTCTTGACCATTGTGTTGGTTTTTGCACCCCAATATGTACCGGCGATGTCCATGTGAGCCCAAGGAATTTGTTCGCCGTCTTTCTCGTAATTCCGGTTCGGAACGAATTGCTTCAGGAAGGCTGCTGCGGTGTTTGCACCGCCCCAGCGACCAGCTCCGAGGTTACGGGTGTCTGCAATCTTGGAGTCGGTCATTTCCTTCTCAAAGGCAGGAAGGAGTGGCATAGGCCAAGCGAGTTCTCCAACTGCGTTTCCTGCTTCGTGGATGCGAGTTCGGAAGTCGTCATCGTTCGACCAGAGTCCTGTGGCTTCGTGGCCGAGCGCCACAACGCATGCACCGGTAAGCGTAGCGAAATCAATGATGTACTCAGGGTCGAATTCTCCAGCCTTCCAAAGACCATCAGAAAGCACGAGGCGCCCTTCTGCATCGGTGTTGAGCACTTCAATGGTTTTTCCAGAGAGCGTCGTGATGACGTCACCTGGGCGCTGAGCGTTGGCCGCGGGCATGTTTTCTGCCATGCAGGTGATGGCGGTTACTTTTCCACCGAATCCTGTTGCTGCAAGGGCTTCCATAGTCCCAAAGACGGTGGCTGAACCACCCATGTCGTACTTCATTTCATCCATGTTCGCACCTGGCTTGAGTGAGATACCACCTGTGTCGAAGGTGATACCTTTTCCGACAAGCATAGGCCCTCGACCTTTCTGATCGGCGTTCATTTCAAAGATGACCATGCATGGCTTTCTCGAGGAACCCATTCCAACGGCAACGAGGCCGCCCATGCCTGCTTTGATGGCTTGATCGTAATTGATGATTGTCACTTCGACGTTGTCGTAGTTCTTGGCCCATTCCCACGCTTGGTCGGCAAAGGCTTCAGGGTACATGTCGTTTGGTGGCATGTTGCCCAAATCCCTTGAGAGATGGACGCCAGAGGTGACACCAACGAGGGTGTGAATGAGAGCGGACAGTTCCTTTTCTTGGCCACTGTCGCATGTGACTCGAACTTCAAGTTCGTCTTCTTTGTCATCATCCTCTGCCTTGTAGTTGTCAAAGGAGTAATCACGGAGCATCATCCCTTCAGCAAAGGCACCCATGCATTCGATGGAAGCGCCTGAAAAGCGGACGGTCAGTTCGGTCCCGAGGGCTTTCTTGCGACCTGCGATGACGGCTGCACCAGCCTTTCGGTAGGCATGAACGTCTGCATCTTCGCTCTTTCCGAGACCAACGAGTATTGCTTTGCCACCATCGGTGCCCATAAGGGACATTGTGGACTTCAACTTGCCTTTGAAATCGTTTGCGCCGAGCACCATGTTGACTTGGCTCTTGAGGGATGTATGCATGCCTTCCGCATGAGCATCAGGAACGGCATCCGTTCCCTCAAACAATGGCATGACTAGAGTTCCGTTGATGTTGTGTCCTGGGCTAACGCTTACCTTCATGGGTTCACCAAGCCGTGCTAACCGCCCAAAGCACTTCAATACTCGTGCGAATCACTTAGGGCAAAACAAGACGGTTAAGCCTCATCTTCCAGTTCTCGACGTTCGTTCGCAACTGCCGCCACTGCGATAAAGCAAGCCATGAGTGTGAGGGGGTTAAACAAGCCATAGCCGATCAGGAAGGAGGGTTCTTTTTCTTCATCGAACTGAACTTCAACCCCTTCAACAGGTTCAGTGACCCATCGTGCAGCATCAATCACACGAACTTGGTAGGAGAGGGAGAACGTGCCCCCTTCAACCATGGACAAATTCGTTGCATCAAGCGAGGTCGTGTTCGTCGATGAGGCGTTCACGGCGAAAAGAGAGGAATTCCACAACAGCATCCCATCGGCATCAAGGTATTGCAGTGTTGCGTTTGCTGTCGATGCACGCGCATCGTTATCGACGGTGAGGGTGATCGAGTCTTGTGCCACGGCAAGGCTTTGCACGGTCAATTGGGCGCGCCAGTACCACACGTCGTTGATCAAGAACCTCATGACGTCCATCTCTTCTCCCAAACGGTCATTCAAATTCTCGAATGACCCGGGTACAAATTGTTCATCATCGGTCTCAAAGGTAAAGGTCGGGAAACCCATTTGGCCGTAGCCGTAATCTCTGCTTGTTCCGCAATTGGGATACAAGCCTTGGTTGGCGTTTTGAATTGGAATACTAGAGATGTTATCTTGGACATCTTCCCTGATTTTGTGGTACAATTCCCAGTCGGGCGGTTGCTCAGGCCACTTGCCCCATGGATAGAGCATGATCCACACGCCCGTGTGCATTGTCACGTACAAATCGGCGTCCGGGACAACCGTATTCATGTACACACCGTTCGCAGCGGTTTCTGATTCACTAAAGGCGCTGCTGCCGGGTTGTGTTGTCGGGCAGGTGTTCCAATAGTGGTCGTAATTCCGGTTGAGATCGACTTGGTTGATGTTCCACCGTGTGTCGATATCATTGCCATCTGGATTCAGCATGATCGTTATGTGAAGTTCGGTGTTATCCAGCACATTGATCGCTTCTTCGTTGCCTTCCGCCCAACCGTCGATGTACCACTTTGCGGACAACCAAGCCAGCGCTGTGCCGAGGTATTCATTGCCGTGATGGCCCCCGTCAATGTAGACGATTTCTTTCTGACTCCCATCGGATTTTGTTTCCATTGACCAATTTGACAGCCTGACAACCCACAAGGTCTTGCCTAGTTCTGATTGCCCAATGCTTGTGAGGTCAACAATTTCTGGGTAATCATCGGCCCATTCGTTGACTTCAAGGGTCAATGCAGCCCACGTCATATGGACATGGCTGTCGACTGGATCGCCCGGCCATGCATCCTCTTCGCTCGAATCAGATTGAGCTGAAGATGTCGGGATGCTGGCGAGCAGCATACAGAGAACAAGACCCACAGCAACTCGCATGTGTACGCCTCTCCGCTAAACAACAAAAACGCTTGCCTGTCTGGAACCTTCACCAGTCAGACGTGAATGCGTTTGGATTGACCACTTTCTCCGATTCACGGGTCCAAATGGTTCCAATTGGACTGAGGGCATTGCTGCCGCCATAGATGTCTGCGTATGGATCGATTTCTTCGGGTTCGAGGTTTCGTTGCATGTAGGCTTCGACGCGTTCTCGAAGGTCTGGCTTAAATTTCCAGTAGTGAATCCTCCATTCTCGTCCGTCCCAGAGTGTGGTTTCTTCGGATTCAGTGGTCAAAAGATCGTAATCTTGGAACATGTAAAACAAGTTTCGATCGGTTGGTTCAAGGGCGTTATCGATGATGCGGTTGTAGAAACCAAAGAACCCCAATGCGTGTTCTGCCATTCCCTGTGCAACCTCCGCGTCCATTTCCAAATCGATGTGCTGTTGAATCGCCTTCGTTAGTTCTGCAAGTGTCATTGTCATGTCATCACCTCGTCGAGGGGGAAGCCGCACCGGCGCGCAACTTCTCCCAGAGACACTCTATTGTATTGTCATCCGACCCATATAGACCCATCGGCCAAAATCGATGAAATCGACCTTGAGCGACTGGTTTTCATGGACCAAAGGTAACAATTTGTCTTTGAGAGCACCCCGGTTGAAGGCGGATGAACCGCCCTTAACAATCAATACAACGGTCGAGTTGGTATAAACGACCCTCAACAACAGCCTCAAGAAGACTGCACCTAAGCCCGTGGTGTGAGCGACCTCTTTGTCGAAGGAAATTTCCTCGGGCTGCCGTCAAACGGCGACGCCGTAGACATCGTGGTGCTCCCGCTGCCATACGAATTGACCACTTCGTATGGACAAGGCACGGGCGAGGGCCCTGCTGCTTGCATAGCCGCAAGTGGCCAAGTTGAACTTTACGATGCTGATCTCGACCAAGACCTCCCAGCCACCTCCTCGATCCTCACCGCAGAGGCCTGGGAAGGAAAGGGAGCAACCCTCCTCGAACAACTCGATGAACTTGGCACCCACCTTTCCGCTTGGTGCACGGGTGATGTGTTTCCTCTTGCTCTTGGTGGCGAGCATGGTATTCTTCCTCCAATGATTTGGGCGTTGAAGCATCATCCAACATTGGATGGTGACCTTTCCAAACTCACGATCGTACAAATCGATGCTCATGCAGATCTCAGAAGCGAACTCGACGGAGAAGCATTTTCACACGCTTGCGCAGCAGGCCGCTCCCTTGACATGGGCGTGGGCAAACTCATGCAGGCCGGGATCAGAGCTTACAGCAAGGAAGAGGCGGAATGGATCGGAAGTGACAAGCGAATCACGACGTATTTTGCCAGAGAGACTCAGAACTCTCAGACTGGAACTGAAGCATGGAAACAATGGTTGGCGGAAATCAATGCGGTCAAAGGACCCGTGCATTTGACCATCGACATCGACGGTTTGGATGGAAGTTTGGTGCCTGCAACAGGCACACCTGTGCCCGGAGGGCTTTCTTTCTGGCAAGTGATCGAAACGATTCAAGCCGTGTTCGGCGCACCTGATGCGACGGTGATCAGCGCTGACGTGAACGAAATCGCAAGCCATGAACATTCGCCCTTGACTGAGTTCACCGCAGCCATGTTGGCCACCAAAACCATCGCCTCTCATCTCAAAGCGCGAAAAGAAGGTCGCTGGTCACCAACCGCAGAACCACTTGGGACCAAACGTGTGAGCATACCCTGCACATATTTCACCCAGCATGGCAACCAAAGCGCACAATAAATTGAACACTGAACGACTGGGCCACGCAACTGAGGAGGGAATGAGATGACTGGGAGTTCTGCGCACGGCAAGCATGTGTTCCTTGATTTCACTGGCTATGAAGCCCAGGTGGAAGATGATGGGCAATGGATGCTTGACTTGCTTGAACGGGCTGTTGAGCAAAGCGATGCTCGCAACGTCCACGCCCATGTCGCCCAGTTTGATGGAACGGTTTCTCCGGTTGGCTTTGCTGCCGTTGTGTTGCTTGATGAGAGCCATGTGAGTGCGCATTGCTACTCGGAAAAAGGCTGGCTTGCGATCGATTGTTTCACCTGTGGCGGGAGCGACCCGTCCATTATCGCAGACTTTATTCAAAGGGAACTCGAAGCGAAAATGCCGAATTTATCCCTGAAACAACGGGTCACCAAAGATCGATTTTTGCACGGAGAAGTTTGAGATGTCCATCCGTAGTTTCATCGAGGAACATTATCGACACTTCAACGCAGGTGCATTGGCAGATGCAGCTCGCTCACTGCAAGCGTTTCTCAACGACGGAGGACGTCTTTTTGTCACGCTTGCTGGCGCCATGAGCACTGCAGAACTTGGACGAAGTTTGGCACCAATGATCCGCGCAGGACACATCGCAGGGATTTCATGCACGGGTGCGAACCTCGAGGAAGATCTCTTCAACCTCGTCGCTCACTCTTCTTACGAGCGAATTGAAGACTGGCGTAGTTTATCCCCTGAGGACGATGCTGCACTGTTGGAACGCGGTTTAAATCGTGTGACTGACACCTGTATCCCCGAAGAAGAAGCGTTTCGCAAAGTCGAGCACCACCTGTTGGAGCGATGGCAGATTGCAAGTCAATCAGGTCAATCCCATTCACCGCATCATTACTTCTATGACCTGCTTCAGTCGGGCGTTCTCGAATCAGAATTTGAGGCCGACCCGGATGCATCATGGTTGCTTGCGGCAGCACGGTGTGAGCTTCCATTGTTTGTGCCAGGTTGGGAAGACTCGACGATGGGCAACATCTTCGCGGCCCGTTGCATCGAACAAAAGGTGGACATCTCCTGCATCACATCCGGCATTGATTACATGGTCAAACTTGCAGATTGGTACGAACAATCCTCTACGCCCCTGGCGTTCCTCCAAATCGGAGGAGGTATTGCCGGCGACTTCCCAATTTGCGTCGTCCCAATGCTCAATCAAGACCTCGAACGAGAAACGCCACTTTGGTCCTGGTTTGCTCAAATCAGTGAATCCTCGCCCTCGTATGGAGGCTATTCCGGCGCACCACCAAACGAGAAGATCACCTGGGGTAAAATCGCCCCTGAGACACCTAAATTCGTGATTGAAAGTGACGCTAGCATCGTGGCGCCGTTATTGTTTGCTTACGTGTTGGATGCCTGAATGTTGATGCGAACCGCCACAAGTGTTGAAAAGGAGTGCACTCCATCTAAAATCATGAATCTCGAGCCGCGAACGCTTGCCTTTGCACTCTGCTTTGTGCTCGTATTCCCATTGATTGCATCGGTACAAGCCGATGGACAACCAACCCCTCCAAACATCACCACCGCGTGGATTGATGATGGTAATGGAGGCGTACTTCATGCTTACAAGGTCACGTTCGCCGATGAGGATGCATACGAGATGAGCGTGGAATTGAACCATGTAAGAGGTGATCAAACTCTTGAGTATGAAACCTTCACAACATGGAGCATTGAAGAACAAAAGCGAACGGCACTCATTGAATTCAACACCTCGCTCCAATGGGCCGATGAGGTTGAATTGAACATCGATGTGACCGGTTGGAAGGGTGTCGCCCTGGAGGAGATGGTGAGCGCCTCGCGCACCCTCACAGTTGGAACATGGAATCAACCGATGGCAGACCATGAGGTGATGACAACCACCACGTGGGACCTCAATCAAACCTATCAAGATGAAAACGGAACCCAGAGTTTTGTTCTCTCATTCACAGGCCAAGGATGGCAGGAAAGGGTTGGACTTGTGCTCAATTCGTGGGAACTAGGCAATGGTAGCTTGATTTCGACCGAAATCACCAATGAGAGCGAAACCAACCTCAACCTTGTTCTTGAAACCATTTGGAAAAATGAAACCGTGGAAAGTGGGACACTGCGCTCACAAGTGTTTGATGCCCGGGGCACGGGCACCTTGCTCATCATGACCGACGACGGGGAAGCTACAACGGTGATTATGGCCAATGTATCAGATGGACAATTCAATCGAACAATGATTGACGGGTCGGTTTCGGAGCGGGTCAACCTCGAAGCAACTGGGGGGTTGAACATCACGTCTGATGATGAAGATGGCATGTTATCCATCGATGGCGAAATCAGTGTGCTCTACTTCGAAACTTGGGATGATAATGGAGTTCGAAGGTTGGATCATACTCAGTTCGAAGCCCTCGCATCGATGGTGCTCGAGAGCGAGGACTCTCGAATCGATCTTGACCTTGATGGCTTGACAACAATGGAACGCTGGGAAGATGGTGTGCGAGTTGAACACAAGGAAGAATTGGTCGGCAAAGGCACCTTCGGCTTTGGAGAAAGTGAAGAAAATTCAAGCATTCAAATCAACGGTACTATCTTGGATTTCCACACGTTGGTCGAAGATGGTATCACGCTCACCGATGATATTCACGTTGACGGCATCATCACCGGCGACGCTCAAGGTAGCTTCGGGATTGTTCGCACGATTGAAGAAACTGGCAACCAAGCCAATGCAACTGGCCAAGTGTTCCTTGTCAATGTCATTCACGAGGAATCGTGGTTCAACCTCACCGGAATCAACGGAGGGAATTTCTTCCAAGGTGAAGGCATCGGAGCAAACCACAACGAAACATGGAATTACCAAGTGGTTCAATCCGATTGGGAAAACCGTACGGTACGTCTAATTTGGGAAGAAACTGGCGCTGATCCATCAAGTGGCGATGAGAAACCGGAACGAAGCCCTATTCAGAGAAATGCTACTCAACCAGAAGCCCAAGAGATTCTTGGCAACATTAGCATTGTCCGAGAGACCGGCTTGATGCCCATCCCGATGGTGGCTCACGATGTGGTCCATCTCACTGGAGAAAACGGTTTGGAATTGACCGTTGAAGCGTTCGCAACCGGCATCGACCCTCGAGATGGATTCAACCTCTCGGTCGTTCATTGGTCGGGCACCTACGGTGATTCAGGAGGGGTGGCAAACGGGTCGATTGTTGATGAAGGGCCTTTGATGGGGCTTGTTTCAAGCGTTGTACGGGCCATGGAATTGCCCTTTGGAGATAATGAAACGGCCATGCTAAGCGAGTCACAGGTGGTCGAACGCATTCTTGCTCCATCGATCATCACCGCTGAAAACAACTCTGCACCGGTTCTGGTCGAACTTGGCCTTGTTGAAGGCATTGCCATCGGTGAAGGAGGGAGCACCGCTACCCTTGTGGCACACGTGGTCGATGCAGAATACAACATCGAAACGGTGACCGTTGACCTTACGCCTTTGGGCGGTGAAGTGGTCACACTCAACGACCGCGGCCTCAATGGGGATGCGGCAATTGGTGATGACCGCTACACAACTCAACACGTAGTGAAAGGCCTGCAAATCGGCAACGTCACGCTCAATGTCACGGCAATCGACTGGTTTGGTTCCCAGATGGAGGGGCAAGGGACGGTCGAGGTGGTCAATCAAGGACCTCGATTGACATCTGTCGATATGATTCCTGACCGTGGTCCAAGAGGGGTGACGGTGATCATCAACGCTCAGGCTTACGACGGCCACGGTGTTGATTCGGTTGAAATTGACATGCGCGACCAAGGTGGAAACTTGGTTGAGTTGACAAACACAAACGGGGTTTGGGCCGGTAATTTCTCCATTCCAGCTACGATTGCGCCCGGCGAGCACGATTTACAATTTATTCTCACGGACAGCCTAGGTAAAAAGAGCACTGTGAATGCGTGGCATGGGTTTGCTGCCAATGATTCTCATGAGGCACTCTACGGTGAACATTACATTCCAGATGACGTCATGAATCCGGTAACAATCTTGGTCTACAACACCCCTCCTTCGATTTTACCTCCCGGAACGCTCTCGCTCAACAAGGGGGACGAAGCCTCCGTAGAGTTGCTCGAGATCGAGATCTACGATGCCGATGGGGTCACGGTGGCTCAGGCCAACCTTGGTGTGTTCACGCCTCTTGGCACCAGAACCACTTGGGTTGCCATGAACGACGAGGGGCGAGATGGTGACAGAATTGCAGGCGATGGCATCTTCACGGCAGAAATGAGCGTGCGCCCGAGCATTCCCTTAGGTACCCACGAAATCCTCATCCAAGCAGCGGATTCATACGGCGAGACAACCGGTTTTGTATCAATCGCAGTGAGTCTTTCTGAATCTGATTCACCACTCATCAAAGGCAATGATTTCCTCTCAACCGGAGTGCTGGTTGGTATTTTGGCTTTGTTCGCAGTGGTGGTAGTGGCTATTGTGATCGTATCGATTCGCAACGGGCCTAAGCGAAAAGATGGCGAAGATATGTTCGGCTTGCAGTGAGCATCCTTAACCGCCGATAACCGTTTATACCCCCGCTCGGTGGAACGAATACCTCTGCGAGCGTAGTGTAGCGGTTATCACCGAGCGTTGCCAACGCTTGAACCCGGGTTCAAATCCCGGCGCTCGCACCAAAACGATTAGAAAACGCCATACTCCGAGGCTCTTTTTCACAACAAATTCAAGCGTCGTTGAATCTCATCAGCCGTTGCTTCATACTGTGAAAGGGGGCCTCCAACCGGGTCATCAAGTCCCCAATCTTGATCGATTTTCATCGCAGGGCATTCCACGCCACAGCCCATGGAAATAACGTAATCATACCCATCTGCAGTGAACAAGTCGACGCTCTTGGGGTGCATACCCTCGGTGGAAATACCACGGGCTTCCAACACTTTGACAGCATTGACGGCAATAGATGAAGCCGGCGTGGTACCTGCAGAATCCGCCTCGTAGCCCATAGCTCTAGCAAGGCCTTCAGCCATTTGAGATCGACAAGAGTTGCCCACGCACACGAACAAGAGACGCATAGTGTCCCTACACATCAAGGGGTATTAAGCCCACCTCCATAGATGCGATAAGAGCGTTCTCAAACCAGCAATGGTTGGGGACCACATGGCCGGGCAAACCAGCGTCACCAAGGGGGCCGTCCTGGCAGGCTTTGTCTACATTGCAGCGTTCGTAGGTCACATCTTCGCGGCGGCCAACGGGCATGATGTTCTCTTTCGAAGCATTGCGATTTTTCTCACCATGATGACCTTGTGCATGGGGCCGGTCGTAGCATGGCTTGCTGGAGGGAACGATGGTGAGCTGAAGGGATTGGCATTCAATGTTGGATTTGCTGTGAGTCTTCCTTTGAGCCTCGGCTTGGCCTACGCCTATGCCGATCAAACATTCAACGTGGTCCTTTCAGGCGTCTTCCTAGCGATCACTTTTACGGTTCATTTGATAGTAAATCAGTGGAACAAATGATTCAATGAATGAAAGGTGGATTGAAGTAGGCCCTTTCAGTCCTAAGGCCATGTCCGATTCACCGATCTCTCAGCACGGAGCCAACAGTGGCGAAGCACCGCCCGAGGCGTCCCCTCAAGAACAGAAGCAGATGGAACAGGCCTACGCTCAGATGAAGCGAAAGATGTCCATGGCAGAAATCGGCAAGAAAATCAAGCACAAGGTCATGGTTTTGTCTGGAAAAGGCGGGGTTGGAAAGTCAACTGTGTCAACAGGACTGGCTTTGGCATTGGCTCAACAAGGACTCAAAGTTGGGATCCTTGACATCGACATTACCGGACCCAATGTCCCTAAGATGATGGGATTGGACGGGCGACGCCTGCATGTTGAATCCGGGCGTATACATCCCGCACAAGGCCATCTGGGTGTCAAGGTCATCTCCATGGCTTTCCTGCTCGATAACGAAGACACACCTGTAGTATGGCGTGGCCCAATCAAGCTTGGAGCAATTCAGCAGTTCATTGGGGACGTGGAATGGGGCGACCTCGATTACTTGATCATCGATTTCCCTCCAGGCACCTCCGACGAGCCACTCACAGTCGCCCAGTCTTTGCCCGACATCGATGGCATGGTCATCGTCACAACGCCACAAGATGTTGCTTTGCTAGACAGTCGCAAATCCATCACCTTCTCTGAATCACTCAAAGTGCCAGTGCTCGGGGTTGTTGAGAACATGAGCGGGTACACCATCAATGGAAAGGCGTCGCCAAACAGCGAGGTCCAAATCGCTGGACCAGCAGGAAAAACCCTCAAAGCCAACACAGATGGGGAAGGGAACTTTTCCATCACCATTGACATCTTCAAAGAAGGTGGCGGAAAATCCACCGCAGAAGAATTTGGAGTGCCATTCCTTGGCGCCTTACCATTTGACCCCGGATTCGTCCGTGGCGGCGATGACGGCGTGCATCGCATTGTCAGTGAACCAGAAGGGCCTTCAGCCATAGCTTTCGGAAAGGTAGTCGCTGCACTTCAAGGTCAAATTGTCGACGGTTCAGGCCCCGGCTTGGAAATCATTTGAGGTGATTCCATGAGCGAAGAAATGCCAACCCTCACTCGCTTCGAACGCAGAGAGGTCGATGTCGCCCTCACCTACGATGACGGCTCAAATTACACAATAACATACGACGATCTTCGTCATGCGTGCCCTTGTGCAAAATGCTCCCCACTGCGAAATCAAGACGAGTCAAGCAAAACTTTGCGCCGGCAAGTTGAGGCGCATCCAAAAGAAAAACCGCAGGTTCGGACCGTTGGCAATTACGCCCTGGGCTTCGAGTGGTCGACTGGTTGTTCAAGTGGTATCTATCGATTTGAACGCATTTGGGACTTGGCAAATCGTCGCGACCCCGATAATGGACGACCTTATGTCCACGGTGCTTGGTGAGTCTTACAATTCACATTTCAGCCTCATCGTCGACGAGGGTTTGATGAAGCCAACCCAACCCCACACGGGTTGGAGGTCGAAGGATGGACGGTATTTACCTGACATGGATGGTGAGCGCTTTGGCTCTTGGCGTCTTGTTGCTTCCAGTGTTCAAGCAACCTTGGATGAATCTAACTCTACCGACCTTCATCGACTTCATTCGCCGGTATTGGGTCCACGTCATCATCGTGATGATCATCTACAATTCCAAAGATATGCTCGATCAACTTGACCGCATCATCATGGCCAACACCGGCCTTGATATGACCCCCTGGATCTTTGCAGTGGAAGGCACGCTCGCTTATGATGTACAATTGGCATTCGAAACACCTTGGCTCACAGCAGCACTGACGCATTTCTATGTCGCTGGATTCATGTTCATTTGTTACGTCTCAATTTTCTACTTTGCTTTCTTCGATGACCGCTGGATTGCGGACAGAATGACCCTCTCCCTTGCCTGGGTGTACATTCTCGCCATACCGTTCTACTTGTTTTTCAACGTCCGGGTGACTGGCGATTACATTCCGGGAATGGAGACCCTCGCCTACGATCTAACGCCTGAAATCGCAGATTGGTTCCGTCGAATCGATCCGTTCACCAACGGCTTTCCCTCCCTTCACATAGGAATTCCTTTCGCTGTATGGCTGTGCCTGACTCGGTTTGATGAAGATCGTCGATGGAACCGATACAGATCTCTAGTGTTCGTCTACATCGTTGTGACTGCATTCGCAATTATTTACCTCGGAATTCACTGGTTCATCGACATCATTGGCGGCGTATTGATTGCGAGCTTAGCGGTCACACTTGCCGGACGCACATCGGAAAAGTGGTGGAGCATCTTTGATGAGCGGACCATCAACTCTCGAGTGGTGACTGTGCTTACCAATCCAAAGAAGGCTCTTAGCATCGCATTCAGTCGGATTGAACAATTCGTTTCACGCTACAGAGAACCATCCAGTAGGGAAACTGGAACCATTGTGTTGGCCATTTTCATTGTCTTGTTCGCTGTGATCACATGGGAATTGAGCCACCAAAGCCTACCGGCTGGCGGCGTTGAAGCCCCACAGGATGTTGCAGCAGCAGACGGTTGGATGGCCACCATCGACAGCAAAAGTACCGGCGCAGTGTTGCTTATTCATGACTTGAGTGATCTTGATCAGGAGCCAATTGAAGTGCTGAACGGAAGCATTGATCTCAATGCACCGTTTGATGTGGAAGGGGACCATTTGGTGGTTGCGAATTCGACGGCTTTGATGGTCTTTGATTTGAACGTTCAAAACGCGGAAACTGGTTTCGCAATAGATCTGCAAATCCCCTCAGAACAGCCGGACAGAATTCTGCTCACGACCTCACAAAACAGTGGATACATCATCATGCTCTCCGATGGTGAAATCAGCGCCATGGATCTAAACGGGATGGCCATCGAGATGGGGCTGAGCGAACGTTCTATTCTCCACGTACAGGCGGCTCAATTGGAACTGGCTTTGGTCTATGAAGACGAACCTACCACGGTGCATTTCGCACGAATTGGAGCCACTGGGTCAATTGCAATCAAAGAAATCAACGCAACAGCCCCTGTGGAACAAGACCAGGTGTTGAACGCTTGGGGCACACAGGTGAACATGTCAAATGCGACGATCACAAACATCGTGTTTGATGAGCAATACTTGGTTGCAACCGTGAACGTTACCGCAACAGACAGGTTGGTCATCTACAACCGAAGCAGCGATGGACAATGGCTGGCAAGCGATCCGAAATATCAGGTCAGTGACCCATCCCTCAACAACGGAATCTTGGCCTGGTCGATTCGGGACCATTTGGACCCCACTCGCCCTCAAGCAAAATACATGGATGGCGAAATTCAATTCCTCAATTTGACCGAGAATCAAACAATGCTCCTCACCTCAGATGAACTCCATCAGTTTGGCCCGCAAGTTCTCACAGATCATCTGGTGTATTTTGAAGAAGATGAAAATGGCCTGATCACCGTTCATATTCACAGCTGGACTCCGGAATTTACCGTGTATTCGAACATAATCATGCAAATTGGATTGTTGTCGGTATTCTTATTGGCTTTCGTCTACGCTTACCAACGTCAATCAGAACGAGCTACGAGGCCCATTTCAGAAGAAGAGTGAGCATCATTTCTTGATGGAAAGCATGCGTTCAAGAGCCAGCAAGGAACCGGCTTGAATTGAAGCGGGCACGCTGATTTGATTCGGGATTTCGCCATCAACGATTCGTTCCAAGACATCCATGAGGTAGGCTGGATGAATCATGTACATGGTAGAACATGGGCAAATTTCGTCGTCCAAACATTCGATGTGCTTGTCGGGGTGTTCTTGTGCCAGGCGGGCGACCATGTTGATCTCCGTACCGATTGCAATCTTGGCACCTGAATCTTGTTGGGCAACAAAGTTGCGAATGTATTGAGTCGAACCGTTTGCATCGCTCACATCCACGGTTGCCTTAGGGCACTCTGGGTGGACGACAACAATACCCTCTGGTTCACGCGCTCTGAATTCTTCGACTTGAGCGACGGTAAACCGCTTATGCACAGAACAAAAACCGTGCCAGAGAATAATTCGGCTTCCGTCCAATTCACCCATTGCGCCAATCCCCGGGGTCCAAGTTGGCATTTGTGCTTCATCAATGCCCATTGCTGCACCGGTGTTCCTGCCAAGGTGTTGGTCAGGGAAAAAGAGCACTGAACCCTTCGGCCCTGCTCGTTCGAAAGCCCACTCCAGTGCACCTGCTGCATTTGTCGACGTGCAGACAATACCACCATGCCGGCCAACGAAATCCTTCAGGTCTGCGCTGCTGTTCATGTATGTGACTGGAACCAAACAGGCTTCATCTTGGCTTGCAGGGGCGATTGGATCGGGGCGATGAATTGGATCAGCAAGACCGGTTTGTTGCAGGATTTCATCCCATGCGACCTCGACTTCACCAAGCGTTGCCATATCAGCCATTGAACAGCCCGCTCTGAGGTTGGGCAAAATCACATACTGATCCTCGTTGGTCAGAATGTCAGCAGATTCTGCCATGAAATGAACGCCACAAAACACGATGTACTTTGCCTTGGATTCAGCAGCCATTTGACTGAGCATGAACGAATCGCCCAGGAAATCTGCATGCATGACAATGCTGTCTCTTTGGTAGTGGTGGCCGAGGATCAGCAACTCGTCACCCAATTGAGCCCTGAGTTCATTGATTCGATCTGAGATCGCCTGCTCCTCGACTGAAAGCGAGGTGTCCATGAAATCCACGGAGCACATAGGAAGTGACACGGTCATGGTGACTCATGTGACCGACCAAGTGTTCCTTTTTGAATCAATCCACATCTGCAGAATTGATAAACCAGCGCTCAGACCCCCCTCCATGGTCTTCCAAGAGGAGCAACGCCTTCACCTCGGCGCCGAGGCTGAAGTGTGGTCTGGCCTGTGGATGGGCCGCCCGGCTGTCAGAAAATTGAGGCGCCCAAGGGCTTGGAGGCATCCTGATTTGGATCATCGATTAGGCCACCGCAGAATGATGAGCGAGGCACGTTTGTTGGTCCGGATGCACAGAGCTGGCCTTGCAGTACCTGCCTTATTTGATTTAGATCCTGAACAAGGGACCATGATCATGGAACAAATCTCAGGACGCCCGCTCATCGAGGTGCTGCGCGACCCGACCCTCGACCCTGCGTTTCTTCGAACAGCGTTGGAAAGCACTGGTGCGGCTATTCGGAACGTTCACCGCCTTGCGGTGACGCACGGTGATTTGTCAACCAACAACGTGTTGATCAACGATCAAGGCGAGGCTTTTCTCATTGATTTCGGGCTTGCTGTCATCGATTATGAAGTCGAACGCTTTGGTATCGATTTGCACGTGATCGATGAAATCTTGGGCGCATCGCACCCTGATGTGGAGCACGCCATCGATCATCTGCTGACTGGGTACAGCCACGAGGAGGAGCGTCAAGGCCCGCCCCAAGAGCAAACTGGAGGCGCAGTTCCTACCGCCTCAGAAGTGCTGAAGCGATTGGAGAATGTGCGCACGCGAGTGCGCTATCACGGCTGATTACTCCATCAACAGACGCAATTCTTCCACACTTCGCAATTCTGCGAGGTAAATTTGTTCAATGGCGTCTTTCAAATCTTGGTCAGCGGCTTGCTCGAGTTGAATCATAACTTCTCCATATACGGCCGCAGCTTGAGATTCAGTTTCAAGAGAAAATTGTAGCATCTCTGCATAATCAGTTGTGTGCGTGATTGGATGAGGGTTCCTTTCAGTTACGGGAATGCCTTGCAACTTGACAATCGACATCCGAACGGTGTTCGCATGCATCAGAGATTCCGTCGCTTCAGAATCAAACATCGGTGAAAGTTGTAGACGGTGGATGCCTTTGACGTTGGCAGCATAATGGGCGTACATGTTAATCGCCCTCAATTCCCATCCAAGGGCTTCGTTTAGTTTGTCAATTAATGCGTTTGTAGCCATGGTCTCATCTCTTAGGTCTTACGAAAGATTTCATCTCCGCTCAACCTTCACATCTCCATCAATGATGCTCTACATAAACCCATGCCGTGCGATGGGGTGGGCACTCATAGCCACAAGACTTCGCCTGCTTTCCAACCAATAAAGGCAAGAAGGGGGCAAATCAACATGGTCAATCCAATGTATGTGAAAGCCATTGCCGATTCTCCTTGATCGAAGAGTTCGATGGTTTCAACTGAATAGGTCGACATGGTGGTGAACGCCCCAAGAACACCTGTTGCAACAATCAGGGCCATGTCGGTCGAAACTAGATTTTGGGCTATGCCAACGGTGAGCAATCCGAGAAGAAAAGAGCCCGCCAGATTGACACTAAGCGTTGCAAATGGAAATCCATCGCTGCTTAGCCATTCACCAACAACGTAGCGTAAAGCAGCACCAACCGCTCCCCCAAGGGCAACCAAGGCAATCTGTTGGAGCATGGTTGTTGGGCGACATCTCACCTAACAAGTCTGCCGGAAAGATGGGGGAATGAGCGATGATTTGAGGCGCACATCTCAAAGCCCGCACCCCCTCGGCAAGCCATGGGACGCACCGTTTGGTTTCTCACAGGAAACCCAGGAAAGGTCAAAGAAGCAGCACACCATCTGCAACCACTCGGTTATGATGTCAAGCAACTTGTGGTACCTGAAGGCAGCGTCATAGAACCACAGGCCGAAAGTTTGACCGATGTTGCCATGTCAAAAATCGAACAAGCAATCCCCTTCTTGCAGCACCCAAACGATCTGCTTCTCGTCGAAGATGCAGGACTCTTCATCGAGGCACTGGACGGTTTTCCCGGCGTCTACGCATCCTATGCACTTCAAACCCTGAGGTGTGACGGAATTTTGCGCTTGCTTAGTCATCTTGGTTCAGAAGACCCTGTGCAATCCGCAGGTTTGCGCAAGGCCGCTTTCAAAGCTGTGGCGGTGATGTGGGTCAACGGAGAACTTCTCATTGGCAACGGCGCGTGCCCCGGGTGGATTGCACATGAAATCACCGAAGGCGAAGGATTCGGCTTCGATCCAATCTTCGTTCCATCTGATCTTGATGAAGAAGGCGAACCGTTACCACCGGGGACCTACGGGGCGGTGAGCACACACGGTGCAACGTTCGGTGGGATTTCAATCGAAGAAAAGCAAAAGTTCAGCCATCGTTCCCGAGCGCTTGAAGACTTGCTACGACAGTTGCCATCAGCATGATAAGTTAAGCCACTTTGGAGTCAGTGAGGCACATGGTATTTCTCAAGAGGATGTCGGGGGGTTACGCCCTCACCGCCACTGCGATTTACATTGCTTTCGCCAGTTCACTCAAAGACGAAGTGGGCTGGGGTCTGGTCGCTTCAATCATTTTTGCATCGTTGGTGTTCATCAGCGCCACGGGCACGCCTCAACCAAAACGAACTCAACGAACTCGGACGCCTGCAGTTGCGGCTGTTGAGGAAGCGGAGGAAGAGGAAGAAGACACAGGACTCGACATTCCAGAAGCGGTCACTGAAGAACCGATGGATGGAGCAACGCTTCGCGAGCGGAAACTTGCAAAGATTCAGGCTGCCGAAGCCAAGAAAGCCGCTGCTCTTGCAGCACTCGCAGAGGATTCAGACGACGATGAAGAAGAACTCGTTGAAGTGACCTTGGAAATGGAAGACGTCCACACCGCTGACGAATTTGTCGTCGAAGTTTCGGCTGAATCGGTTGAAGATGCCGACATTGAAGCGACGGTCAAACAACGAAGAATCACCCATGAAGCAGTCCGTGAGCGCATCGAAAAACGGCGCCGGGGTCAGCTTGCAGAAATCAGAGCCTCTACTGCAAAATTGTGGGAAGATCAAACTGCTGGAGAAGACATCGTGGCGCTTCTCCAAACCCCTGGTCACGGCCACACCGTTTTGGTTGAACCTGAAAATCCAGAAGCCGGGCACATCTATGGGGCCACCTTCGTTCGTATTGATGAATCACGAATTTTGAAACTTCGCACCCCATTGGACAGCGGATTTGAACAAGTCAAGAAGGAAGAAGCACCATCCTTGCCTGTGTTATTGGATCCTGATGGTAAACCTCTGCCACCCCTCCCTCTTCCAGGTGGCCTGCCCCTTCCTCTCCCCCCAGCAAGTGGTGCACTGGCAGCACTGAAGGACGAAATGAACAGTTGAGCCCCGTCGCTGGCTCAAACTTCAAGGCGTGCAGCATCCACATTTAGCCAATGGAACTCATTTCGACAGACGAACAAGAAGGTCGAACCAGTGCTAAATTGGCATTGCTTGGTTTGATCTTGGTCTCCATTGCACCAACGATTTCAGTCACGACAGGTTTTGTCCTCAAAGCAGGCATGCTGGCTGTTGTGGTCTTTATTTTGACGAAATTGTGGATTTTTGGCCTTCCCGCCTTTTGGCATTTGAAAATCGAAAAGCGACCACTTTCTTGGTCCCCTGCAAACCAAGGTGGTTGGCTGGTCTCCTTTGGATTGGGCGTGGGGATGAT
>DAFX01000004.1:0-1589 GCA_002495535.1 Euryarchaeota archaeon UBA433
AGGTTCAATCCAGCGAGAGGCTTGCGTATCAAACCGGTTCAGGTATTGATCGTCAGTAGCGACAAACAACACCCCATCGAGTTGAGTTGCATCGATCATTTGGCCAGATGTTGGCCCGCTTCCAAGCAAGAGGGTGCCGGTGTTGAGTGGCGTGGAGCCGGGGGTCAACTCGACCAATGCCCCATAGCCATCGCTGACGAGAATCAATTCCGACCCGGGCGAGCGAGCACCAGAATTTGGCCATAGAATCAAATCCTGACCATCGCCTGCAAGGCCAAAGGCATCGATAGTTTGAGACCCAGAAAAGACGTTGCTTGCTGTGTTGTAGGTGTGAAGCGAATCACCATTGAGGATGTAGAGCGTGTTTGCCGAACGGGCAAGGCCGACAACGTCGTTGCTTGCAAGCCAGTTCCCACTGTTCCAAGTGGACAACCAAAAGCCAGAGCTCCAGTCGTAGCGGGCGAGCCCGGCATCTTCGGATGCTAAGAGCAGTTGATTGCCCGATACAAGCATCGTTGTTACTGCATCGGAATGAAGCGAGTTCGCCGTGGACCAATCCGACAACATGACGCCATTTGCAATCGAGTAGCGCATGATTCCATCGCCATCGGTTGAAACGTAGAGGACGTTATCCACTTCGAGCATACCGAGGACCGGGGCGCCGCCGAGGGCATCCACTTCGTTCCAAACTCCGGCGTTCCAAGTGAACAAACCGCTGGTGCCAGCAGCGAATACACCGCCGCTTGTGACGGCGAATTGATCCATGCTCACGAATTCTGGATCTTCAGAGTCCGGTAAGACAACCTGGGCACTGGAATCGATAAGAGAAATTGCACTGAAGCCATCTTCGGCGGTGAGGAAATGAATGAGGTTGTTTGTAGTATCGATTTCCATGTCAAGAACATCGCTTTCAAATTCAAGCATGTCGATGATTGGAGGGTCGTTGTTGTAATCGAGCAGCAACACATCATCGAGAATTGCGAGGTACATGCGCCCGTCATCAGGATGAACAGCCGTTGCTCCAATGTCCAACGAAATCGGCTCAAAAGAGACAGCAGGGTCAACGGGGGCCAAGGCTTCAATCACCAGGTCGGTGATGACGGCATCCGAAGGCAACGTCCATGTTGCTCCCGAATCGCTGTTGGGTGCCAGGCGTCCGTCGTATGGATTGGTACCGGCGAATGAGTCCTCTGCACCAAAAGTTCCGAGCCCTCTCCAGTCAAGCAGGTTCACGCCAATGTCGTTGGCCAGCAACATTGGTTCTTCGATCATCAAACCGTCGCTGCCGTTCACGCGAACTTGAAACGACACATTGGAGAGATCTGCACCAGGGGCGAATTCAAGCGTCCAATCCGCAGATGCTTGAGCGCCAGTGTCGGGGTTAGCTCCAAGAGCATCCAATTGAACCCAACCAGTATCGTTGCTGCCAGTCTTTGGCCATACGGTGTCGTTCGCTGATTCGTGTGCTGAAACACCGGGGACCATCATGATTGGAGCAACCGATGAACACAGCATAATGGCGACCAACATAAGGGCCCTTTTGCCGGCGGCGCCGGTGGGAAATAGAGCAACTCGATGGTTCATGGAAA